>NZ_VPBO01000001.1:0-319228 GCF_013418655.1 Acinetobacter sp. YH12128 | reverse complement strand
TAGAGGAATTGCCACAAGATACGATAAGCTAAAACGTAACTATCAAAGCGCTGTTGCTTTAGCTTGTATATTTATATGGTTGCCTCTTTAGCTCAATTTATCGGCTGTAAATGTCAACACACCCTAATACAGACCAAGGCAGTCAGTTTACCAGTGATGCATTTATTGATGTATTGAAATCAAATGGCATTCAAATCAGTATGGATGGTAAAGGTCGATGGGTTGATAATGTGATGGTTGAACGATTATGGCGGAGCGTTAAATATGAAGAGGTGTATCTCAAAGCCTACAGCAATGTTTTGGATGCGAAGAAGCAATTAAACGCATATTTTGAATTTTATAATTTGAAACGACCTCATTCGAGTCTGGACAAAATGACTCCAGATGAGTTTTACTATGACCAGCTACCACAACAAAATAAGGTAGCTTAACTAGAGCAGAGTATCACTTATAAATAAGCTTTTAGTTGTTCAAACATGTGGGACCACCTCTTTTTCACTGGCTTTAGGTAAAGGCCTGGTGTGTGGTTTCTTTTTGGGACGTATCTTTTTGGTTAGCGCTTTATATACATCAGGCTCCATATTTCACCCAATAAAAAACCTCCCGGAGGAGGTTAATTTAAATGCATGTAAAAATTAAAATAACTTAAATATTTTTCCAGTTTTATCACTGTAGAAATGCATATCAAAGCTAGGCTTAATTATTTCATCATCTATATTTAGATAACGGACGCAATCCCCAAAACTATTTGGCTCATCAGATGACTTTTCGCACATAGCTTCTAGTGTATAGACAGCGCCATGTTGATCAACCACATCTAACATTACTTTGTTTAATAAAGTTTCCATGTATTAGCCATCAATCCCAACGATTTCACTCGCTTGGAAACCACGTTGACCTTTTGATACGCTAAATTGTACACGCTGACCTTCAGCAAGTGATTTGAAACCACCTGAAATGATTTGAGAAAAATGAGCAAAAACTTCTTCGCCGTTATCAGCCGCGATGAAACCGAAGCCTTTAGTATCGTTAAACCACTTAACAGTGCCTGTAGTTAAATTTGACATAATAATTTCCTTTAATAATATTTAATATAGAGTTCTTGAAAAAATTAAGAAAATAAATAATTAATTTATAAATAATTTAATTAAAAAATTTTAGCTCTAAGTTGTTCCGGTTTAAGAGTGAGAGTTTAAAAATACAATTTATATAGTTTATTTAGTTCAGTATAAAAAGATTTACCATCAATATTTAAAGTTAGCTTTTGTCCTGACTCTAGGACAACTTGTTTAGCAACTTCAACTAAAGTTTTACCATTCAAATTGCTTTGAATTTTTTTTAACGGAATAATATTCACACGAATTTCATCGCCGTTAGTTGCTGAAGCAGTAGTCCAGCCGTTAGATATGTTCATTTATTGACTCATATAATGAGCTTTTGTAAACAGAATAGTATTAAAAATAAAACCAACTTTAATTTTGGAGATTGTTCACTTAAGAAAAATTTAAACTTATGATATTTACAGTAGCTATGAAATTTAAGAAAGATAAAAAAAATTAAATTAATATCTTAAAAATAGAATTTAAGGAAAACCCACGGATAGCTGCAGGCTTCCCTTGATCGGCATGATGCGAATTCATGCTATGCGTTAACTGTTTGAATTTGATGCTTGAACATCAGAATGGAGGGAATACGCAATTCCGTTAACAACTCAAACACTACCGTTCCGCTTACGGATTCGATCAAACACACTATATCAAATATTTTAATATATACCTAATGTTATCTCAATTTTATTTATATTTCATAACTTATAAATTAACTTTTTTGTTAGCTAGGCATATTCGGGGCATTAGGATTACAACACTTCATACTAATTTCTAAGTCTAGTTTCGCCTGTGCTTTGTCTGTCATATGGTAACATGGTAAGCTTTTAAACAAATGTCTTTTATCTTCTTTTAACCATGTGAAAAAGGCTTTGAAATTGCTGAAATAAGAACATTAATACCAAATGGCAATAAAGCAGATTTCTGAGATCGTCAGATGAGCACGTCTGATTCTTAAAGAATGGCTATTTTGTTTGAGAAAGTTCCAATAAGTTGCTTCAAATTTAAGAAAGAAATCATCAATTACGCAGAATAATTCGGTACTATTGAACATTAGGACTAGAGTTGTGAGTTTTGTGTGGTAACTCAACTGATGGCTCTAGTCTTCTTATTGTCAAGTTTATTTCTTATCCGCGATTCGGGTTAAATAATATCTGGGGGATTAAATAGCTGTTAGTCGAATAGCGAAGACGACACGATCAAGTGGTCTAAAAGAGACTGTAATTTAAATTGTGTAATTGCCTGAATTTGCTACCTTCATATTCACAACGGAGTCAGGCAATATGATGAACGAACAAAAACTAAAAGACCTTGCAGCAGAATTTGCTAAAGGAATCAAAACAGAAGACGATCTAAACCAATTCACCCGATTGTTGACTAAACTCACTGTTGAAACGGCTCTCAATGCCGGACTTACCGAACATCTCGGACATGAAAAAAATGCCCGTAAATCTGGCTCAAATTCACGCAATGGTTATTCTAGTAAGACTGTACTTAGCGATGATGGGGAGATTGAGATCACCACACCAGGTGATCGTTATGGTACTTTCGAACCTCAGTTGATTAAGAAAATCAGACCCGTATCACGCAAATGGATAACCAGATTCTATCCCTTTATGCCAAAGGTATGACCACCCGTGAAATCGTTGCTACCTTCAAGGAAATGTACGATGCCGATGTATCTCCAACGCTCATTTCCAAGGTGACTGATGCCGTCAATGAGCAGGTTGCTGAATGGCAAAACCGTCCGCTGGATGCAATCTACCCCATCGTTTATATGGACTGTATTGTAGTTAAAGTCCGTCATAATGGCAGTGTCATCAACAAGGCTGTATTCCTTGCCTTAGGCATTAATCTTGATGGACACAAAGAACTGCTCAGCATGTGGATGGCTGAGAATGAAGTTGCCAAGTTCTGACTAAATGTTCTGACTGAGCTGAAAAACCGAGGGTTGCAGGATATTCTGATCGCCTGCCTTGCGAAGCAGCGCTTCTCAGGACTAAAAGGCTTTCCTGATGCCATTAACAGCGTATACCCGCAAACCCACATCCAGCTGTGCATTATCCACATGCTACGCAACAGCTTGAAATACGTGTCATGGAAAGATTACAAGGTGGTCACTCAGGATTTAAAAGCCGTTTATCAATCACCCACTGAAGAGGCAGCCTTGATGGCCCTAGATCAATTTGCCCAAACATGGGATGACAAGTACCCACAGATCAGCAAAAGCTGGCGTACGCATTGGGAGAATCTGAATACCTTCTTTGCTTATCCAGCCGAGATACGCAAAGCCATCTACACTACCAACGCAATCGAGTCATTAAACAGCGTAATACGCCAAGCGATCAAAAAACGTAAAGTCTTTCCAACGGATGATTCTGTACGTAAAGTGATTTACCTGGCCATTGATGCAGCATCTAAAAAGTGGAATATGCCGATTCGCGACTGGCGTTTAGCCATGAGCCGCTTTATTATTGAATTCGGTGACCGCTTAAGCAATCACCTTTAAATTGATGAAAAGCAATTACACAAAATTATTTACATGCTCCATTAAAAATACATATCTCCTTTAAATCTAGATTTATATATAAATTTGAGTCTGTCAAATACAAAAAAAACAGCTCCCAACTCAATGAGAACTGTATTTTTAATACTACAAATTGATCGAAATTAAACGGCAAGTACTTTCACAATAATGGTTTGCATGTCTTCATTTTCTTCCGCCAAATAAACACGCTTTAACTCTTTGCTTTTCACTTTGAATTGATGATTTTGATACTGAATTACAGCCGGAATTTGATCAAAATACAGGCTATCTGCGTCTAATTCTTCTTGAAAAAGTGGCGTGCCCAATTGATAGTCTAGGCTTTTTAATACTACATATTTAACAGTCGTTTTCATTGAAATAAACCTACTTTTGTTACGCTCTTTATTTTAAGTTTTAACATCGTTTTCCTTCCGAAGAAACCTTTATTTCATATTTTCGTACAGCTTCTAAACAATCACGCTATTTTCGTGAATTCCACAACACACACAGTACCAACTTAGACTTTTAGTGAAATTACAGGCGAGCGAAATCAATGCTAAAATTTTAAGAATACTAATGATCATTCACCATTCTACTTTGGGGTAAGCACATGCTTAAACTGTGTTGCGATGCTTTAGAACAAAAATCCATGACTATCGCGTTTATCGAGAGTGCGAGCTCTGGTTATTTATGTAGCCAATTTTCAATTTATAAGAATAGTGGTGCAGATATCTTGTTAGGTGGTCTTGTCAGCTATGATCCATCGATCAAGCGTGAAATTTTAAAAGTAGATCCTCTACTAATAGAAAAATTTACGGCCGAATCCGCAGAAGTGACTCAAGCGATGGCTGAGCAAGGACAACAACTATTTTTTCATGCGGACTTCGTGGTGGCCTGCACCGGATTACTCAAACCCGGTGGCAGTGCAACCGTAGAAAAACCCGAAGGAACATTTTATATTTCAATCTTACATGATGGTCGTATCTATAATTATCATTATTTTATTTTGGGTACGGCTTTAGAACGCCTAGATCAGTTAACTGAAAATGTTGCTCACAGTGTATTAGACATCTTAAATGCAGAATAAAACATACATAATCTTCATATTTAAATATCATTTTGCATCGCATACTGTATTGAGGAATTTACTTATCAGGACAAGAAAATGCAGCTACGTCATTTCAATGCATTCGCAATTAGCACCCTACTGTCCTGCTCTGCTTTCGCGACGGTAGGCGGCCCTCAAAACATTGAGGTTTTAGGTTTTGATAAAAAAGACCAAAAAATCTATTTAATGCGTCATTTTGAAGATGGTCGTGGTCGTTTACCACAATTATATTATTATCAATTAAATAGCCAAAAACCGACGCAATTAATTACAGTGAAGTCTTTGTATATTAATCCAAAGACAAAACGGATTGATTACGATCAAGACAGCACCCAGTTTGATAAAGAAATCGCGAAAATAAAAAAACGTTTAGTCAAATTAACACCAGTAAATAACAATAATGCTCGAATACAGTTATTAACAACCATGAATGGCACTGCTAAATCATGGTATGACCCCACTGAAACCATTGATAAATGGACCTATCAATATCGTGTTAAAAATTCGCAGTATAAAAGCGCTGTACAAAAGGCTGAGACCTATAAAGAAGGTTTAAAAATCTCTAAAACTTATCGTGTAGTGCAAAAGCCTTTTTATTTAGTAACTGTTAAATATCTAGGGATTCCATTTGAAACAGGATATAGCGTTGAAGATCCAGTTTTATTAACCAAATAGATTGTTAAATTAAATAACAAATAATAAAAAAGCCTCAAAAGAGGCTTTTTTATTTAACTTTAAAATTATGCCGCAGAACGCTCTGCAATTGGCACAACTTTACGTAATTCCGGACCTGTATAGTCCGCACTTGGGCGAATAATACGATTGTCCGCACGCTGCTCCATTACATGTGCAGCCCAGCCTGTTACACGTGACATTACAAAAATTGGCGTAAACAATTTCGTTGCAATATCCATGAAGTGATAAGCAGATGCATGGAAGAAATCTGCATTACAGAACAGTTTCTTCTCACGCCACATCACTTCTTCACAGCGTACTGATACTGGATAAAGTACCGTATCGCCAACGTCTTTCGCTAGGCGTTCAGACCAGATTTTGATGATGCCGTTACGTGGGTCATTGTCTTTATAGATCGCATGACCAAAGCCCATGATCTTTTCTTTACGCTCAAGTTTGCCGAGCATTTCACGTTCAGCTTCTTCTGGAGACGTCCAGTTTTCAATCATTTCCATCGCAGCTTCGTTCGCACCGCCATGTAATGGGCCACGTAGTGAACCAATTGCACCTGTGATGCATGAATGCATATCTGACAATGTTGATGCACATACACGCGCTGTGAATGTAGATGCGTTAAACTCATGCTCTGCATACAAAATCAGTGATACGTTCATCACTTGCTCGTGCAATTCATTTGGTTTTTCGCCACGCAGTAAATGTAGGAATTGAGCGCCGATTGAATCATCATCGGTGTTTTCTTCTACACGTACACCATCATGGCTGAAACGGTACCAGTAGCAAATGATCGCAGGTAGCGTTGCCAAAATACGGTCTGCAACATCTTGTTGTTGTTCAAACGATTGTTCAGTTTCAAGGTTGCCTAACATTGAAACGCCTGTACGCATCACATCCATTGGATGTGAGTCCGCAGGAATACGTTCTAATACTTCTTTCAACGCTTGTGGCAATTGACGCAATGATTTGAGTTTAGCTTTGTATGCTGCTAATTGTTCTGTTGTTGGCAATTCACCAAAGAAAATCAGGTACGCAACTTCTTCAAACTGACAGTTTTCTGCCAAGTCTTGAACGTCATAACCACGATAGGTTAAGCCCGCACCGCTTTTGCCTACAGTTGAAAGTGCAGTTTTACCCGCTACTTGTCCGCGCAGTCCTGCGCCCGTGAGTACTTTTCCTTCAGCCATTTTTTATTTTCCTTCAGTGAACAATTTATCTAAGGTATTTTCAAAAGTGTGATAATCGAGGAATTGATAGAGTTCTTTTCGTTGTTGCATTTTATCCAGTACATTGACTTGTGTACCGTCATTGCGGATTGCATGCATCACTTCGAGTGCCGCTTTTTGCATTGCACGTGTCGGAGACAATGGATAAAGCACCATTGAAATGCCTTGCTCGCCTAATTCTTCTTTGGTGTAGTAAGGGGTATCACCAAACTCTGTGATATTTGCCAATACTGGTACACCCACAGCATCGCAGACTGTTTTGTACATGGTGATGTCTGTCATTGCTTCAGCAAAGATCGCATCTGCTCCTGCTTCTACACATGCACATGCGCGGTCGATCACTGCCTGCAAACCTTCTTTTTGTAATGCATCTGTACGTGCCATCACCACAAAATTTGAATCGGTTTTTGCATCGACTGCCGCTTTAATACGGTCAACCATTTCTTGTTGTGACACAATTTCTTTGTTTGGACGGTGACCACAACGTTTTTGTGCCACTTGGTCTTCGATATGCACCGCTGCTGCACCCGCAGCAATCATTTGTTTCACAGTACGAGCAATGTTAAATGCACCGCCCCAACCTGTATCGATATCGACAAGTAATGGCGTGTCTACACGTTCGGTAATACGACGAACATCTTCCAAAACATTGTCTAAACTGGTCATGCCTAAGTCAGGTAAACCATATGAATAGTTCGCAACACCTGCACCAGATAAATATATCGCTTTATAGCCGACTTCTTTCGCCATCATAGCTGCATAGGCATTTACGGTACCAATGATTTGTAACGGCTTTTCTACTTCTAATGCTTGTCTAAATCTTAAGCCTGCAGACGTTTGTTGTGTCATATTCCTTTCCACGGCATTTACTTTAATTTTCGAAGTTTGAGTATATCCATATTTTTTTCCAACTCTATGGCTTTGTAGAATATTAACTCTAAAACTTTAGTCAAATATTTCACTTATCACCTATCTGTTGTTATTCTTTAGTCAAAGATCTCTAATTTATAAGCAAAGCAGAAAAGTACTAATTTTTTTGCTATAATTATCGTCAAATCAGCTCTTTTTTTGTTAAAAATTATCACTTTATGCAAGATTTAATACACATTGAACCTCTAACGCATGACCAGCCACAAACGCGGCGCGGACATGAACGATGTGTTGCGCTTTTAGAAAGTGCTACGGAGCTTTTTTTAAAACGTGGTTTTGATGCAGTTTCATTAGATGACATCGTGAATCATGCAGGTGGTTCAAAAGCGTCAATCTATAAATATTTTGGTAATAAAGACGGATTATTTAAGGCCATTTGTGACTATCGTCGCTGCTTATTTTTCAAAGATATTTGCCTACCATTTACGGTGAGCCCTGACACCGATATTCGTGCTTATCTCATCAATACTTTAAGTGACTTTCATCAGCATATCGTGATGCCTGAAAATGCGGCATTTATGCGGTTAGTCTTAGAACAAACAGGACGTAATCCTGAAATAGCACGTTATATTCATGAGCAAGGCCCAAAACAAATTCAGAACACCGTTGCGGAAATTTTATATCAAGCACATCAACACGGTTTGCTGTATTGTGAAAACCCGCTGTTTTCGGCTCAATTTTATTTTGGAATTTTGCGAAATTTAGAATGGCGCGTTCTCATGGGCATCAGCATTGACGAAAATGATCAAGAAACCATCAATTACATCAGTTATTGCGTCGATCGTTTCCTAGACGGTCACCAAAAGCGCTAGATTTTTTGCAATTTACCTCTCTTATAGTATATTAATCGATTCCTTTTTCTCTAACCAACCAACAACTAATTGTTGTTTTGTTCTTTGATTCAGCAATTATTGTGGAGTAACAATGGCTCTACGTCACTTTCTAACTTTACGCGATTTATCGACTTTAGAACTTAACCAAATTGTACAGCGCGGTATCGAACTCAAGCGCAAACAGCATAACAATGAAGTTTTCCAACCTTTCGTTGGTAAAGTCATGGGCATGATTTTTGAGAAATCGAGCACCCGTACACGTGTATCGTTTGAAGCAGGAATGAGCCAATTTGGTGGTAGTGCAATTTTCCTTTCATCTCGCGACTCTCAATTAGGTCGTGGCGAGCCAGTAGAAGATTCTGCACGCGTGATTTCAAGCATGCTTGATATTGTGATGATTCGTACTTTTGGTCATGACATTGTTGAACGTTTTGCTTCTTATTCAAAAGTTCCTGTCATCAATGCATTAACAGATGATCACCACCCTTGCCAATTACTTGCCGATGTTCAAACATTCGTTGAACACCGTGGTTCTATTGAAGGTAAAACGGTTGCTTGGATTGGTGATGGCAACAATATGTGTAACTCATATATTGAAGCTGCTCATATGTGGGGCTTTAAATTAAAAATCGCTGCACCTAAGGGCTATGAACCTAAAGCTGAATTTTTATCTGAATTTGCACACTGTGTTGAACTTGTTGATTCTGCAGAAGATGCTGCAGTTAATGCAGATTTAATCGTGACAGATGTTTGGGCAAGTATGGGCCAAGAAGAAGAACAAAAAATTCGTGAAAAAGCGTTTGCAGATTATCAAGTGAATGAACGCCTGATGGATCTTGCTCACGCTGACTGCTTATTTATGCACTGCTTGCCTGCGCATCGTGGCGAAGAAATTTCTGAAAATATGCTTGACCACAAAAATGCAGTGGTTTGGGATGAAGCTGAAAATCGCTTACATGCACAAAAAGCACTTGTTGAATTTTTAATTAACGAAAATCTTAAAAAAGACTAAGGTTTTACTTAGATAAATGAAGCACCTTCGGGTGCTTTTTTTGTTTTTGCATGCTTTAATAAAACCATAACTTTTATAAGTGATTTAAAATATGCACATTCAAAACAGCTTTTTAATTTTAGTCTCTTTGGGCCTAAGCACCGTTACATTTGCAGCATCTCCAACTGAGTTAGATCAATACCTCGTAAAAAAAGGAATTTTGGATGCTGCATACCAAATCAAAAATAAACCTGCATTAGATGAAATACTTTCTGCCATAAGTGACGAGGACTCTCGTACTCTTCCTTTTCAAGTTGACCAAAATATGTTGATGGAAAAAATGGAAGTTTCAGCAGATAAAATAGAAATCGAAGGAATTATCACCACACCTGACTTTACACAATTTGCAGAATCGGTGGGTCAACAGCAAGTCAAACAACTGATCAAAAAAAATTCTTTACAAAATTGTGAATTACTATTTGAGCATCAATTTCAACGTGTAAATCCATATGTATTAGAGATGGATTTATCTTCACCTCAACAGAAATACGAAATAAAAATCCACAACGCTGAATGCAAATTTAAATAAACATCTGATGTTACGCACGCCAAAGTAATTTCGTATTTTAAAATGATTTTTAAGTTCATTCGACGGAGTCTTACATCTAGGGTTTGAATGAATGGATTGGCCTTCGGCTGGAGGTACTTTTGTTTCGACAAAAGTACCCAAAACCATTGCCATCCGCAAAACTCGTTCACTAGCACCTACTTATTCAAGGTATCGCAAAAACATTTTTGATTAAAAGTAGTCCTGTCTCAAACAATTGCGGATGACCTTTCCGCGTATTGTTCTTTTTATTTGAATCAGATTGCGCTTCTGATTTCTTACAGTTCTTGGTTTAACTTCTGCAATGTTTACTTAACGAATTAAACCTTGAGGCTGTAATGCAATCACAGCTGCACCCACCAATACAATGATGCCACCTAGCATATCCCATCGCGTTAGAGTTACGTGATCGACAAAACGCAACCACAGCAATGCAGAGAAAATGTAGATTCCACCATAGGCTGCATAGATACGACCCGAAGCTGCTGGATGCAACGTCAATAACCAAACAAATGCAGCCAATGCAAGGGCTGTAGGAATCCATAACCACTGCGATTTTTGCTGATTTATAATCAAATATGGGAAGTAACAGCCTAAAATTTCCATCAATGCTGTTAGTGCAAATAAACCGAAAGTGGTCAGCACTTTTGTTAATGATACGTCCATCATTGAGAAATCCAAATCTAGCGTTGAATAAATATAAAAAACCCGTGCAAGCACGGGTTTTTGTTAATTAAATTGATTAAGCAGGTTCAGCGGTTTGGTCTTCAAACACTTCGAGTTTTAAGCCCACTGCTTTGCCATTTTCTTTCTTCACTGAAACAGCAACATTGCCGCCATGTTCCGCAAGCTCACCAAACAAAATCATTTCAGCAAGCGGTTTTTTCAAATGCTCTTGGATTAAACGCTGCATTGGACGAGCGCCCATCAAGCGATCGTATCCTTGCTCGGCCATCCATTCGCGTGCATCTTGATCGACTTCAAGAACCACTTTCTTGTCATCTAACTGTGCCTGAAGCTCTGTTAAGAACTTATCAACCACACTTTCAATGACCGTTGTTGGTAATGCTTTAAATTGAATAACACCATCTAAACGGTTACGGAACTCTGGTGAAAATGCTTTTTTCATCGCGTCTTGGTTATCATTACTGTTGTCTTGATCCATGAAACCAATGCTCACACGTGAAATTGATTCTGCACCAATATTAGTCGTCAGCACTAACACGACATTACGGAAGTCAGACTTACGACCATTGTTATCCGTTAATGAACCATGATCCATAATTTGCAGTAACAAATTAAAGACATCCGGATGTGCTTTCTCAATTTCGTCTAGTAAAAGTACGCAATGCGGATTTTTATGAATCGCGTCAGTCAGCAAACCACCTTGATCAAAACCGACATAACCCGGAGGCGCACCAATTAAACGAGATACTGCATGACGCTCCATGTATTCCGACATATCGAAACGTACAAGCTCGACGCCTAATAATTTCGCCAATTGCTTAGTGACTTCAGTTTTACCCACGCCTGTAGGACCAGCAAATACAAAATTACCCACTGGCTTATCTGGTGCTTTAAGACCTGCACGAGATAATTTAATCGCAGATGCAAGCGCTTCAATCGCTTCATCCTGACCGAACACCACACGTTTCAGATCACGCTCAAGATTTTCAAGGACGCTCTTGTCATCTTTAGACACAGTTTTCGGTGGAATACGCGCAATTTTCGAAACGATATCTTCAATGTTTTCAACTGAAATGACTGTATCATCTTGCTCAGCTTTTAAACGACGCTGCGCACCTGCCTCATCAATCACATCAATGGCTTTATCAGGTAAGAAACGATCATTGATAAATTTCGCTGAAAGCTCAACCGCAGAAACCAACGCTTGATCTTCATATTTCACATGATGGAATTCTTCAAATTTGCCTTTTAAGCCACGCAGAATATCAATCGTTTCTGAAATAGATGGTTCATTGACATCAATTTTTTGGAAACGACGAGATAATGCATGATCTTTTTCAAAAACTTGACGATATTCTTGGAAAGTCGTTGAACCGATACAACGTAAAGTACCATTCGCCAAAGCTGGTTTGATGAGGTTCGATGCATCCATCGTGCTGCCCATACTTGAGCCTGCACCGATGATCATATGAATTTCATCAATAAATAAAATAGCTTCGGGCTTTTTCTTCAATGCATTTAGCAGTTGTTTTAAACGCTTTTCAAAATCACCACGGTATTTAGTTCCTGCAACTAAAGCACCAATGTCTAAACTAAATACTTCTGCATTTTCAAGCGGCTTAGGAGCTTTGCCATTTACAATGAGCCAAGCCAAACCTTCAGCAATCGAAGTTTTACCTACACCCGGATCACCCACCAAAAGTGGGTTATTTTTACGGCGACGGCATAGAATTTGAGCTGTACGTTCAATCTCTTTTTCACGACCAATCAGTGGATCTGTTTTGCCTTTTTGAGCTTCAACATTCAGATTGGTCGTATATAGCTCTAATGGGCCAGAATTTGAAGACGTGGTGTTTTCACCATCGAGCTCTTCGATTTCTTCTTCGGCTTGGACTTCGTCTTTACGTGTGCCATGTGACAAATACTGCGTTAATGTCAAACGGTTGATTTGATGGCGTTTAAGTAAATACACCGCAAATGAATCACGCTCTGAATACATCGCAACTAAAATGTCTGCACCTTCTACAGTGCGGTCATTACCACTCGATTGCACATGGAAAATTGCACGTTGTAAAATGCGATCAAAACTTTCTGTAGGATGTGGTGCTTGATCGCTGTTTTCGCCAAGCTTAGGGGTATGTTGTTCTACGTATTCTTCAAGTTCTTTGCGAAGCACAATAATGTCTGCGCCACATGCTTTCAATGCATTAACAGCGGAATCATTATCCAGTAAAGCCAATAATAAATGTTCTACCGTCAAAAATTCATGTCTCTTTTGACGAGCCATGCTGACAGCCAAACGTAGTGATACTTCTAATTGACGACTGAGCATGTAATCCCCTTATTAATCTTTTGGCTCAATCTGACAAAGTAATGGATGACTTTGCGACCGAGCGTAATTATTGACCTGATTTGCTTTAGTCTCTGCGATGTCTCGCGGATAAACCCCTGCAACACCCTTTCCTTCATAATGTACAGTTAGCATTACTTGAGTGGCTTGGTCAAGATTCAAAGCAAAGTATTGTTGTAAAATTTCAATTACAAAGTCCATTGGAGTGTAATCATCGTTCATTAAAACGACAGCATACATAGGAGGACGCTTTAACTCAGGTGGCGCAGTCAATACTTGAATGTCTGAATCACCATCATCCTGCATACCTTGGCTGAGAGTCGGGTTTAGATGCCAGTCCACTAAACCAGATTGGTAAAATGAATTTTTAATGTCAGATAAACACGTTTGACGCTTATTGGTTCGCATAGGATTTAGGTTTCACACTTAGTTTGCACTTGCTTCAGTTTGAGGAATTTCTGAAAGGAAGGCAGATTGATTTTCAACAGGCTGACCTTTCGACCAGCTAAAACGGCGAATAACGGGTTTAGAACCGCTTAAACGCACTTCAATAAAGTCTGGACTAAAGCCTTTTGGCATGGTCCAACGTCCAGTGAGTCGCTCACTTTCGCTAAAGTTAAAGTTTTTGTCTTCTAAAGGTACTGCAAGTACTTCTGTACCCTTAATTAGACGCAGCTCAACACTTCCAGACACATTACTTTTTGACGGACTTACTTGAACGAGATCAAGTTGGTATTCATACGCATTTTCAGGTAAAGGTTTAATCGCTAAATGTTGTACTGCAAGAGGCATACCACCACGTTGGCGCAATACTTCACGATACAAAACACTCAAATTACCAGTTAATTCTTGATCATCACGTGCTTTTTTAACAGCCAAATATAAATCATTTGAATTACTTACAGCGACATCACGCTCTTGGATTGCCGCATTCAAACTTTTATTTAGGCCTGCTAATTCAGTTTTTTGCTTTTGCACCACATCAACAAGTTGCTCTGCATCTGCATCATAACCGACCACAGTTAAGCCCTGACGATGACCGATACTATATCCGAGCAAACCGCTGCTCAATGCAAGTACAACTGCACCAATCGCCAGTGGCATATTCGTCTTCATAAAAGGCGTTTTTTCACTGTTTTCAGATTCTGACTTGAAATTAGATTCTGTATTCGACATCGTCATCTCTTATTTTTAATTCACTCAAGGCACACATTAAAATCCAGTTTTAAATGTGTGTGAAGTTTTAAATCGTTTCTTATGGTAATAAACCAATGCCTTGAAGTCCTGCATTTTCAGCAAAACTAAACATCAAGTTCATATTTTGTACGGCTTGGCCTGCAGCACCTTTCACCAAGTTGTCTTGAGCCACCAAAATCACCAATTTTTTCGGTTGAGGTTTGCAAATCGCAATACGTAATTGGTTCGCACCACGCACAGTACGTGTTTCAGGTGAGCTACCTGCAGGCATAACATCTACAAACTGCTCATTGGCATAGAACTGTTCATATATGCTTTGTAAATCCGCAGAAGCACCTGCGTCTGTCAAATCAATATAGATAGTGCTGAGCATGCCACGAATCATCGGTACTAAATGCGGTACGAATAAAATTTCGTTAAACACACCTTTTTGACCTGAAATATTTTCTAAGGCTTCTACAATTTCAGGATGATGACGGTGACCCGCTACACCATAAGCTTTAAAGTTATCTGCATTTTCAGAATAGATCATACCCAGGCTGGCTTTACGACCTGCACCAGACACACCTGATTTTGCATCAATAATAATGCTTTCAGGTTTCACTAATCCTTCAGCTTTTAATACTGGCGCTAAACCGAGCTGAACAGTTGTTGGGTAACAACCTGGGTTACCAATCACTGAAGCCTTTTGAATTTTTTCACGGTTTAATTCAGACAAACCGTAAACTGAATCTTTTAATAATTCTGGGCAAGCATGGTCGAGGCCATACCATTTCTCAAATTGAGCTAAGTCTTGCAAGCGGAAGTCAGCAGCAAGGTCAATCACTTTAGTATTTGCAGCAACTAACTCTTCTGCGTGTTTCATTGCAACACCGTGCGGCGTCGCAAAGAATACAACGTCACATTGTTTTAGTTCTTCAATATTTAGATCTGAATAGCAAAGGTCTGTATGTGCACGCAAGCTTGGGAACATATCATCCACACGGCGGCCATTTTCAGTACGCGAAGTTAAAACTTTCACTTCTGCATTTGGGTGTCGCAGTAAAATACGCAGTAATTCAACACCTGTGTAACCTGTACCGCCGACAATACCTACTGAAATCACGCTCTTTACCTCTATTCAAAGTATCCATTTGATGACTGCGTAGTATGACAGGAAGTTACGGTTTTCTGAACTGTTTTGACATATAAAGCTTCACTTTATAATGTTAGCTTATCTTCTGAATCCTATTAAGTCAGATCATGCATATAAATCCTGATCATTACCTATCCACAGCTCAAGGTCGTGTCTTCACTAAAGAAAGAAATATTCCAGCATGACAATGCTGTTTTGACGCTTTTAAGCATGAATTAAAAACTAACCCAAAGGTTAAAATCATTTATATATTGATCGGATGCCAAGGGGCTGGGAAATCAACTTGGGCCAAAAACCAAATATCCCGCGAACCTGAAAATATTATTTTTGATGCTATTTTAGTAAAGCAATCTGAACGTCTACCGATAATTGAGCAAGCTAAATAATTGGGTAAAAAATGCGTTGCTGTATGGTTTCAAATCCCGCTCGAAGTATGCATAAAAAGAAACGCTCAACGCCCTTCAGATGAAATAGTCGATCTGATGGCATTAACCAATGTTTATTACGCATTAGAACCGCCTACATACCAAGAAGAATTTGATTTAATTGAAATAATATATTAAGAAATGCTTTAGTGTTTACAACTTAGTGCCTTTAATTCAGAGCACCCACCACCAAGGCATTGCCGTCATTTTTAGTATTTTTCGATGCTGCTGAAAATTTATATCATGCTTTTGCACTTCAGCCCAAAAGTTTGGGCTATGATCAAAGTGCTTAGTATGCGCTAACTCATGTACAGCCACATATCGTACAACTTGCTCTGGAAACAGCACCAATGCGCTATTCAGCATAATATCATGGCGCGCTGAACAGCTTCCCCAGCGCGTTTTGGGCTGACGAATTGAGCAATCACCATATTTCAAGCCTGTTTCACTGCTCACTTGCTTTAAATAAATTGGTAAATACTCTTTGGCATAAGCAATCACAAAGCTTTTTAAATATTGCTCAGGCTGTCGATCACTGATGAATAGTTGATGGCTTTCGTCATCCAAGATAAATGAATGTTTTTGCGTTTGATAAACAACCATTAACGGTTGTTCTAAATTAAATAACTTTAATTTTATTGGCAGACTTCGATCCTGCAGCCCTGCTTTTTCCTGCTGCTTCTGCCATGTCTCAATCATCCATTGTTCCGATTGTTTAAGAAAATCTTGAACTTGGCGCTGTGTACAAAACTGGGGAACCGTTAATTTAATTTGAGTTGGTTCTACACGCAGTCTTAGGCGTGTGGCACGTAATTTTCGGGTGATTTGAATTTCAGGAAGGTTGGGAGTCATATTTTTTATTAATTTTAAATCCTCCCTAACCCTCCTTTTACAAAGGAGGGAAAACCACCTAAATAAATTCAGGTGAAAAGTCCCCCTTTATCAAAGGGGGATTTAGGGGGATTCTAATAGAACAGATTAAACCGCAGTACGCTCTTCAATACCGTTATCAGTGGCTACAACAGCAATATCCGCCTTGTTTAGAGCAAAGATACCGTTACACACTACACCCGGAATGTCATTCAAAGTCTTTTCAAGCTCTAAAGCATTTAAGATATTTAAGTTGTGTACGTCTAAAATTACATTACCGTTATCAGTTACTACGCCTTCACGGTACACAGGGTCGCCGCCTAAAGAGACAATTTTACGCGCAACAGCAGAACGTGCCATTGGAATCACTTCTACAGGAAGCGGGAATTCACGTGCCAACTGATCAACCCATTTAGAATCATCTACGATACAAACGAATTTTTTCGCAATTGATGCAACGATTTTTTCACGAGTCAACGCAGCGCCGCCGCCTTTAATCATGTGCATATGACGGTCGATTTCATCAGCGCCATCCACATAGGCATCCAAACCACCAACATGGTTCATATCAACCACTTCAATGCCTAATTTTTTCAAACGTTGTGCAGTTGCTTCAGAACTTGCAACAGCAGCTTCAAGTTGAAGCTCTGGCAATAATTCGATGAGGAAGTTCACAGTACTTCCTGTACCAACACCCAAAATGCCGCCCTTTGGCAAATGCTTTAACGCAGCTTTTGCGGCAGCTTGTTTCTTTTCATCTTGGGTAGCATACAGACTCATAACTTGGCTCAACTATTTTTTGACATTTGTTGCTGATTTTACAGCCCAAATGTACGGGTGTTTGTTACAATGAACGCCTATTTTAAACTGTTAGATGGAAAATTAACATGCTGTCTCGTTTGGTTCGACAAATATTACAGGCAACGGTCTATGACGTTGCAATCGAAACCCCACTCGAAGCAGCGCCACGAATTAGTGAAAAACTAAACAATAACATTCGCTTTAAACGCGAAGATTTACAACCTGTCTTTTCTTTCAAGCTACGCGGTGCCTACAACCGTATTAGTCAATTACCGAAATCTCAGTTGGAACGTGGCGTTATTACTGCTTCTGCAGGTAACCATGCTCAAGGCGTGGCATTATCTGGTAAAAAGTTAGGTATTCGCGCCATTATTGTTATGCCTAAAACCACACCAGACATTAAAGTACAAGCGGTTAAACGCTTAGGCGGTGAAGTGGTTCTGCATGGTGATTCTTTTGACGTAGCCAATAAATATGCAATCCAATGTGCAAAAGATGAAGGTATGACCTTTATTCCACCTTATGACGACGAACTCGTTATGGCCGGTCAAGGAACCATTGCCAACGAAATTTTGCGTCAATGGCGCGATGTTGACTACGTATTCGTTGCTGTAGGCGGTGGCGGTCTCATTGCCGGTGTAGCCGCTTATTTAGGCGATGTGGCACCGCATGTTAAAGTCATTCCAGTTGAATATGACGAATCTGCATGTTTAAAAGCAGCCTTTGAAGCCAATGAACGTGTCATTCTTCCATCTGTAGGTTTATTTGCCGACGGTACAGCAGTTGCACAAATTGGTGAAAAACCATTTGAAGTGATTCAGCTACAAAAATCAGATAACTCAGGCCCAATTGTTGAGCGTGAAGTTGTACTGGTAAATACAGATGAAATCTGTGCAGCCATTAAGGATACCTTTGATGAATGCCGTAGCATTGTTGAACCATCTGGTGCAATGGCGCTTGCAGGTATCAAGAAGTATGTTGCAGAGCATGGTCTAGAAGGCAAAAATATGGTGTCGATTGTATGCGGCGCTAATATGAACTTTGACCGTCTGCGCTACATTGCGGAACGTACTGAACTGGGTGAACGTAAAGAAGCGATCTTTGCTGTGACTATTCCAGAAGAAAAAGGTTCATTCCTCCAATTCTGTCGTGCACTACAAGGCCGTAACATCACTGAGTTTAACTACCGCGCAAGCAACTCAAGTGCCGCTCAAGTATTTGTGGGTATCAGTCTCAAAAATGGCGAAAAAGAACGTCAGGAAATTTTTGAAACCTTAAAATTCCAATACGATGTAGACGATCTTTCTGATGATGAAGTGGCTAAACTGCATATCCGTTATTTAATTGGCGGTCATGCAGATATCGAGAATGAACGCTTATTCCGCGTGGAATTCCCCGAACGTCCGGGCGCACTACTGACTTTCTTAGAACGTCTTGGACCTACACATAACATCACCCTATTCCACTACCGTAACCACGGTGCTGCTGAAGGTCGTGTATTGGTGGGTATGGAAGCAACGGATGCGAAACAAAACCCAGATGGTTTAATTGAAACATTGGAAAATATTACCTATCCATATGTTGAGATTACCAATAACCTCGGTTATCAACGTTTCTTGAAATAAGTAAAATTTCTATATGAAAGCTGGGATCTAGGTTCCAGCTTTTTTATTTGCATCAACTATTTCCTGAATCAAAATAAATAAATTCATCAAATTAATTCATCAACGCTGTCATTGTTGTTAAATTCACCACACCCTATAATCCATTGAAAATAAAACAAAATGGATATTTAAAATTGAATTTTTATGCCTTATTTATGATCGTCATTGTGGGTTTAGGTGGATATTTTTATGTATATCCGGCTTATCAACTTAAGCAAGAGGAAGATAAGATTCGTCAAAGTATGAAACAAATTCCAAATCAGTCCCGTACGCAAAATCTAGAAAATATTTACGGCTATACCGCGCAAGCTGAAATGTTGAATCAATATCCAAATTACATTGTTTATATTCGCTTTGATGAGCTAAGTGATCAAACCGCTCCCGAACCTGTTCAAGCCATCATCCGTGAATTTTCATGCGATGGCTTAAACCGTTTAAAGAACAATTCTGAGCTCGTTCGTAAAGCCACCTTAAATGTCATTAAAGAAGATCAGCATCAATTTCAATACATTCTAAAAAACAAATTAGGTTATGAAATTTTTAAATACCAACAAGTTATGGATAATTGCCCCAATATTGCTGAACTTTATGCCTATCAAAATGCTGAAGAAATTAAAAATTAGAGCTTTTCGGTTTAGATGGATTATGTAAATTTTCATAGCCGCTCTAGGCTGAACAAGCTAACATCAACATATTCAATAACTTTAGAATAATTTAGGAATACGGCATGGCTCAATTCGCTGTGATTGGCTTAGGAAGTTTTGGCGCAACTGTAGCCACTGAACTCATGGGTTTAAAACACGATGTCATTGGAATCGATAGCAACAAAAAGTTTGTTGAAAGTATTTCGGACCAACTGACCCATGCAGTGATTGCTGACGCAACAGATGAGCACGTTTTACATGAACTCAATATTCAAAATTGTGAAGCCGTCGTTGTCGCAATTGGTGAAGATATTGAAGCCAGCATCTTATGTGTGCTCCATCTTAAAAACATGGGGATCAACAAAATTTGGGCCAAAGCCAAGTCCAAAGCGCATCACATGATTTTAACCCATTTAGGCATCAGCAAAATCATCCATCCTGAAGAAGATATGGGTGTCCGTGTTGCTCAGTCACTAAGTTATCCAATGGTGAGCCGCTACATGGTGCTCGAAGATGACCATTATTTGGTGAAAGTTGAAATTAAAGAATCACAACAAGGCACGCGTTTAAATCAAATAATGGATCATGTCCCTGAAGTGAAGACGATTTTGCATAAACGTGGCACCGAGCTTCAATATAGTTTAGATCCGAACCTGATTTTACAAACAGGCGATATTTTAGTGGTTGAAGGTTTACTCGAACATTTACGTCGACTGGCTAAACACTTTAAAGCAACTTTGTAATCAGCGTCGAGCTCCTTTTGCACATAATCACGCAAGATGACAGTAAAAAACATGAAACTGCACAATAAACAGCGTAATACCATTAATCTCAGCCCACCCAGTATTTTGGCATTGGGTTTTCTTGGGCTCATTATCATTGGCACCTTGCTGTTAAAGCTCCCATATTCACATCATGGTGATTTAAGTTGGATCAATGCCCTCTTTACAGCGACCTCTGCCGTAACCATTACTGGACTTTCAGTTGTGAATGTCGGCGAAGCCTATACGGTGTTTGGTAAAGTCGTGATTATGGGTTTACTACAATGCGGTGGTCTCGGTTTTATGACCTTTGCGATATTGGCCGCTATGAGTTTGTCCCCTAAAATTGGGCTAAAACAACAAATTATGGCTCAAGAAACCATTGGACAAACCAGTCTTGCCAAAGTGACCATGACTATTAAAGGCGTACTGCTTTATTCGCTATTTTTTGAAATGGTGGGAACGGTTATTTTGACCATCGCTTGGATGCAAGAATACAATTTTAACCAGGCCCTGTTCTATGCTGCCTTTTATAGTGTTTCAGCATTTAATAATGGTGGATTTTCATTATTTCCCAATAGTTTAATGAGCTTTGCTGACCGTTATTTCATTACGTTTACCATCAGTATGCTTTACATTATTGGGGGTATCGGCTTTTTGGTACTGATGGACATTAAGCGCAATAAAAGTTGGAAAAAACTCAGTACCAATAGCAAGCTGATTTTATCGACTATTGCGGGTTTAAATGTCTTTGCCTTCATCACCATTTGGTTATTAGAAGCTAATAATGCTGCTACCTTAGCTACGATGTCACTTGGTGACCAAGCCCTAAATGCTTGGTTCCATGCAACTGTTCCGCGCTCTTCGGGTTTTAACAGCTTACCCATGGAAAGCATGAGCGATGCATCTTCACTGATCACGATGTTACTGATGTTTATTGGTGGTGGTTCTCTCAGTACAGCTGGTGGCATCAAAGTCGGGACGTTTATTATTGTTGTACTCAGTGTGGTCAGTTTTTTAAGACGTGAAGATGAACTGCGTGTGTTTAACCACTCTGTTTCTGAAAAAACGACCTTTAAAGCATTAGCGGTGATTTTCATTACAGTAACGTTGATTTTCATTGGCTTTTTCAGTCTATTGCTTCTCGAACCTGATAAACGCTTTTTAGATTTGTTGTTCGAAGCGGTATCCGCTGCCTGTACAGTAGGCCTATCTCGTGGCATCACCAGTGACTTACAACCTGCTAGTTTAGTTGCCCTGATGTTATTAATGTTCGCAGGTCGACTTGGACCCTTAACACTGGCTTATCTGATTGCCACACCGAAGAAGAGTCGCTTAAAACACCCACCTTCTGAGATTCAGATTGGTTGATTTGTACATTTTCTCACAGTTATAAAAAAACCACGCCATAGCATGGTTTTTTTATTTACTGATGTTACATAGTAACATCAGTAGCGTAATTTGATTCAAATGAAAGAACGATACGCGGTAAGGTCATCCGCAAGTGTTTGAGACAGGATGACTTCTAATCAAAAATGTTTTTGCGATACTTTAAGTAAATAGACGCTAGAGAGCGAGTTTTGCGGATGACAATGGTTTTGGGTACTTTTGCCTAAACAAAAGTACCTCCAGCCGAAGGCTAATCCCTTTATTCAATCCCTAGATATAAGACTCCGTCGATTAGACTTAAAAGCATCTTAAAAATGCGAAATTACTTTTACGTCCGTAAATTAATTATTGAGCAATCATTAAAACCAATTCATTAATGATACACCGACACCGACATAGGTTGCCCGATGGTTATAGTCAATCAGGCTTTCACCATAGCCATCAAACAATTGAACTGTGCCGCGTAATTTACCATTGATTGGGAAAGTCCAATCGAACTGCACCGCACCATGTGAATCATCACCACCTTTCAATGAATGACGTAACATCAAACTAAAGTCATGATCTTTATGACGATAAAACGCTGTTAAATCCCCACGTCCCACATAATCGGTAATGTCAGGGTTGTTATCATCTTTGGTATCTTCTTCGAAACGATACCAAGGACGTAACATCAGTGCAAAATTGTCACGTTCAAATCCAAGATTTAACATGACACGATTCCAACTCCGCGATAAAGGATCAGAACGCCCATTAGACTGATGGTTAAAAGTTAAGCCCAGCATACGCCAGTTCAAACCCAAGAGTTCATAGTTGGTACGAAAAACCAGACTAGCTTCAGGCTCATAGTTGGTTTCACGGAATGGTCGTGATTCGTCTTCATTGTAGACTTGCCAACGAGAAGACTGGGTATAGCCCAACCAGATATCACCATTATCACCAAATAAGTTTTCAACAGCTTTGGTTTTTAATGACAATTGGAATTTGGCTTCCATCGATTTCAGGTTTTGTTCCTGATCGGCTTGTACCGTGTTGTTTTCATTCGGGCTTGATGGACGTTCATTTTTATCCGAAGTCCAATATCCCGGCATTAAATACACAGGTTGATAGCCACGAATATTCCACGTCCCCAATTTACTTTCTGGAGAAAGCTCCCAACGACTATCCAATAGTGAAAGATTTGGATTGAGGTTCGGTGCTTCTACAGCAAATAAACGGTCCGTAAACGCATGACTGACTTTTTCTTTGAAAGTTAGTTTCTCTGTCGGTTCAGGCTTAATTTCTTGTGCGGCTTGGCGCTCAGAAACCAACATTTCTTTTTCAGCAGGTTGCACTTTAAACAAAGCGTCATAACACGATAATCGCTCTGCATTTGACTCAAGTGCCACACATGCTTCAGCGGTAGCTGGTTTAACAGCCACTTCCGCATTTTGTGCATTTACAGTACTGACATACATTGAACTGAGCGCAATGAGGCTCAGTTGCAATGTCGTACGCTCAAGAGATTTGAACGCCATAAAAACCCCTTTTTTGTTTTAATTCACTTGTTTTATTTCGAAACCAAGCTCAACCAAAGCATCTCGCTTAGCCACCGGTGCAACCACAGCTTTTGTCGGTTGTTGTTCAACCAAATACGCCACAGCAACACGTTTTAGATCTTCCAAAGTCACATTCAACAGACGTTCACGTAACATTTGACGGAAAGCTGGCGTGCGTTTATGCAATAAAGCATAACAAGCTGTAATGGCTTCACCCGCTGGTGACCCCGGTTTATCCATGCTGGCAATTAGACCCAAAATCGCTTCTTCTAGCTGATGAGGTTGTTGTTCAGCATTCAGTAGCCACTGCACACTTGCGTCAAAATCTTTAAACGTTTCAGCTAAACGTGGGTCACGGTAGCTATAGAAACGGAATGAACATGCATTACCGTCATAGCTTGCACCACCACCATAAGCACCACCTTTTTCACGAATCGCGCTATGCAAGAAGCCATTACGCAAATAAGCCGCCAAAATCATTAAAGGTGCTGCATCTGGATGTGACACTTCCACCGCAGGATATGCTGAAGCGCAGAACTGAACATTGGCTTGAATGAGCCAAGCTTCGTCATTGTTGCTATCTGCAAAATTCACTTGAGTTAAAGCATGTGAGTTATCATCAATCGCCACTTTATCCCAAATGGTTTGAACTTCCTCAACCAATCGGTCTGAATGATGCTCTTCACACACCACCAAGAATTGTTTTGGTGCTTTAAGCAAACGGTTGTGAATTAACTTAAGCTCATCAATCAAGGCATTATAAGCCGTGTCGTCTTGCTCAATTTTGCTGACAAGTTCTGACAGCCAGTTCAGCGCGCCTAGGCCTGTATTATGATAATCACGTAGCGCCAATGCACTATGTTGACGGCCTGCAATTTGCATTGCATAACTATGACCAGAACCAGATACACGTGACTGCCAACGTGCTTTACGTTGTTGCAATAACTCTACGATACGATTTTTTTCATCAAAACGTAGCTGTTCAAAAGCCAATTTCAATAAGCGAATAGCTTCAAGATTATTCACCAATGATTTTGTGGTTAGAGTCAGCCAAGCACTAATTTGACCTTTATCGTCCACTTTTGAACGCAGCGATGCACCCATACCTAAACCGCCACTCACAGCTGTTTGTAACTGTTGTAGCTCTAAGTAGTCGTATTCACCTGCACCAACTTCACCCATCAAAATCGACAAGAGGTTGAAATACGGCGATTGCACCACTTCATCAGGAATCTGAATTAAAACTTGTTGGTAATAAAGACCATTGGTGCCTGCGTGGTAAAGATTTAACGGTGTATCTAATCCATTACTGATAATTTCGCGTAATTGACCTTGTACAATCTGTAATTGTGCAGGAACGTCTTCTAAACCTACTTTAGGCAATAGGTTCAAATCATCTGGGGTATCTTGACGAATGTTCAGTGCTTCAGTCTGCGCAATAATCTCTGCTTTTTGCGCTTCAGTTAAGTTCGCAACAATTTCTTTTAAACGTGCTTTTTCTGCTGCCGCTTCCAACGCATTTTTTTCAGCATCTGGAACCAAAGTTAATTGCACACGATGTTGATTATCAAGCAAGTAAGTTTTGATTAAGTTGGATAACCACATTGGGTCTTTCAACTCTTCCTTCACTTGTTCAATGGCCGTATCCACATCCCAGACATCCACAGGGTCTGAATGGTGAATCGCACTGCTTAAACCATTCAGAATTAAGCTTAGGCCATATGGTGTACCATCACCATTAATTTCACGCTGATGCAATTCAATCTGATGCAAAATCGCCTCAACTAAAGCTGGATCAACAGGCTTAGCCGCAACGTCTTCTAATACTTTAAACACGCCATTTTTAAATTGTTCTGCATGCTCAGGGTTTGAACCTTGAATTGCACAGTAGAACGTCATTTCATAGTTTGAGTCATCTACGCCCATGAATGGACCAGTAGACTGTGCATAACCACAGGTTTCTAAGTAATGACGTAATGGCGAAGCAGAATCTTCAAGCAATACCCCCTCAACCAAACGCATACCTAAACGTAATTTAATATTACTTGCTTCAGGCAATAACCAAGAAAGCACATGATATGTTTTGTCTTTGAGGTCTTCAGCATCAACTGCATACGTTTCGGTTACCGTTACAGGCGCAGTTAAGCGGCGCTCAGGTTTTGAATACAGCGTTTGACCTTTTTCAAATTTTGACAAAGCAAGCGTTTCAAACTGTTCTTGTAAGTTATAAGCAGGCTCATTACCAAAGGTCATGAACACCGCATTACTTGGGTGATAATGTGATTTGTAGAAACTTACTAGCTCTTCATAACTTAAGTCAGGAATGTCTTTCGGATCACCGCCTGAGTTGTAATGATATGTCGTTTCTGGGAATAAATGATGGGCAAGTTGGTGATACAACTGATCTGAAGGTGAACTCATGGCACCTTTCATTTCATTAAATACCACGCCTTTATATACAGCTTCTCCATTTTCTAGCTCAATACGAATCCCTTCTTGCGCAAAATCAAGCGGGTTCAAATTCGCAGCAAAAGCAGCATCCATATAAACTTCTAACAAGTTTTGGAAATCTTTTTTGTTTTGCGTTGCAAATGGATATGCCGTCCAATCCGCTGCGGTAAACGCGTTCATAAACGTATTGAGTGAACGACGAATCATTAAAAAGAATGGGTCACGTACAGGGAACTTTTCTGAGCCACACAGTGCCGTATGCTCAAGAATATGCGCCTCACCTTTTGAATCCATCGGCTGCGTACGGAAGGCAACTAAAAATACGTTTTCGTCATGGTTTGTGGCTAAGTGATAATGCACTGCGCCAGTCACTTTGTGTTTATATTCAGACACTAAAATGTCTAAAGCTTCAACATGATGTTGACGAATCAACTGAAACGCGGGATGTACAGTTTGAGAAATGGTTTCAGTGACATCTACAGTCATGTGTGCTCCTAATCTATTCATTTAAATTAGGCAAAGTATACCTTAAAAAATCACAACTAGATTCACCGAAACAACATTTCCAACTGTTTTAATCAACTTGAACTTTAATTTTAAAAATCACTTGTTTTCGCACTAAAACATTTAGACAGATTTTATGGATTGCCTATCATTTCGTGTTGACCAATAGACGCAAATCACAATCGCCAATAACAATACAAAAGAAGCCATAAAGCGACTTAAATCCAATCCACCTGAACTGATGGGCTTATCTAAAAAATCCCCAACAACTGCACCCAATGGACGTGTCAAAACAAAAGTGGCCCAAAATAAAATCGTCTTTGAGACCCGATTAAAAAAGTACAACAACGCCATCAATAGAATTAAACCACCAAATAGCCAAATGCCACCGCTATAGCCTAATCCTGCACTATCGGAAGTCCAGTCCCCCAAAGCTGTACCTAGCGTTTGAGAAAATGTAATCGTCAACCAATAAAAGATCTGTGTTCGCGGCAAATTCACTACACTTGGATTGATTGACCCTTCGACTCGATACCAACTAAAAAGCGATATGAGCACCAAACCCAGCAACAGCAAACTACCACCCAAGTAGCCAATCCCTAAAGAACGATCTACAAAATCCGCTAAAGTCGTACCGACCGTAGTACTGGCAATAATCGTGGCCCAATATAAATAAGGTTTATAGGCTTTGGACTGTATTTGAAAATACAGCAGACTGATAAATATGCCTGCGAAAATAAAGGTACTGAGTAAATAGCCCAAATTTAAGGACATGGACAGTGCATCACCACTGGTTTCACAAAAGGTGGTCGCAAAAATTTTAGTCAACCAAAACAGTGCGGTAATCTCAGGGACTTTTTTAACGTAGTCTTGTAGCTCAAGCGCTTGCATATGCATCACTCTATGCAGTTATTTTGATGCTTATATCTTCGATAACTAAAATGAATTTTTGCTTAAAACTTTGCTTAAAATAAAGCACTCTTTTTTTGAATTACTAAATGAAAAAAAAGCACCCGATATCGGATGCTTCATTTACAGTGTTTACTTTCTATTTTTGGATTTAAAACTAAACTAGATATTTGAAATAATTATAATTTGGATGACTTTCAACATAGACATAATTCTGCTTTTGATAGAATTTTGCAGCATTTTTAAGTTCTGTATTTAAGCACAGTGCAGAAAAATGCTTTTTCGCACCCTTTTCCAATTCCACCAATAGCTGCTTACCCACGCCATGCTGACGGTACTGCGGATGCACATAGAAACGGCGAACTCGTCCAATCCGTTCTTCTACACCAGTATCACCCCATTGCTGATTTAAACCGCCACAAGCAATTAATTTATCGCCATCATAAGCAAGCAATAATTGCTCACCCGTTTGGTCAAAACGATTTTTACCACTTTGATATTCTTCAATTAAACGGTGTATAAATGTATAGCCTTCATGCTGCGCCAAAGCAGCAATATTTTCGATTTGAGCAGGAAGTTGCTCTGCTGGAAGAATCGTAATTTCCATATATTCACACTTTTAATCTGTTATCTATTTATGATGACCAAATCATCTTGATTCAGTCTGAACACCCTATAGCTCTATAAAAGTAAAATTTTTCGATTTGCACAATAGCAAAGCTGATTAAAACGGCAACTAATTCAAAAAAAATGTAAAAATATAATGGATTTGCCCGATTTTTATACACACTTGTCCTTTAATTGAATTTTTTTCAACAAACTACAGCAATCCTGAGCATTCGTGTAAAATTAGCACTTTCATTTTTTTGATGTGAACATACAACATGGCAACTGTTGACCTTTTTGCAATTGGTAATGCACTTATTGACCAAGAATTTAAAGTCTCTGACGAATTCCTAATTCAACACAATCTGCAAAAAGGTACGATGCAACTGACAGATGGCGATACTCAAGCAGCCCTTTATAACAACCTAAAAGCCACTCAAGAATATAAAGGTCAAGCTTCTGGTGGTTCTGCAGCAAATACAACGGTTGCTTTTAGTGCTTTAGGCGGAACTGCATTTTATGGTTGTCGTGTCGGCAATGATGACTTGGGTCAAATTTACCTAAATGGTTTAAACGACGCTGGCATCCAAACTGCAACTCAATCAATCAGTGAAGGTGTAACTGGCACATGTATGGTTTTAGTCAGCCCTGATTCTGAACGTACGATGCATACTTACCTCGGTATTACTGCGGAATTGACTGATAGCCAAATTGATTTTGGCAGCTTAAATACTGCGAAATGGTTATATATCGAAGGTTATCTTTCAACATCAGACAGCGCACGCCTTGCGGTAAAACAAGCACGTCAAATCGCCAAAGCCAATGGTGTACAAATTGCATTGACCTTATCTGATCCAGCAATGGTGCAATATGCACGTCAAGGTCTAGATGAATTACTCGATGATGGCGTGGACTTATTGTTCTGTAATGAACAAGAAGCACTGATGTATACAGAAACAGATCATTTAGATGCTGCACTTACGAAATTGCAATCACTAAGCAAACACATTGTCATTACATTAAGTGCCAAAGGTGCCTTAATTCATAATGAAGCCGCAACATTTACCGTGCCAGGTCGTAAAGTTACCGCAGTAGATACCAATGGTGCTGGTGATGCTTTTGCTGGTGCTTTCCTATATGCACTCAATGCAGGTCATGACTATCAAACGGCTGCTGAACTTGCCATCTTGATCTCAAGTGAAGTTGTGGCTCAGTTTGGTCCACGCCTAGCAGTTGAAGACTATGCTCAGCTTTTACAATCATTTCAGAAGGAATGTGCTTAATGTTTAAAATTTGCATGACGGATGATGTGCCTGAACGTGAAGCACGATCATTCGAAACGCCTGAAGGTGAAACGATTTTTATCACCCAACGTGATGGCATGTTTTACGCTTATCAAAATAATTGCCCACACTTGCACGTAGAACTTGAGTTTCTAGAAAATCAGTTTCTAGATCGTGACCAAGAATTTATTGAGTGCTCAACGCATGGCGCCCTGTTTATGGTCGAATCTGGGGAATGTATTTCCGGTCCATGCCAAGGTCAAGCCCTTGAAAAAGTGAACATTAACGTGCATTCTGACGGTGGAATCTACCTCACAGAAGAATAAACACTGGAATACAACCATGTCCGCATTTTTAACAGACTATAACTTAATACCCTTTCATTTAAGTTTATTGGCCGTACTGTTATTGGGCATGGTTGAAACCATTGGCTATTACATCAATATTAGTCCTAGCCAAGTTTTGAAAAGAATTGCCCCACAGCGCATACAAGAATTGGCATTATTGAATGTCAAATTTTCCAAGACTCTGATTTTGTTCTTTCTACTGATGAATTTTAGCTTTGCAGGCTATGTACTTCAGTTCTGTATTCACGCTAAAGAAGGTCAATTCGTTCCCGCTTATTATTTAATTTTACCTGCGTTGATTATTGCCATATTCTTTACGGTATTTATGATTCATTGTTTGGATCAGGTTGTACCGCCCAAATATAAAAAACAAACCGTTAACCTACTGGGTCGTCTAGCAACCATTTCAAGTGGAAATGCCCGTCCCGGCTTTTCGGCTCAAGCGCGTGTGCGTGATGAGTTTGGTCAACTACATTATGTGCAAGTTGAACCAGAGTTTGGTGAGTTAGAATTTCAGTCAAAAATCATTTTGATTCGTCAAAAAAAATCACACTATATTGGCAAAAAAATCAGTGTGTCGAACCGTTTATTTAATCCATCTTAGCGTCACATTGTTATCATTTTTCAAATCATAAAAAAGCCAGTGTTCACTGGCTTGTATTCAATCAAATACCATCAAACGATATTGTGATTAACGCTTAAGAAAACCTGAAACCAAATTCATCACTTGTTGAATATCAGCATTCGCTTCTTGCTGATTGGTTTGTCCAGCTTGTGGCGTCAATGAGTCAATAATTTGCGGCAATACTGTTGAAATTGCACTGTACACATCTTGTTTCTGAGTTTGAGTTTCTTGTGCAACTTGCTCCACTTCGGCATCATCAAATAAATTTTGTACTTGTTGATTATTCACAGCGGCATTATCGCCAGGGCCTGTAGATACCCAATCATCAACCTGACTGCTCAAGCCCTGTCCACGTAATTTATCCAAAGCACCTTGTAGGCCACCTTGTTTTTGAATCCAAGCCAGCACCAGAGGTAACACTGCAACTAAAATGGTTGAAGCATTGCCACCACTACTACGTTGCTGCGACTGCGCTGCACCGCCCAGTTGGCCCAACACAGAGCCTAGAATTCCAGCCAAACCACCCGCTTGGTTTTGAGCATTGGTTTGTGTATTTTGAGCGCCTGCATTTGCACCCAGTTGCCCCAACACCGAACCTAAAATACCGCCTAAGCCACCTTGTTGATTTTGATTGTTCGCACCACCAAGGGCCTGCTTTGCTAAAATTTCAACAATATTATTTAAATTTGTCATTTTATTTTTCCCAGTAAAACCTAGATAAACTTAGTTACAGCATACGTGGAAAAAGACATCTCCATCATAAATGTTTGTTAATTTTTGCAATTTTTCTCAGGCTAAGTATTTGTTACCAACGGAATTTATCCCAGTTTTCAGGATTTGCCCAAAATTTAGAGTTAAACCAATCTGGGATATGTTTATAAGTCAAAATATTAAACTGCCATAAAGCAAAATCACTTTCATGTGTGGTTTTATCAATGAGCTGAGTAAAGCCTAAAGCACGTAATAATTGTTCATCGTGTAATTTACTCACCACCACGATGCGTTTGGCAAATAGGTCACGCAATTTTACCAACATCTGAGTTTTCTGCTGCTGATCCAAACTCAACATCATTTCAGTATCAAGAATCACAAATCCAAGGTCAAAACGCTGGGTAAAAGGCAGATTTAAAAACTCAGTTACGTTAAAATGTTGCCATTGAATTGGATGAAATTGATTGTATTGCTCAAGATCCTGACCAATACAGATTGCGGTTGAAATGGGCTGCTCTTTTGACAAATCGTCTAGCATAGAAGTGATGACATTTTGTTCAGCCATTGACCGCATCCTTAATAATGAAGTGAGTATTCGTATGGAACTACAAGGCATTTGCCATAAAATGCATGCAGGTCTTAAAGACCTTAGTGTAACTGATCAACATACACACAAGGCAAATGTTGAGTATAAATTTATTCTAGATCGCTCAGAAGTTGATCTACCGTTTAGCCTTGGCCAAGAAATTGAAATTGAAGCCACTGGAAATATCTACTGCATTTCTTGCGGCGCAAAAACGCCTAAATCGTATTCACAAGGTCATTGCTTCAAATGCATGAAGACTAAGGCATCTTGTGATATGTGCATTATGAAGCCTGAAACCTGTCATTATCATCTCGGGACTTGCCGTGAAGATGATTTTGCCCATGAAGTTTGCTTTCAACCGCATATTGTCTATTTAGCCAATTCGAGTGCCTTAAAAGTGGGGATTACCCGCTTGGGTCAAATGCCTACACGTTGGCTAGACCAAGGTGCGACGCAAGCTTTGCCTATTATGAAAGTTGGTTCACGTCGTTTATCTGGTCAGCTTGAAGTCATGTTTGGTACGCAAGTGGCCGATAAAACCGATTGGCGTAAATTGCTCAAAGGTGAAGCAGAACCGATCAACCTGATCGAAATTCGCGACCAATTGGTAGAAGAATTCGCACCAAAAATTCAGACCATTCGTGAAGAATTTAGCCAAAATTTAGAGTTTAATGAAACCGTTGAACTGCTAGAAGATGAGTTGCCACGCCAATTTATCTATCCGGTAGATGAATATCCTGAAAAAATCAAATCGCATAATTTGGACAAAACACCGATTATTCGAGGAAAATTACAAGGGATTAAAGGTCAGTATCTGATTTTGGATACCGGTGTGATTAATATTCGAAAATACACTGGCTATGAAATTAAAGTACGTACTTAAATCGACTCAAAGTATCTAATTAAGTTTAAAAAAGCGAGATATTTCTCGCTTTTTTACATCTACTCTACCAATCTGATTCATTGAACAGTTGAAAGAAACTTTAAATATGGCAACGCCATTAACTGCTCCGCTTCTAAGATTGGCATATGACCAACATGGTCTAAAATCAGAGGCTTTTCGGCTTTTTTAAATAAGCGTCTCAGTTCTTCTGCTACTTCAACATTGATAATCTGATCTTGCTTCCCCCAGATAATAAACACAGGTGCATCAATGCCTCGTGCAGCCAAAGCAAAGGACTCTGGCGTATACAAGGTGGCCATTTTTTGCAGTTGCTCCACCATTTTATTGGTTTGTCTAGACTGAACGATCATCAACTTTTCTTGCCCAATTTTTAATTCTTGTGGAATAAAAGGCGGAGATTGCATCACGATCTTCATCACGCGATCAAAATCACCAGTTTTTCTGACCACTAGCTCTGCAAGCTTTGCCGTATCTTTTAGATATACTGTATTGCTCGACTTAAAGACACCAGCCGAATCCACCAACAATAAAGATTTCACTTCTAAGGGATACTGAGCGCTATAGAGCATGGCAATTGCACCACCCATCGAATGCCCTGCGATATGTAAATTTGGATCTAACTTTGCAGCATCAATAAATCGTCGTAATTTTTCAGTTAAATTTGGAATTGATAGATCAAATTTATCTGTGACAATAGTTTCTCCATGTGCTGGCAGATCTGGAATAATGACATGATAATTGGGCGTTAAATAACGGGCAACGCGGTTCCAATTATCACGCGTGCCTGACAAACCATGTAGCAATAACAGCGTCGGTTTTCGTGGATCTCCTCCTTCACTATATGTCCACTCGATTTCATTATTTTTGACTTTTTTACTGCTCAAGCCCGCCCAAGCTCTTTCCTGCTCTAGAACTTTTTGAAAGTTCAGTTCTGCAGCTTGAATACTACTCGCAACGCAAATTGTTAGTAGCATCAGTATCATGTGTTTAAAATAATGATCCATCCATCGCAATAATCGGTTCTTTAAATGTTTGTATTGAAGCATATACAGAGATGTCATCTGCTTAATCCTTTGTCGTGATGAGTTATTTCGTCTTCATATTATTTTTTTGAGAACTCCAATCTACGATGCTAAAGTCGATATTTTATTTGCCAAATCTTTTAAATAAAAATTATATCTGTCAATTTAAGCCAAAAAACCAGCTCGAAAGCTGGTTTATATTTCTAAGCAAGCCAATCAGACGGTGTCAGTGGAGCTTCAATAAGTAAGCTAGGATATTCAAGCGTAGGAAGTATAGCGGGCGGATTTGAAACGTCGCTGCCCAATGCGATCAAATCCTGTTCATCGGTGTGCAATACAATTGGGACTTCATTCGCATCCTGTAAAAGCGTATCTAGATTGATCACAGATTGAATCGGCTCAATTTGACTGTCATTTTGGTTTTCACTTTGCTCATCACTTGCCAATAAAATCTCTGTAAGTTCAACAGATGATTCAGGTTGTGCAAGAAACAGTTTAGCTATTGAGATTTCAGGCGATTGAACACCACGACTGTCCTCCGCCACGATTGTTGCAAAGCCACCATTTTGAATCGGGTTATCCATCGACCAAAAACCACTTTCATTGGCATACGTCACGTACTCTTGACCATTGGCTGTAACAATGATTTTAGCCTGTTGAAATGCATTGCCTTCGAGTTTTTCAGTATTTAGCGTCACTTCTGGCGCCGGCAGTAGATAGCTTGGATTTTCAGGCGAGGTCTGAATAAATGGAAATACCAAGCCAATCGCAGGAGATTGCTGACCAAATTGATCTTCCACAACAATCATCAACATGCCACCATTTGCCACTGGATTTTCTATTGACTAATCACCATTTTCATCGACCTGAATACGATAGACCGCTTGATCCGACTAAATCACAACAGTCGTATTTGGTGCGGCAGTACCTGATATCACCGCGCCAGACTCTAAAATCGTAACAGCTTGCGGTAAAATGATTTGTGCTGTATGCAACGCCTCAGAACGATTACCGTCCTGATCAATTGCCACAACACTTATTGCACCTGTGGTCGTTAAAGGATTGAGCATCGACCAATCGCCATTTTCATCAGCAACTGTTATAAACTCTTGCTCACCATAGGTCACAACTACCGTATTTCCTGCATCAGCTTTACCAACCAAATATTCGCCTTTTTCAATTATTTCCGGCATCTTTGGTAGCACACTTGGCTCTGCAATTGGAGCAATCATTATTGCCTCTGAGCGTAAGCCATGATGATTTACCGCATAAATTGTGGCAACTCCGCCCTCTTTAAGTGGATTATCAATCTGCCAATGTCCTTGTTTATCTACTTTGACCCGTGTAATAGTTTCACCAACCGAAATGATCACCCAAGATTTTGGCTCTGCCGTGCCAGTTAAAAGGTCATTTAGTCCTGTCACTTCTGGTGTTGAGGGAATATGCTGATGCTGCGATTTCCCCTGAATCAGCAACTGCTTTATTTCAATTTGTCCCAAAATATTTTTTAAAATACCGTTTAAATCTCTCATCTTTTGCATAACACCCTCAAATCACATCATTATATTTTTTTAGGAAACAGCCTTCCCAAACTCAATTTAAGAGAATTATTTAAATAGTCAATTTTATTTAATCTTTGTTTTTAAAAGTTTTTCTTAAAGTGTGATGCATTAAACTTAAACATAAAAAAACCAGCTCGAAAGCTGGTTTTTTTAAAGCTGCCTTAATTATTTAATTTTGGCATGATCTTTTAGATAACGTGTGTAGTCATCAAATTCTTGTTGACCACGAAGCTGTTGATAAAGTTTTGTTAACTCATCTAACTGCTCACCCGTTAATGCCGCATCGGATTGTTTGTTCACTGCAGTCACAGCAACCACAACCAATTCATTTGGTAGATTAGTCGTAGTAACAGACCAATGACCTGCTTTCGGCGCTTTTACGCTAAATGCAGCACGTTGAATTTCACGTTTCAACAAACCATCCGCACGAGTAAAGGTACCCGCATTTTCAAAGTTTAAACTGCCTTTCGCAACTGAAGCAGCAGGTTTTGCAGCAAACTCTTTTAATGTCGCTTGAATTTGGGCTTTTGCAGCATCAGACGCTTTCTTTTCAATCAACTGCGTTTTCACATGCGCTTTCGCTTCAGCTAAGGTTTGAACACCTGCAGCATGGTAGTTACGCACTTTCACCCAAACTACATCACCGTTTTTCAACTGAATGCTCGATGAAACATTACGTTCACCATTTTTAACATCATCGTTAAACAATTTAACTTTGACGTTTGCATCACTTAAAACTGGATGTTGCGATGCTAATGTTAAGCCATTCAATGACTGTACTTTTACGCCTTTCACTTCTTGGCCCACGACATCAAGAGCATCACTGCTTACAACCATGTCATTGAGGCTGTTTACAGTGTCAGAAAAAACATTGGCTTTTTTCGAAGCAGCGACTTCTGCTTGCAGACGTGCTTTTTCTTGTTCAAATGAAGCCACTTTTACAGCTGGCGCCACTTTTTCGATCAAGTGATAACCACTGTCTGTTTTCACAGGAGCTGTCACTTGACCAGCTTGAGCACCTTCAACTGCTGCATCAAATGCATCACCAAATACACCTTTTTCATAAGCAACCAGTTCACCACCTTTTGCTTTAGATTCCGGATCTTCAGAGAATTGCGCAGCAGCTTGGTCAAAGCTTAAACCCGCTTTAATTTTAGCTTGAACACTTTCAGCCAATTTTTTAGCTTCGGCATCTGAACGATTGTCCGCAGTGATCATGATGTGCTTAACGAGTGGTTTAACTGACTTCTGTTCATTCTCAACAAAGCTGTTATACGCTTCTTTCAATTCAGCATCAGTTGCAGCTTCTACAGGTGCAGTAATATTGGCAGGTGTTAATACGACAAAATCAGCATCAACACTAGTTGCTTGCTTAAATTTGTTTTTATGCTGCTCATAATAAGTGGCAATTTCAGCATCAGATACTTTTACATTTTTCTTGTAATTTTCAAGATTAATGCTCGCCAACTGAATACTACGTTGTTCCGTTTGTAAGTTCGCAATTTGCAAGATATCAAGCTTACTCACCAATGCATATTCCATAAATGTTGTAGACAACATTTTTAAAGCATGGTCTTTACGTAAGTTATCAATGAATGTGCGGTTCGTCATACCAATCGATTCGAGGTATCTCCCAAACGCTTCATCTGAAAATTGACCATTAACTTGGAAGCTTGGCTGCTGATGAATCATTTGCACAATTTGTGCATCACTCAAGCTAATGCCTAATTTATCAGCTTGTTGCAATAACAATTGGCGTGAAACCAAAGTATCCATCGCTTTATTGCTAATGAAATTTTGATTCAATAATGTTTCATCACCCTGAGCATATGCCAGATATTGTTCTTTTAATGAATTCGTCAGTGCTTCGAGTTCTTTTTGAGAAATTTCAGTACCGTTTACAGTCTTTGCTGCATCTTTAGATCCACCACTAAAATATCCTTCAATACCTACAAGTGCTAAAGGGGTCAAAAACAAAACGAGCAAGACCTTGCCCAGCCAACCCTTAATGACTTTACGAAACGATTCCATAAGTATTCCAATATTTTATTTGCGGTGAATTTTAACCGAAAACCCGAGATGAAAGAATGCGATATATCAATTAATCACATTTACCAATAAAAAACGCGCCAAATAATGGCGCGTCTCATGTGCTTAATAAGATTAAGCTACAGAATCTTTCAAGCCTTTACCAGCTTTGAAGCTAGGAACTTTGCTTGCTTTGATTTCTAAAGTCGCACCAGTTTGTGGGTTGCGACCAGTACGTGCAGCGCGTTCTTTAACGCTGAAAGTACCGAAACCAACTAAAGTAACTGTATCACCAGCTTTTAAAGCATTGGTAACTGCAGCAATTGTAGCATCTAAAGCTTTACCGGCATCGGCCTTAGATAATCCCCCATTTTCGGCAATTGCATCAATTAATTCTGATTTATTCATGAAAATTACGTCCTCTTAATATCGTTTATTTAAGGTTCAAGAATTTGTATAAAACGCCATAACGCCTTTATAGCAATGCTTTAGGGTTAAACGCAATACTCATCAACCTCTTTTTATAGAATTTTTTGACGAAAAAAACCTTGAAAATTCGATAATAGTAAAAAAGTTAGTGTTTTTTTAGTATTTCGGCCCTCAGTTGGGCATTTTCTTCGGCCAATTGGTCAACTTTAGTATGTAATTGAAGTATAAGCCTTTCTAAGTGCTGTAAATCCTTTACAGTCACCAATCCTAAACGGTTTAAAGAATGATTAACACCATTATCTAAAATTTTTTCTACTTTATCTTTCGTATCGGTTACAGATTCTTTGGCTTTTTCTGAAACTTTTTCGACAGTTTGATCTGCAATATCAATCGTTTTGGACTCAAGCTCCTCTCCAACTTTGACTAAAGAGTCAAAAAGCTTATTTCCTTCACCCTCAGCACGTGAAAAAGCACCTAATCCAGCCAACCAAATCTGTTTGGTATATTTGCGAAAATCCATTTTAGAGCGACGATCAGAATGACTACGTACGCGAGTTTTAGCCGGCTTTTCTGATGTTTCTTGTGCATCGTCAATTATGCTTTCTGTATTTTCCATAATCCGCACTTCTCCTGATTATTTTATGTGCACAACAACATGTGATTCTTCATTTTAACAACATAATAGCAAACATATGACTTGATAGATTGATTAAACTGTTCTACAAAGCTGGTGAATTACCAACTTTTTGGTATATTCTAAGTTCCTCTAGAGCAGGACGCTCAGTTTCCAGTGCTTTCAGATTTTAACAAGGACATTTTTTTTATGAGTGATACGCAACAAACACAAGCTCAACCACATTTGTTGCTTACTATGACCCTGATTGTTTTAGAAACTATTTTTACTTTCATTTTAAAACATGACCGTGTTGTAGCATTACAAGCTAAAAAATTTGTTGATCAAAAAGTCGCACTGAAAATAAATAGCTACATCCCTTATTTTGATTTTTATGTTCAGTTTACTGAGCACGGTATTCTGTTCGACACGAAATCTCCAGATAAAGCCATCGACCTTGATGTCCGCACGACATTAATGGATTTGGTGAAAATTTTTGTATTTGGTAATCGTAAAAGCATCAAAACCATGCGTATCGATGGTGATGTGGTTCTAAAAGATGAATTTCGTGATCTGGTTTCATTATTTAGTGTGCCCAAAATTTTATCTGACTGGAAACACTGGCTGTCTGAACCTGTCGAAGAAAACGATATCGTTGCGTCAAAAAAACGTATTGCCCCACTTTTAGAAAAAATCGAACAGCAACGCTCTAAAATCAACACACTGCAAGTTGAAGTTAAACAATACAAAAACCGTATTAAGCGTATCGAACGTCGTCAAAAGCGGATTAATATCGCTTTTAGTCTAATATCTGTTCTTTTAATAACGTTATTAGTGTATAATGTGTGGTTCAAATAAATACATAATTTTTCAGACAAAATAAAACAAATAAACAATCTCAAAAAAACTTGACTATTTTAGTCAGGATTCATAAAATCTGCACATCTAGACTTAACATGTGTATCGAATCATGCGCTTAACAACTCGCGGTCGCTACGCAGTGACTGCTCTACTTGATCTAGCTTTGCAGCCAACTGAACAAACGATCACTCTTGCAGAAATTGCAGCTCGTCAAACCATTTCAGTGGCCTATCTTGAGCAGTTATTTGCAAAATTAAAGCGTCACGGCTTAGTTTCCAGCATCCGTGGAGCAAACGGTGGTTATCACCTTGCTCGTAGTGCTGAAGACATCACTGTTTTGGAAATTATTGAAGCTGTAAATGAAACAGTTGATGCAACCCGTTGTGACCACAAAGGCAACTGCCAAAATGGTGCAATGTGCTTGACTCATGATTTATGGCAGGAACTCTCCCACCACATTGCCGATTATCTTGCAAAAATCACCCTTGCTGACCTTGTAGCACGCGATAACGTTCAAACCGTATCTATTCGTCAAAATTCAGCAAACTTTGATTCAGCCCTTTTATCGGTTACAGGTATTTGACATGAAGCGTCCTATTTATCTTGACTATGCAGCAACTACACCTGTAGACCCTCAAGTCGCAGAACGTATGATGGAATGTCTAACGTTTGACGGTACTTTTGGTAATGCAGCTTCTCGTTCTCATGCTTACGGCTGGCAGGCAGAAGAAAAAGTAGAATATGCACGTGAACAAGTTGCTAATCTAGTAAAAGCTGATCCACGCGAAATCGTTTGGACTTCTGGTGCAACTGAATCTGACAACCTTGCGCTTAAAGGTATTGCTCAGTTCTATGCATCTAAAGGCAAGCACATTATTACAAGTAAAATTGAACATAAAGCAATTCTTGATACTTGCCGCGAGCTTGAAGAAGAAGGCTTCGAAATTACTTATCTTGAGCCAGAAGCAAAAACAGGTTTAATTACACCTGAAATGGTTCAAGCTGCCCTTCGTCCAGATACGATTCTTGTATCTTTGATGATGGTGAACAATGAAATCGGTACAACTACAGATGTAGCTGCAATCGGTGAATTGACTCGTGCAAACAAAACTTATTTCCATGTAGATGCTGCGCAAGCTGCTGGTAAAGTAGAAATTGATCTTTCAACAATGAAAGTTGATTTGATGAGTTTCTCTGGCCACAAAATCTATGGTCCTAAAGGTATTGGTGCTCTTTATGTACGTCGTCAACCACGTGTACGTATTAAAGCGCAAATGCACGGTGGCGGTCATGAACGTGGCATGCGTTCAGGTACGTTAGCGACTCACCAAATCGTGGGTATGGGCGAAGCGTTCGAACTTGCAGGCAAAAACCTACATGCCGAACAAACTCGTATTCGTGTACTTCGTGACAAACTTTGGAATGGCTTGCAAGGTCTTGAACAAGTCTTCCTGAACGGTCACCCAGAATACAACGTTGCAAACTATCTAAACGTCAGCTTTAACTTTGTTGAAGGTGAATCGTTAATGATGGCACTTAAAGATTGCGCAGTATCTTCTGGTTCTGCATGTACATCAGCAACTTTAGAGCCATCTTATGTACTTCGTGCATTGGGTCTTTCAGATGAATTGGCTCATAGCTCGATTCGTTTCAGCTTTGGTAAATACACCACTGAAGCCGATATTGACCATGTACTTGAAATTACCAAAGCAGCAGTTGAAAAACTACGTGATCTTTCACCGCTTTGGGATATGTACAAAGAAGGTATCGACCTTAATTCTGTAGAATGGGCTGAACACTAATTCATCCCGGTGAGATAGCTTTTATTTTAAGGCTATCTCATTGATTAACGTAATTTCACCCCCATATTAATCTTAAGGCTGACCCCGAGGTTTGGAGAAGCGTCATGGCTTATAGCGAAAAAGTAATTGATCATTACGAAAACCCTCGTAATGTTGGTGTTTTAGACAAAAATGCAGAAAACGTTGGTACAGGTATGGTCGGTGCACCAGCTTGTGGCGATGTTATGCGTCTACAGATTCAAGTTGATGACAACGGCGTAATTGAAGAAGCTCGCTTCAAAACTTACGGTTGTGGTTCAGCAATTGCATCTAGCTCATTAGTAACAGAGTGGCTAAAAGGCAAAACTCTTGATGAAGCTCAAGCAATTAAGAACATTGATATTGCAACTGAACTTGCACTTCCACCAGTAAAAGTACACTGCTCTGTACTTGCTGAAGATGCAATCAAAGCTGCTGTAGAAGACTACCGTAGCAAGAAAGTAAAAGCTTAATTGTTTACGTGTTTTAAAAAAGATTAACGGAGTTTTCATGATTCATTTAACTGAAAATGCTGCAACTCATATCAGCAATTACATCAAGAATCGCGGTAAGGGTGAAGGCATTCGCGTTGGCGTGAAAACTTCTGGCTGTTCTGGTCTAGCTTATGTACTTGAGTTTGTCGATGATATTGACACGCATGACCAAGTATTCGATCAGTTTGGCGTAAAAGTATTCGTTGACCCAAAAAGCTTAGTTTATCTCGAAGGTATGGAGATGGACTATGTGAAAAATGGATTAAACGAAGGTTTTGAATTTAATAACCCAAATAAAAAAGGCGAATGTGGCTGCGGCGAATCGTTTACGGTTTAAGCCTTTTCCACACTCCTTTTTCGCATTAAAACAGTGTAAAATTCACTGTTTTAATTGCATTTAAAGCAACACTTTTTGCACCTCTATTGCGGACACCATCTCCCATGAATCATTTTGAGTTGTTTAACTTACCTGTAGCACTCGATATTGATTTAGCAGTTTTAAAAGCTGAATTTTTAAAGTTGCAGCAACAATATCATCCAGATAAAGCCGAAGACAAAGATCTAGCCCTGATTAAATCCAGTGAGATTAATCAAGCATTTAAAGCTTTATCCAATGTTGATAGCCGCGCTGCATATCTATTAAGTCTCAAAAAACAAGATTATCACCTTGATCAATCAATTAGTGATTTTGAGTTCCTACAAGATGCCTTAGAAATTCGTGAACAGTTAGATGAGGCATGCTCTGCTGATGACCTCACTTCACTTAAAACTGAAGTTCAGCAATGGATAGACGGTTTGGTTCGTGAATTTAAGATTGATTATGACGACGAAGACTGGGCAGAAGCACGTGATACCGTACGTAAATTACGCTTCTTCCAAAAAGTTATGGCTGACATCGATAAAGCTGAAGATCGCTTCTTAGACGACGATAGCTTTGATTTAGACGATGATTTTTAATTTATTTTTTATATTTGACGTTCAAAGGATGTAACACACATGGCTCTCTTGCAAATTGCAGAACCTGGTCAATCAAGTGCGCCGCATGAACACCGCATTGCAATTGGTATCGATCTTGGGACTACACACTCTTTAGTAGCCACGGTACTTTCTGGTAAAGCGAAAGTGCTTAACGATGAGCATGGTCGTGTGTTACTCCCTTCTATTGCACACTATGGCGAATCCACTACGCAATATGGTGACGACGCAAAGGCATTCTTAACGACTGATCCTAAAAACACCATCGTTTCTGTAAAACGCTTTATGGGTCGCTCTAAGGCAGATATCAAATTCCAGCATCCGTACAACTTAGTCGGTGAAGCGAATGAAATGCCTGCTTTTGAAACTGCACAAGGTCGTAAAACACCCGTTGAAATTTCTGCAGAAATTTTAAAACAGCTTAAAGACCTTGCAGAAAGCAGCTTAAATAATCCTGTTAATGGTGCTGTGATTACTGTACCTGCCTATTTTGATGAAGCACAGCGTCAAGCAACGCGTGATGCGGCTCAGCTTGCAGGTTTAAATGTACTACGTCTATTAAATGAACCGACTGCTGCTGCAGTGGCTTATGGCTTAGACCAAGACACCAATCTTGCACATGATCAAAACTATGTGATCTATGATCTGGGTGGTGGTACTTTTGACGTTTCAATTTTACGTTTCTCTCAAGGCGTTTTTGAAGTTCTAGCAACGGGTGGCCACACGGCGCTTGGTGGTGATGACTTAGACCGTCTGATTGTAAAATGGGCAAAAAAACAACTGAACATTGAAACTTTAGATGATGCTGAATATGCGCATTTCATTGTTTCTGCACGTAAAGCAAAAGAAGCTCTAACCGAGGCTAAATCTGTAGAGCTTAAAGTTCTTGATCAATCATTGACTTTAGACCGCCCTACTTTTGAATCAATCATCAAAGTTGCTTTGGATAAAACCATCAGCGTTTGTAAACGTGTCATGCGTGATGCCAAGCTTGAGCTCAGCGATATTCAAAATGTGGTATTGGTCGGTGGTTCTACCCGCTCGTATGCTGTACAAAAAGCCGTTCAAGATGTCTTCAATCAAGAACCTCTTTGCACCATAAACCCTGATGAAGTTGTTGCCATTGGCGCGTCGATTACAGCGAACCAACTTATTGGTAACTCTAAAGATGGTTCACTGCTTTTAGACGTCACGCCGCTTTCTTTAGGTTTAGAAACCATGGGCGGTTTGGTTGAGCGCCTTATTTCGCGTAACACAGCCATTCCTGTGGCGCGTCGCCAAGAATTCACAACCTATCAAGATGGTCAAACAGCGATGTTGATTCATGTTGTACAAGGTGAGCGTGATTTGGTTGAACATTGCCGTAGTCTAGGTCGTTTTGTACTTCGTGGTATTCCACCGATGACTGCAGGTCAAGCACGTATCGAAGTGACTTTCCAAGTTGACGCAGATGGTTTATTGACGGTGTCAGCCAAAGAAACCACTTCTGGTGTGCATGCTCAAATTGACATCAAACCTTCTTATGGTTTATCTGATGCCGACACTGAACGCTTACTGATTGATGGTTATAAGTTTGCTGAAGAAGACAAAAACTTACGCCATCTTCAAGAAACCAAAGTGGAAGCAAAACGTGAACTTGAAGCACTTGATCAAGCACTTAAAGTGGATGCTCAACTTCTCAGCCAAGAGCAACATAGTTCCCTCACTGCAGCACGCACTGTTTTAGATGCTGCACTTGAAACGACAGATATTAAAGCTATTGAACATGCTGTAGAACAGCTTAAAATACATAGCGATGCATTTGCTGCAGCTCGTATGAATCAGCACATTGATGCCGCATTGAAAGGCACAAAACTCGATGACTGGTCAAACTCAAATTAATTTATAGGTCAAGATTATGCCACGTATTAAAGTACTGCCTCACGCAACAATCTGCCCAAACGGCGCTGAGTTTGAAGTCGAAGCAAATGCTAACCTTTGCGAAAGCATGTTAAAAAACGGCATCAAAATTGAACATGCATGTGATATGTCTAAAGCATGTACCACTTGCCATGTGGTTGTACGTAAAGGTTTTGATGGTCTAGATGAAATGGATGATGTCGAAGCAGATCTTCTCGATCGTGCTTGGGGGTTAGAACCAGACTCTCGTCTGTCATGCCAAGTAAAAATTGAAGATGAAGATTTAGAAATTGAAATTCCCAAATACACCATCAACCATGCTTCAGAAAATCATTAATTTATAGATAATTTTCTATAATCAAAAAGCCAGTTCATCGTAACTGGCTTTTTATGCATAAAACTATTCAACAATTCAAAAAAAAGAAGACGTTTTGATAAAAGAATGAATTGAGTTATTTTTACAATTTAAGGCAATACGATTAGATCTAATTTTTATAATGTATATGTGAAATTAAGAGTGAGATTCAGTTTTTTTGACTTCTTCGATCACTTCGTCTTCTAAATTCAGTTTAACAATACCAGCAGAGTTGGTCATTTTTTGCTGAGTTTGTAAGCGTTGAATCATACGTTCTAAAACATGTATTAGTTCAGGATATTCAAAGTTTTGTACTTCATCTAAGTTCAACAATAGATTAAAGCCTTTATATTCGTAATCGAACCAACGTTGATAATCTGTTTTCTGTGAGGTGTATTTTTCCATCACTTGCCAAGTACGTACTGGGCCTTTGATGCCTTTTAAGAAGATCGGTGCTTTAGGTGCACATAAATAGTCATTTTTCACTAAATGATGCGTATCGTCTGAAATCAAAATTTCATCGACTTCGGCCGCACTTTGCAATCGTGCAGCCAAATTCGCATCACGACCCACGATGGTATATGCCATACGGTGAGCTGCACCATAGTTCCCAACGTGGCAATACCCTGTAGAAATACCCATACGAATGTGTAGCGGCGGATAACCCATTTTAATCCAGCGTTCACGCAGTAACTTCATTTGCTGACGCATGACCATTGCCATCTCTAAACAGGTTTTTGCATCTTGCTCTACGCCTTGGCTATGTGGATCACCAAAGAAGATTAGAATTGCATCCCCCATAAATTTATCGACAGTCGCTTCATACTGCTTGGCAATTTCAGTCATATGACTCAAATAGTCATTGAGTAGAAATGCTAAATCGTCTGGGATTAATGTTTCAGAAAGCTCGGTAAATCCTTGGATATCTGAAAAGAAAATCGTGAGTTTTTTACGTTTATATTCGATTTTAGCTTCAGACTCACCTTTCATAATCGATTGCCAAAGTTGCATTGGCGCATAACGACTCAGCTGATTGGCGAATTCCATATAACGATTCATCTGATCATAATAATGGTTCTTTTTATTACTCAAAGACTGAACTTGGGTATGTTGATAAAAAGTCCCCACACTGAAATATGTAATTAAGCACAGAAAGCCAAGAACGGTTAATTCACTACTGGTCGATTCAAAATATTCTTGAAAACCAAATATATAAATATTACATAAATAGAATACAGTGACGCCTACAATCCCTGCCAACGACATCATTAAGAAATTGATCTTGTTATAGATTGTTGTGTATAGCAGCGCAAAAACCGCAAGAAAGGTTAAAACAAGACTTAAATGTACCGCAGACATCAGTACAGCAATAACGATGATATCGATCAGAAACAGCACATTGCGTTTAGTTTGATTGCTATATCGATAAATTAGCCAATGAGAAAACTTAGGAACGACTAAAATCAGAAAAAATAAAAATGCAGGAATATAGATTTGATAATGCGTATCTGGCTGAGTGTAATGATAGACAACAATCACCAAAGACAGCATGATATATCCCATCAAACGATGAAAATATTCAAACTGTTTAGGCTCTTTGCTGATTAAATTGTCTAACGGCACTCGATCGCCCCCATACGGACACTCATTCTTCTACTATCCTGATATTGTCCGTAAATCGGGATTAGTCCATACGCCAATCGAAAGGCATATCGCCTTGACCACGTAGTGCAAGCATTAGTGTTTGGCGCATATGTGCCAAGACATCATTGTTATAAGGAACTGCTGGCGTACCCCAAACTGGTTTCGGCCAAGCTACATCATTTTGATAACGAACAACATGATGAAAATGTAATTGTGGAACCATATTACCCAATGCAGCTACATTCATTTTGTCTGCACGGAATACACGTGACAATTGGCTTGATAACCAGCTTGATTCACGTAAAAACTGCTCTTGGTCTGCCTGACTTAATTCATAAAGCTCTGTAATTCCCGGAACACGTGGAATCAAAATAAGCCACGGGAATTGCATATCATTCATCAAACGACATGTTGACAGAGGAAAGTCGCCTACATAAAACGTATCTTGAGCAAGTTGTGGATGTAAACTAAACATATCTTTATAAATGATGCAAAATTAGAATGATGGCTAATACTATCACATCCTTATGGGTGTGAATATTCTGTACAGAACGTTTCATTACAAATAAACCGCATTTGAATAAAACGTTGCTTGCTTATGACTCTAATAAATTTTTCAAAAAAATCAAGCGTTTCTTCTATATAAAAAACACGCATAAAAATCTACTCATTCTAAACAAGCAATTTATACGCCAAATCTAGTGATTTGGCGCTAATTCCTTCAGTAAACTGTCTAATAAGTCATTTATAAATTGAATGCGTTTGTCATATTCTTCGAGCATGACCATCACTTTTAGACGCTGTCCACCTTCCATTCGGAAGAAAGTCGGATGCTTTTGCATCATTTGGATGATGGATATGGCTTGAACTGGTGTATCTGGCGAGAACTCAATACTGCCGCCATGTGAGCTGATATCAATTTTAGTAATACCCAATTGTTCCGCTTTTAAACGCAACTGATGGACAGAGAATAACTGCTTAACTGCTTGTGGTGGTAAGCCAAAACGATCGATCAACTCCATACGAATGTTATCGAGTTTCTCTTGAGTATCCGTATTACTAATGCGTTTGTAGAACAATAACCGTTGATGTACATCACCTAAATAATCATCTGGAATTAAGGCTGGCATATGCATGCTAATTTCAGCCGTTAATGATAATGGTGAGTCAAAATTAGGTGTTTTGCCTTTTTGAATGGCTTTGGTGGCTTTTTCAAGCATTTCCATATATAGACTATAACCGATGGTTTGCATTGAGCCACTTTGCTGTTCACCCAGCAACTCACCTGCACCACGAATTTCTAAGTCTTCTGTAGCCAACATGAAACCCGCACCCAAAGTCGATGCACGCGAAATGGCATCTAGGCGTTTTTCAGCATCACCCTTTAAGCCTTTGAGCGAAGGTACAAGTAAATAGGCGTATGCTTGATGGTGCGATCGACCAACACGACCACGTAATTGGTGCAACTGCGCAAGCCCCAGTTTATCTGCACGTTCAATCAAAATGGTATTGGCGTTTGGCACGTCAATCCCAGTTTCAATAATGGTTGAACACACCAGCACGTTATATTCTTTGTGATAGAACTGCTGCATGATTTGCTCTAGCTCACGCTCACGCATTTGACCATGTGCTACCGCGACTCGTGCTTCAGGAACCAATTCACGTAAAGTCTCTGCCGTGCGTTCAATGGTCTCGACTTCATTGTGTAAGAAATACACTTGCCCGCCACGTAATAGTTCACGCAAGATGGCTTCTTTAATCGAATCCCCAGTGTGTTCTTGCACAAAAGTTTTCACGGCAAGACGACGTGCAGGTGGCGTTGCAATAATAGATAGATCACGCATACCACTAAAAGCCATATTCAGCGTACGTGGAATAGGCGTTGCAGTTAGCGTTAGCATATCAACATCGGCACGTAAAGCTTTAATTCGCTCTTTATCACGCACACCAAAACGGTGCTCTTCATCCACGATCATGAGACCGAGATTTTTAAATTGCACACTTTCCTGCAAGATTTTATGTGTGCCAATCACGATATCCACTTTGCCTTCTGCGAGGTCTTCAATGGTTTTGGTATGTGATTTTGATGAACCAAAGCGTGATAGGACTTCAATACGTACAGGCCAGTCCGCAAAACGGTCTTTGAAAGACTCGTAGTGCTGCTGCGCCAACAACGTGGTTGGCACAAGTACAGCCACTTGTTTGTTATTTTGTACTGCCACAAATGCAGCACGCATGGCCACTTCTGTTTTACCAAAACCGACATCACCACAAACCAAGCGATCCATCGGCTTCGCTTGTTGCATGTCATACAGTGTCGCTTCAATAGCATTGGCTTGGTCTAAAGTTTCTTCATAGGCGAAGCCACTGGCAAACTGCATATACAGACTTTGATCCAGTTCAAATCCATAACCCGGCTTCGAGTGACGACGGGCTTGAATATGTAAAAGTTCTGCCGCCACATCATGGATCTGCTCTAAAGCCTTGCGTTTGGCTTTAGACCATGCATCTGTGCCCAATTTATGTAATGGTGCTAGATCTGGGTCACCACCACTGTATCGGCTAATTAAATGCAGGTTTGTTACAGGGACATACACCTTAGCTGCATCGGCATAGTCTAACTGCAAAAACTCATGGTCTTGGTCATCGATACTCAAGGTAATTAAACCTGCATATCGCCCCACACCATAATCAATATGAACCACAGGTGCGCCAATACTTAGCTCGGTTAAACTACGAACAAGAAACTCTTCTGATACTTCCTGTTGGCGTTTACGACGACGTTGAACCACACGGTGTTCATAAAGCTGATTTTCAGAAATTACACTGAGTTTGTCAGTTAGCAATAAACCACGATCTAAGGGCGCATTGGTGATCGCAATCGCATGCATAGAATGCATAAAATCATCAAAACTTTCGACCGTTGGGATATCACCCAAACTTGGACGCAATGCATCTTTTAAAGTTTCACGTCGACCAGCGCTTTCAGCCACCAAAAGCACTGGATAATTTGCCGCATCTATATATTGCTTAACCGCAGAAAATGGCTTTTCACGTTTTGGATCGACAGGTAAACGGGGTGGAATCTCAGCTGCAAGATTGATCACGCCATTGCGTTCATCAAAAGCCTCAGGCGAAGCCACGATACGACGACAGAGATTTAATTGTTCTAACACTTGATTTGGTTGTAGGAAAATCTGCTCTGGCGGCAAAATCGGTTGGTCGACATTATGACGACGGTCTTCATAACGACGCACAATGTCTGACCAAAACTGAATCAATGTGTCATCTATGGCTCTGTCTGTAATGACAATGCCATTCTCAGGTAAGTACGAAAACAGGGTACTTTGCTCTCTCATGGCTTGTTCAGAGAAGAACAACGGAAAATAAAACTCAATACCCGGTGAAGCTATACCATCTTGTACATCTTGATAAATTGGGTTTTTCTTTGGATTTGCTGTCGGAAAATTTTCCGCATATCGATCACGAAACAGTGAACGTGCTTCTTTTAATGGAAATTCTTTTGCAGGTAAAACCGTAAAATAATCTAAGTTTTGGGTGGTTCGCTGAGTTTCAGGATCAAAGAATTTGAGGGTATCGATTTCATCATCAAATAAGTCAATACGAATCGGTGAACTTTGCCCCGAAGCGTAAATATCCATGATGCTGCCGCGTACTGCAAATTCACCATGATCATAAACGGTATCCACCAAGTGATAGCCCGCTTGTACTAATCTTAATTTTTGTTGTTCGATATCAAATTTTTGACCCACTTTAATATCAAAGTGTTCACCTAATACCCAAGATGCCGGTGCAACTCGCTGCGCTAAAGTTGTTGCTGAAACCAACAACACACCTTGCTGTGGCATATTGGACAAAATCGCCAAGCGTTCAGAAACAATGTCTTGATGTGGCGACAGCCGGTCATAAGGTAAAATTTCCCAATCTGGGAAAATAGTCGGCTTGATTCCGTAAAATTCCAGCTCACTTTCTAACTGCCCGAGATGCTGATTATTACGTGCAACAATCACAAACAACTGTTTCGATTGTTTGCTAATTTCTTTAAATAATAATGCAGCAGATGAGCCTTGTAAGTTTCCGACCCACCGCTTTTCGCCAGCTTTAAGCTGTTTAAGATTGAGTTGTGAAATTTCTTGCTGGAACATGATGTAAATAGCTTTTAATGTTTTAATCACTTGGTGATCATATTAACACGATGCTTTTTACATTCCGAGATTTAAGCAACTATATACAGTGTTTTAACCAATGTGGATTTGCGTTTGAATTTTCTATTGATGAGTACCATTAACGCACCCATCAAACTCAAACACTGCAGTCCATTCACTTACTTACGATCACGGATGAATTGACGATAATAATCATTCAATAGTTTGACATAGAGTTTAAACTGCAACAGATTTTCTTCAGTATTGCCTAATCGTGCAACAAAGCGTTGACTTGCAATTTCCAAGTCTATTTTTTCATTGATAATCATTGCAGTCGCATAGAGCTGTTTTAAATCATCGAAATTTGTCATTTTTCTATTCGACAGATATTCCATACGTTCAGACAAAGTATTTAAGACTACGCCTTCAATGATATAGCCCTGAGTTTCATCATATTGAATGTGGTGTTGTTCTAAGTAAAGTTGCTCAGGCGACTCTTTAGCGCCTTTGAATAAATCGACTAACTTATTAAACATCTGACTATCTACAACATGATAAAAAACCTATTGTACTTCGATTACATCCTTTTTTGGGCAAGTTAAAGTATTTCTGACTTTATCTATGCGCTAAATTTTTCATCCAAACCTTCATGACTATATATAGAACTATAATTACTATCCTAAGCAAATATAGCGTTTTCTTTTCAACCCAATACTTTCTTTTAGAAATTAAGTTCCTATTAGAGACTTAATACATCACTGCTCAGATTAGTTCTCTAGCTTTACCACTGATTTCTTCAAATAAAAAACGAAGGATTAACCTTCGTCATTTACTCATCATGGGGCTATTTAAAAGTCTTAAATAAGCATTTAACTCACTTGAGCGAGTGGCATACTAAATGGTGTCACTTCAGAAACTAAATTTTCAATCGAGAAAATTTCATCCAATTGACTTACAGTTAACAGCTCTTGCTCTAAAACCACTTGGCGAATGGTTTTATTTTCGGCAATACATTGCTTACCGATTTCATCACATTTTGCATGACCTAAATATGGATCGAGTAAGGTCACGATTCCTACACTACGCATCACAGCATCAAAACATGCTTGCTCATTTGCCTGAATTCCTTGGATACATTTGCTATCTAATGTTTTTACGGCATTCACCAAAAGCTCAATCGATTCATTCATGGACAATGCAATGACCGGCTCCATGACATTTAATTGTAATTGCCCTGCTTCTGCGGCTAAAGTTATGGTTAAATCATTGCCCATCACTCGAAATGCAATTTGGTTGACCACTTCTGGGATCACGGGATTGACCTTTGCAGGCATGATCGACGAACCTGCTTGTAACTCAGGTAATCGAATTTCCGCTAAACCTGTACGTGGCCCAGAACTTAAAAGACGTAAGTCATTACAAATTTTAGAAAGTTTGACAGCTAAACGTTTTAAGCAACTCGATAATAAAATAAATACGCCACAATCGCTGGTTGCTTCGACATAGTCTTCTGCACCTTGCAATTTTAGACCGGTCAAATGAGCTAGATTTTCAACGGCCTTGGCCGCATAACCTGCAGGAGAATTCACGCCAGTACCAATTGCTGTCGCACCTAAATTAATTTCCAATAAAAGCTGTCGATTTTGCTCAATCAACTTCAAATCTTCTTTTAATAATGTTGCAAATGCACGGAACTCTTGCCCCAAAGTCATCGGAACTGCATCTTGTAACTGTGTACGCCCCATTTTGATGACATGTTTAAACTCATCAGCTTTAACATGTAAGCTTCCGATAAGTTGATTTAGCACTACAAATAAAGCATCAAAAGCACTATATGTCGCTAGACGCAGCGCTGTTGGATAGACATCATTGGTGGATTGTGACTTATTGACATGGTCGTTGGGATGAATCCTTTGATAACTGCCTTTCGCATCTCCGAGCGATTCAAGGACAATATTGGCAATGACTTCATTGGCATTCATGTTAATAGAAGTGCCTGCTCCACCTTGATAAATATCAATTGGAAATGAATCTGCCCATTGTTCTGGATGATCAATCAATGCATCACAGGCCTGCTGAATCGCTTGGCGAATATCATCTTGTATTAAGTTAAATTGGTAATTTGTTTCTGCTGACGCTTTTTTTACCTGAGCAATAGCGCGTACAAAGTTTAAATTTTGTCCGACATGCTGCTTTGATATTTGAAAGTTTTCGATGGCACGCAATGTATGTATACCGTAATAACATGACTGCGGGACTGCTTTATCCCCCAATAAATCATGCTCTATTCTCGTTTTTTCCATCTGAACCGTTGTCACTGCGCATTCCCTCTAATTACGCACCAAGACTGTGCATACCTCATATTCGACCTGTTCAAATCATCTCACTACAGATGATGTGATGCACATTTGCAACCAAATATTTCAAATGCACATTTCTTGTTCACTATGTAACATTGTGTAATTTTTACCTAATTTCATTAGTTCTCTTTTTGTGATGAAAAGTCTTAAGTAGATTTACATTTCAAAATTTAAATTCCCTTCTGTACAACATTTCAGCAGCACAATAAAAAATTCGATTTGTAATAAGAAAAAATATCATTTACGCAAAACACACATAAAATATGCTTAAAGGTTACAGAGTGTAATTTTTAAATCGTGCTTGAATCTGCGACTTACGACAGAAGTACAAATTTTCATCTAGGACAGAGATGATTTGCTTTCATTAAGGATGAACCGCCTATGAGCCATTTAAACCCGACATTAGTCACCTTTATTTTTTATATTCTTGCAATGCTTGCCATTGGTTTGTATGCCTACAAAGCTACGCATAACTTTGACGAATACATTTTAGGTGGACGAAGTTTAGGAAGTGTTGTGACTGCACTTTCAGCAGGTGCATCCGACATGAGTGGTTGGCTACTCATGGGTCTCCCTGGTGCAATTTATCTATCTGGTCTTTCCGAAGCTTGGATTGCAATCGGCTTAATTATCGGTGCTTGGTTGAACTGGTTGATCGTTGCTGGTCGCTTGCGTGTTCATACCGAATATCAAAATAATGCCCTGACCCTGCCCGATTATTTCACGAGCCGTTTTGCAGACCGTAAAAAGATTTTACGTATCATTTCAGCTGTAGTGATTTTAGTGTTCTTTGCGATTTACTGTGCTTCTGGCATGGTGGCTGGCGCACGACTTTTCGAAAGTTTATTCGGTTGGAACTACACAACAGCACTGTGGATTGGTGCAATTGCAACCATCAGCTATGTCTGTATTGGTGGATTCTTAGCGATCAGTTGGACCGATACTTTCCAAGCGGGTCTGATGATCTTTGCACTGCTGATCACACCGATCATCGCCTACCTTGCTTTAGGTGATAACAGTCAAAATCTTGCTGCTGTTTTGGAAACAGCTCGCCCACAAGCTTCTAATTTATTTGAAGGTTTAAGTACAGTTGCGATTTTATCCAGCATGGCGTGGGGCTTAGGCTATTTTGGTCAACCGCATATCTTGGTTCGCTTTATGGCAGCCGATTCTGTTAAAACCATTCCAAATGCACGTCGCATTGGAATGACATGGATGATCCTATGTCTAGGCGGTGCTGTAGCAGCCGGTTATATCGGTATTGCTTACTTCCAAGTTCACCCAGAACTGGCAAGCGTCGTTAATGCCAACCCTGAAACGGTATTTATGGAATTGACTAAAATTCTATTCAATCCGTGGATTGCAGGGATTATTTTAGCCGCAATTTTAGCTGCGGTGATGAGCACACTTAGCTGTCAGTTATTGGTATGTTCAACAACCTTGACGGAAGATTTGTACAAAGGTTTTATTCGTAAAAATGCATCGCAAAAAGAATTGGTTTGGATTGGACGTGCGATGGTCTTGGCAATTGCTGTATTTGCAATCACCTTTGCAATGAACCCTGCAAGTAAAGTTTTAGGCTTAGTGGCTTATGCATGGGCAGGTTTCGGTGCTGCATTTGGCCCGCTGATTATTCTTTCATTGCTGTGGAAACGTATGACGCTTAACGGAGCAATCATTGGCATGATCGTGGGTGCTGTGACTGTCATCGTGTGGAAAAACTACTTAGGCCACCTTGGTTTATACGAAATCATTCCAGGCTTTATTTTCTCTGCGATCAGTATCGTTGTGGTGAGCTTATTGAGCAAAGCACCTGAAGCTGAAGTTGTTGAACGCTTTGAAAAAGCCGAAGCGCAATATCAAAAAGAAATGTCTGAAATCTAAAATTTTTGACACTAAAAAAGGGGCTAAATGCCCCTTTTTTATACTCGATTATTGATGATTAGCTACTTCGGCCGAGCCGCAGGTTTCAGCTTAATTTGCATACTTTCTTTGATCACTTCCATCACAGGATAACTACGCGTTTCCTTGATACCAGGTAGCTGCCAAAGCACCTGCCCTGAAATTTTTCTAAATTCTTCCATATTTGCGCAGCGTATTTTCACCACAAAATCAAAACCACCGCTGATCATGTGACATTCTACGATTTCTGGAATTTGACGCACTGCATCCGAAAAATCTTCCAATACATTGGGCGTGGTTTTATCTAGTAAAATCTCCACAAGAACCACAAATCCATTGTTGAGTAAGACCGGATTTAAACGTGCTTCATAGCCTAAAATAAAACCCTCTTTCGATAATTTTTGCACACGTGCCAACGCCGCAGTGGGTGATAAATTCACCATTTCCGCAAGCTTAATATTGGACAATTTTCCGTCTTCTTGCAACAGCTCTAAAATTCGAATATCTATACGGTCTAAGCTCAAATATGGGCTAGTCATCTGAATTTTTCTCTAAATATTATTAAAACTATAGTGAGTTATTCGCTAAATATTCTGTAATGATAAATTAAATAAAGGATCAAGCTCAAGATTTATTTGCTCGTCATAGAACTTTGACACGGAAAATTGAAACATGAATGGAAAAGTATTTGAAGTCACGGGAAGCGATGACTACATCACTGAATTTAAAGACAAGAATAGCTTTGAACAATCGATTAATACAGCATGGCGTCGTGCTGAAACTGAGTGCATTGAAAACTTATTAGCACACAGTGAAATCCCTTCCCCGATCAGCGATCAAATTCAACAATTGGCTTTTGACTTAGCCCATTCATTACGTGAACGTAAAAGCGGTACAGGTAAAGCAGGCATTGTACAAGGCTTGCTACAAGAGTTTTCATTGTCTTCTCAGGAAGGCATCGCTCTAATGTGTTTAGCTGAAGCGCTACTCCGTATTCCAGACAAAGCAACACGTGATTTACTGATCAAAGATAAAATCAACCAAGGTAACTGGAAAGATCATGTTGGCCAAAGTAGCCTCATGTTCGTAAATGCTGCTGCTTGGGGATTAATGCTGACGGGCAAACTGATGGAAACCCCTCAACAAAAAAGTCTGTCTAGTCTATTGACGGGTATTTTAGCACGCAGTGGTCGTGGCATTATCCGTAAAGCTGTCGACGTGGCTATGCGTATGATGGGCGAACAGTTTGTCACAGGCGAGACCATCAATGAAGCGCTTAAACATGCAGAAGTATTAGAAGACAAAGGCTTCCGTTATTCATATGACATGTTGGGTGAAGCAGCATTAACTGAACCTGATGCTGAACGATATTATCAAGACTATACCGATGCGATCCACGCGATTGGTCAAGCCTCTGAAGGTAAGGATGTTTATAACGGAGCAGGCATTTCGATCAAATTATCTGCCCTACACCCACGCTACCAACGCTCACAGATCGACCGTGTACATAACGAACTTTATGGCAAAGTGCTTGAACTTGCTGTATTAGCCAAGCATTACAATATTGGTCTAAACATTGATGCTGAAGAAACTGACCGCCTTGAAATTTCTTTGGAACTACTTGAGCGCCTATGTTTTGAGCCTAAATTAGCGGATTGGAAAGGTATTGGATTTGTGATTCAAGCCTACCAAAAGCGCTGTTTCTATGTGGTCGACCATATTATTGACCTCGCTAAGCGTAGCCAAAAACGTTTAATGATCCGCTTAGTGAAAGGTGCATACTGGGACAGCGAAATTAAGAAAGCGCAAATTGAAGGTATGAGTGACTATCCTGTATTTACGCGCAAAGTTCATACCGACCTGTCTTATATTGCATGTGCTAAAAAGCTCTTGGCAGCGCCTGAGCAAATTTATCCTCAGTTTGCAACACACAATGCGCAAACTGTTGCTACGATCTACCAATTAGCACAGCCAGAGCTTTACTATCCAGGCCAGTATGAATTCCAGTGCCTTCACGGCATGGGTGAACCCCTCTATGAACAAGTGGTGGGTTCAAAGTCTGACAACAAACTGGGTGTGCCATGTCGTATTTATGCACCAGTGGGTAACCATAAAACCTTATTGGCCTATTTGGTTCGACGTTTACTGGAAAATGGTGCGAATACCTCTTTCGTCAACCGTATTGCAGATAAAAACTTAAAAATTGAAGATTTAATTGAAAATCCAAGACAGACGATATTAGCGACGGCTGAAAAAGAAGGTATCACTGGCGCTAAGCATCCTTCTATCCCATTTCCGCAAGATTTGTATGGCTCAGAACGTCGCAACTCAAAAGGACTCGATTTAGCCAATGATCGCGACTTATCTCAGCTCAATACTACGGCAGTACAGCATGCGCATACCCAATGGCATGCCAGTGCAATGGGTGCTAATTTAGAAGAAATTCATACTGCAAGTATCAACATTACAAACCCTGCAAACCGTAGTGATGTGGTCGGCAGTGTCAGTGAAGCTAGTCTAGAGCAAGCGGAAATCGCTCTCAATAATGCGGTAAATGCCCAAGCTTCATGGAAAACTTTAGACAAAGATCAGCGTGCAGCATGCTTAAACCGTGCGGCAGATTTGATGGAAGCACAATTGCAATCTCTCATGGTGTTGTTGTCACGTGAAAGTGGTAAAACCTATGCCAATGCAATTGCTGAAGTCCGTGAAGCTGTAGATTTCCTACGTTATTATGCAGCTCAAATAATTGATCTAGCAGAGAATACGCAAATTGAACCCCTAGGTACTGTGCTGTGCATTAGCCCATGGAACTTCCCGCTTGCTATTTTCACAGGTCAAATTGCTGCAGCCTTGGTTGCAGGTAATACCGTGATTGCCAAGCCTGCTGAACAAACGCCTCTGATTGCTGCTCAAGCTGTACATATTTTATGGGAAGCAGGTGTTCCCTTCGATGTATTGCAACTTCTCCCTGGCCGTGGCGAAACCATTGGGGCCAAACTCAGCGCGGACTCACGTGTCCAAGGCATCATGTTTACAGGCTCAACGGAAGTCGCACGTATCTTGCAAAAAACCGTTGCACAGCGCTTAAACCAATTTGGCGAAAGTGTGGTTTTGATTGCTGAAACTGGTGGTCAAAATGCCATGATTGTTGACTCATCAGCATTGACAGAACAAGTGGTATTGGATGTCGTTAACTCTGCCTATGACAGTGCAGGTCAACGCTGTTCTGCCCTGCGTATTCTCTGTGTGCAAGAAGATAATGTGGACGTAGTCCGTACCATGTTACAAGGTGCGATGAAGCAACTTCGTGTCGGAAATCCTGCACTTTTAGCAACTGACATTGGCCCAGTGATCGACCTTGAAGCACAACAAAATATTGAAAAACATATTGAGAAGATGCGTAGCAAAGGCTATCCCGTACATCAAATCATGTTTAATGCTGATAGCAATGCCTTAAGTACGGGAACTTTTGTTGCACCAACTTTAATTGAACTTCCACATTTAAATGATTTAGAACGCGAAGTTTTTGGGCCAGTATTGCATTTAATCACCTACAAATATGGTGAGATTGAAAACCTATTAACGCAAATCAATGCCAAAGGTTATGGTTTAACCATGGGCTTGCATACACGTATTGATGACACGATTCAAAAAGTTATCGGTCATGCAGAAGTTGGCAACCTATACATTAACCGTAATATTGTAGGCGCTGTGGTTGGTGTACAACCTTTTGGCGGCGAGGGCTTATCAGGTACTGGTCCAAAAGCGGGCGGTCCTTTATATCTTTACCGTTTAATGCATCAAGTTTCTGAGAAAAAACTGGCTACACCTTATGCGGCTCAGGCAGAAACGCAAGCTGCACACTTCCCTGCATATGAGGCTTTTAACACTTGGGCGAAGCAGCATTTTTCAGGCATTGCTATTCAAGCACCGCAGGCCATAGCCGCTGGACAAAGTTTTGAGCTACAAGGCCCAACTGGTGAAAACAACCAATATGCCATTTTGGCACGTAAAGGTGTGCTTTCATTGGCTAATAATGATGCAGATCAACTGAATCAAATTGCTGCGATTTTATCGGTAGGTAGTCAGCCCGTCGTACTTGCAGACAATACTTTTGTGTTGAAACACTTAAATAGCATGCCGAAAATTCTCGTGGACCAATTTAAAGTGATCACGGATATTTATCATGGCAATTTTGATGCGGTTTTACATCATGGTGAAAAAGCTGAGTTATTAAAAATTCAACAAGTCATCGCGTCTCGTGAAGGTGCAATTATTGGCATTACACATTTAGCTTCAGGTCAATATGACATCCCTGTAGAGCGTTTCGTGATTGAGCGGGCAATCAGTGTCAATACAGCGGCAGCCGGTGGTAATGCCAGCTTAATGACGATGAATTAAATGTTGGAATGAACTCCAACTAATCAGTTCCTCACTTATCAGTTCCTCACTTAGCTCAATCTTTATGAATGTTCCATAAAGATTGAGCGTTTTTTTAACTTCCCCTAGATAAATATTCTATTTAGCGTATTCAGATTTATCTTCACGACAGATAAATACAGCCAAAAGTGGAATTAATTTAGTCTTATAAGGTGAATTTTGCTAACATGACTTTTTTTAATATGTTTGCGATTTTTTACTGCATATGACTTCAACTTATCAGCAACAACTTGATGCCAAAGTTGCCCGCATTACGGCTCAATTTTCAGAATACAACCCTCCCTCTTTAGAAGTTTTTCCTTCTGCTGAACAAAACTTTCGTATGCGAGCGGAATTCCGAATTTGGCATACTGAAAATGATATGTTCTATGCAATGTTTGAACGCAATGCAGACAATGAAAAACAAGTTGTCGAAATTAAAGATTTCCCGATTGCAGATAAAAGCATTAATGATTTAATGCCCGTATTATTAAATGAACTCAAGGCACAAGAGATCTTATCTAGCCGATTATTTGAAGTTCATTTCTTAGCAACGCTGAAAGGTGAAATGCTGGTTTCATTGGTTTACCGCTGCCCGCTAAATGCTGAATGGGAAGTTGCTGCCAAAGCGCTGTCTGCAAAGCTCAATATCAAGATTTATGGTCGTAGTCGTGGTCAGCGCGTGATTTTGACTGATGACTATGTGATTGAAGAACTCCAAGTGTTTGACCGTAAATATCAGTACAAACAAATCGAAAGTAGCTTCACGCAGCCCAATGCCGGCGTATGTCAAAAAATGCTGGAATGGGCGTGTCAGGCTGCCGATCATTCAGACAAAGACTTACTTGAGCTCTACTGTGGTAATGGTAATTTCACGCTGCCTCTTTCAACACGCTTTAATCGCGTTTTGGCAACCGAATTAGCCAAGTCTTCAGTTTATGCCGCGCAGTGGAATATTGAGCAAAATGGTATTGATAATATCCAAGTGGCTCGTCTTTCAGCTGAAGAGTTTACCCAAGCCTACAATGCTGAACGTACATTCCGCCGCCTTGAAGAAGCTGAGATTGAAATTTCAAGCTATAACTTCGATACGGTATTTGTCGATCCACCGCGTGCAGGTATCGATGATGAAACACTAAAACTGTTGCAACGTTTTGAACGCATTATCTATATTTCATGCAACCCAGATACTTTGCATGACAATCTCAAACTACTTTCACAAACGCATAAAATCAGCAAATTTGCCTTGTTTGATCAGTTCCCTTATACACACCATGTAGAGTCTGGTGTGTTTCTTGAGAAGATTTAAACAAATTATTTCAAGTCATGTTGTTGTCATAAAAGGAGCTTTCTAAAAGCTCCTTTTTTATATACTAAAAAAGCTTTATATTCTCGCCACATGCGGTGTAATGGATACCTTTCTATATCAATTAAGCAAAGATTCTAAAAGTCCAATCGAAAAAATGATCATTCAACTGGCTAAAATATCACTTTAGTAGTCTTGCTTTATTTATTGGATTGGTTATATTTCGTCCTATGTTAGGTCGCAAATGAAGGCTCTATGAGTTTTTGGCATAAGTTGTTCGCTACAGAACAGCAAAACGGGCATAAGAATCAAATTGCCTGTGTTGAAAATGATTGCTCTTGTAAAACCAATGAACAGCTTATTGCTGCTCTTACAAAGGCAACGGATGAAGATGTTATCCTCGGTATCAAAAAAGTACTCGCTTCGCGCGGTTATAGCCGTAAGGAATTAAATGAAATCCAGCATCTACCTCTACAGTAGAGTCTGAACATTCAATGTTCAAACAAGGCATTCTGTTTTACAGAGTGCCTTTTTCATTTTTAGTCTAATCAAAAGTATGCCGCTTATTTACAGATCAGGTTTTGTGGATTGGCCACATCGCTATTTACAGCTTTTATGCTATGCTCCAAGGCAACTCAGTGATGTCTATTTTTTAAACACACGACAATAAAACCTAATATTGCACTAAATTAGAGACAGATGACCTCTAAACAGCATTGATATAAAAACTAAAGGAATGCACATGAATAAATTAACAAATTGCCTAATCGCCTGCTGCATACTTAGTCTAAGTGCTTGTAGCCAAATTCCCAAAGAATGCGAAGAATCTTGGGACAAACTCGAAGCCTTGTCGAAACAAATGGGCTTAAACGAAGAACAAATCAAAGAACAGAAAAAACAGTTTGAAGAAAGTATTAAAAAACAATCTAAAGAACAAGCCATTCAAATGTGCCAAACCCAAAGTACCTTTTTAGGTTTAGTCGGCAAATAAACAGTAGTTGCTATCAATCTAAACACTGTACAGATGAAGTCCAATTATTCGGGCTTTTATTGTTTGCATTGAAATGCTGTTGTATACGCTACAATTGGCCCTAAAGGTTTTAAACTTGAATCATGTCTATTCAACGCTTGGATATCTGCACTAGACACAGATCCATCTAAATACAAGGCATTGTTAATCGATAATTGCTGCTTAAAATATTGTGCAAATGCATAAAACGACACGCCTTCACGACTGATCACAAAATACAACTTGCCGTTTTTGATCCCCACACCATTGCGGATTTTCAATGAATCTGACTGTGGGATAAAGTTTGGATTGATTTTTCCATCTACCACCAGCATTGGACCTGACTGCGTTGCATAACGTGCCTTAAAATCTGTGGAAGCATATTTTTGTGTGGTTGATATCACCGCTTGCTTGCCATTCCATGCTAGAACACCATTCGGCTGAATTAAAAAATTACCAAAGCCTCGTGTTGCACGATTCAAGGCTTTTTTCTGCACTCCATTTTCAACGTATAGACCAACAGGTGCTAAGTCTGCATGATACATCCCGGCATTCATTGCGAAGTTCATCGTATTACACTTACGCGCTAATACCTGCTTTAGTCGCTGTAGGTCTTGATATGGCTGCTGCTGTGTATCATATAAATAGAGCTTCAGTTGACTCAGATCGGAAATTTCAACCACATCCACGGCAATAGGCTGACTGACACGTTTCGCTTGAATATTGGCATAGGAAATACTCGGTGAGAAAATCAGACCGAGCAGCATCATAAAGCGCATTTTTTTAAACATTGAGGTTAATTGAAGACCAAGCATGACCCTATCCATAGCGCACGTTAAAAATCGAACAAATTTTAGCTAAATCATCGCTAAAATAGTCGATTAATTCACAGATTAAAAGTAGACTAATCTTTAAAAATAATTCGGATTTAAAGTAGGACTGGTAAATACATGCATGTGCAGAAAGATGGTTTTCCTCTTGGAACACATCTGATTGTTAAACACTTCGGTTATAGCCATCATGGCATATATGCCGGCCGCGGTAGAGTCATTCACTACTCAGGTTTTGCACACCTTTTCAAAAAACATCCGATTGAAATGACTTCTATCGAAAATTTCAGTCACGGCAAAAAAATCATCGTTCAGTCGTACAGCAATCCAAAATTTAAAGGGCGTAAAGTGGTGCGTCGCATGCGCTCACGTATGCATGAAAACAACTATCATCTGATTATTAATAACTGCGAACACTTATGCACATGGGCCATTACCGGTGTTGAAAGTAGTCCTCAGGTGTTTCGTATGATGAACCGACTCACCACGATTGGTTATGTCAGTTCTCTGATGAGTTTTATGAGTAGCATGATGCTGACCGTGACCACTACTTGCTTTGCACTGGTGTTCTATATCAAAAAGAAACTGCGCGAAAAAGCCAAAATGCAGATGCCGGTTTATACCTATTTAAAGCGTGAAGAACATAAAAATCGTTAATTCACTGCAGCAGCATTGAACCGTGGCTTTATCAAATTTCAATACATCAGCACATTGCTTAGAAATACTGCGCTAATACACAAGCTTTTCCTTACGGCGTATCAGATGTCATGCTTAATTTTGGTCACTCTTCACATTGCTAAAAGTTCGCATTGCTAAAAGGTGGAAATTTATCTTCAACCAAATTGCTTTGCAGGCCATGTTCTAAATAAATTTTGGCTGCATCCAAAACCGTTGTAAAACCACCTGTACTATCGATAATAAAATCAATTAATGCCTGACCTTGCAGAGGAATCTTTGAATTTTTGATGCGAACATAGGTTTCCATCGGGCTAATTTGCTCAAAAATAAAATCGACCTGAGTTTTTGGTTCACCCCACTGTATTTGAATTAATTTGTTTTCCTTAATATTCAGCACGTCTACATCGGCGACTGCATTATATTTTTGCCAAGTCCATTGCACCGTTTTACCTTCTTCTAGATATCCACTCGATGCACTAAACCAAAAATGCTGTGTTATTAAAGGATCAACAAAAGCATTAAATACGATATTGATGGACTTACGAATTAACATCTGGGTTTCAATCACGACACTCATCAGCATTCCTTCATATTATAATTTTATTCAGTGATAGCACAGAGAACTGATCATTGCCTACCACTGAATTGTTATTGCCCTATTCTGCTGTATGTTCTGAAATAGAGGCTGATGTCACTAGCGTGGGATTCTTCTCTGTAAATTACCCATTCCAATAGGGATAGTATGGATAAGGTGGATACACTGCACTGACTGCGTCTAATCGGGCTAACTGCTCTAAGCTTAATGACCATTCCTTCGCCGCAAGGTTATCCAACAGTTGCTGTTCATTACGTGCGCCTATCAAAATGCTAGACACTGTCGGTCTGGTTTTCAGCCAATTCAATGCAATCTGTGGAATAGAGTGCCCTGTTTCCATGGCGATTTCTTGCATTACATCTAACACTGCAAATAACTTTTCGTGTTGAACTGGCGGTGCGAATTGAGCGGTCTCATGTAGTCGACTTTGCTTTGGAATCGCATGCTCACGATCAAATTTTCCAGTTAATCTCCCCCAGCCCAGCGGACTCCAAACCACTGCACCAATCTGTTGATCATGCTGTGCAGGCATCAACTCCCATTCATAGTCACGTCCAATCAAAGAATAATAGACTTGATGCACACTTAGCTTTTCATAGCCATGCTGCTGAGCAATCGACTGTGCTTTCATGAGCTGCCAGCCTGAAAAATTCGACGCACCGATATAGCGAACTTTTCCACTACCTACCAAGTCATCTAAACTGCGCATCAGCTGCTCAAGTGGCGTCGTGCTATCAAACTGATGCAGAGTTGCAGCACATCAATATAATCCGTACCTAAACGCTTTAAACTCGCCTCCACGGCTTGAATTATATAGCTTCTAGAATATCCACCTTGATTGATTCCATCGTTCAATCGGATACCCACTTTGCTGGAAATAATCACCTCTTGGCGTTTTGAATGAAGTAATGCACCTAGCATCTGCTCTGAGGCACCATTTGAATAAGCATCTGCGGTATCGAAATAATTCACGCCTTGATCAATACAGAGATCAATCATGCGCTGAGCATCATTTAAGCTCGCTTGCCCCCATGCAGAGAAAATAGGGCCTTGCCCGCCAAATGTACCTGCACCAAAGCCGAACTCTGAAACTTGTAAGCCAGATTGCCCTAGGTTGTGATAGTTCATGGTGAATTCCTGTGTTTGATTTATACACAGAATAGGCACAGATGTTTATCAGAAAAACCCTGAATATCAAGAAAGACTTTCTTGATTATATTGATAATGCTAACTGAAGATTTCGACTTATTCACACGAATGGCGATACTGGGTTCAATCAGTCAAGCCGCTAAAGAAGCCAATCTCTCTGTTTCTGTCGCTAGTAGCCGTCTACACAGACTTGAACAAAGTTTAGGGCTGCGCTTATTTCATCGCACTATACGGCAGCTACATTTAACACAGGAAGGTGCTGTTTTATTGCAGCAAGGTTTTCCCTTATTCGAACAATTTAATTCGCTACTGAGCCAATTTCAGCCTGAACCACAACAACTCAGCGGCGTATTAAAAATCACCTGTTCAGAAGTTTTTGGAAATCGTATTTTAGGGCCAGTATTTGCAGCCTTTGCCAAGTTGCATCCAACATTGACTTTGGATATTGAACAGACCGATCAAAATTTAAATTGGTCTCCGCAGGTATCGACGTTGAGATACGTATTGGATAGTTAGAAGACTCATCACTGATTGCTAAACCGCTCAGCTTAAACCGTCGTATTTTGTGTGCCTCGCCTAGCTATATCGAACAACATGGCGAACCTCACTCCCTAGAAGAGCTCTCTATACACCAATGCATTTTACAGAAATACCCTAAGGGTGTTTCGCAGCTTTGGACATTCGTCCAAGATCAACACAACATAAATATACCTGTTTCAGGACAAGTTCATATCAACTCAGGTGAAGGCGTACACCAAGCAGCACTTGCAGGTTTAGGCATCTCAAACCACTCTATTTGGCATGTGGAGGACGATCTACTCTCTGGCCGACTTGTCCAAGTTCTACCAGCAATCCCTGTTCAAAGCACAGCAATCTATGTGGTAATTCCGCATCGACATTTTGTTCCGCCTAAAGTACAGGCCTTTATGCAACACTTGGACGATTTTTTTCAGCATCAATATGCGTGGTATGTATCGCCTAATTTATCTGAAAATTAGGCCAAGAATTTATCTTAAATTACTGTTAAAAGTCTTAATCAGCGGCGGAAGTTCAACTTCTAAGCTGCTATACATTTCACGCTCAATGTTTCGTACAATCGAGTCCAGCGGCAAATCATTTTCCTGCAAGCCAAAAGGCTCTTCCAGTTCTGCACTTAACGCATCCAAACCTAAAAATAAATATGCAATCAAAGCCACAATTACAGGTGTCCAAATCCCTAAACTGGCCTCTAGGCTAAACGGCAAAATCAGACAAAATGAATACACCGCGCGATGTAAAAGCACCGAATAGGAAAATGGCAATGGCGTGGTCATAATACGGTCACAGCCTGCATGGATATCACCCATCGCTACGGTATGACGTGTAAGCGTGCTGTAGATAATGTCTGTAATCTGACCTTGCTTATAGGCTTTGACTAAATCTTTTTGAATAATTTCAAGTAAATACTGTGGTGCATTGATATTGTCTCGGCATTGCTGCCATTGCTGCTCCGTTAAATCTACACCGTCTTTAAAATGTACAATATCTTGTGATTCATAGCGTAAGCGATCACGTAACAAATTGCAAAACAGCATGATGCGGTACATCAACACGGTTCTTTGCTCATCTTCAAGTACATGACTATCCCGAATCATGTGGCGTGTATTGGCAATCAATGTGCCCCAAAGCTTGCGACCTTCCCACCAACGGTCATAACAGGCAGTATTTCGAAAGCTCAAAAAAATCGACAGAATCACCCCAAAGATGGTAAATCCGATGGCAGGAACTTCGGGGGTATTCAGGTAGTGCGCAGCACTTAGATACACCAAAATCGCCGACAAACTCACCACGACGGCTAAAGCAGGCATAACTTTTGGGAGTATCGTGCCATGCCATGCAAATAAAAGTTTAAAGCTATTATTTTTATTTCGAATGATCACTTATTTTCCCTCTGTACTGCCTTAATGAACCATCTCAACCATGAAAAAAGCCCAACCGAAGTTGAGCTTAATTTTAACCTACTTGATCTTAATCTATATAGGATTCAAAGATGAATCCCTTTAAAAATCTAAGATTTTATTTACCCGGTTTGAAACTGTCTTTCAAATCCAGGATGCGGTTAAACACCGGTTTTTCTGCTGTATGATCAAACTGATCTGCAACAAAGTAACCCTCACGTTCAAATTGGAAACGGTCTTCAGGTTTTACTTCTGCCAATGCAGGCTCAATCACCGCTTGAACCACTTTCAGCGATTCAGGGTTTAAGTTAGCAAGGAAGTCATCACCCACTTCAGGGTCTGACTCAGTAAATAAACGGTCGTAGATACGAACTTCCGCAGCAATACCTTTGCTTGCAGAAACCCAATGTACAACGCCCTTCACCTTACGGCCTTCGGGGTTTTTACCTAAAGTTTCAGGGTCAATTGAACATTTCAATTCAACCACTTCACCGTTCTCGTCTTTAATCACTTCATCGCACTTAATCACATACGCATGACGTAAACGCACTTCACCGCCCGGAATCAGACGTTTAAAGCCTTTAGGTGCAACTTCTTCAAAGTCTTTACGGTCGATGTAAATGTCTTGAGTTAACGGAATGATACGGTCACCCATGTCTACGTTTGGATGACGTGCATGCACCAAATCCATCGCTTCAGGCAAGTTGGTTAAAGTCACTTTGAGTGGATTCAACACTGCCATACCACGCGAAGCAGTATTTTCTAAAGACTGACGGATGCAGTATTCAAGCATTGCAACATCTACGATACTGCCATCAACTTTCGTTACACCTACACGTTTGCAGAAGTCACGTAGACCTTCTGGAGTAAAGCCACGACGGCGCATACCCACAACGGTCGGCATACGTGGGTCATCCCAACCATTCACAAATCCACCTTCAACCAATTTACGTAATTTACGTTTAGAGGTAATGGTGTAATCCACATTTAAGCGGCTTGATTCGTACTGACGTGGTACAGATGGTGATTTAACTTTTTCTACAACCCAGTCATAGAATGGACGGTGATCAACAAACTCAAGTGTACACAGTGAATGCGTAACTCCTTCAATGGCATCTGATAATGGATGCGCATAATCGTACATTGGGTACATTTTCCATTTATCACCAGTTTGGTGATGTTCAGAATGCAAAATACGATACAAAATAGGATCACGCATATGAATGTTAGGTGAAGTCATGTCAATTTTGGCACGTAGTACTGCCTGACCTTCTCCCAACTCACCATTACGCATTTGTTCAAAACGCGCTAAGTTTTCTTCTACGCTAGCATCACGTTGCGGCGAGTTTTTACCCGGCTCAACAAAATTACCGCGGTTTAGTTTGATTTCTTCAGGGCTTTGCAAATCCACATAGGCATCACCTTGTTCAATCAATTGAACTGCCCAAGCGTAAAGCTGATCAAAATAGCTCGATGCATAACGCGGCTCGCCGTTCCACTCAAAACCTAGCCATTTCACGTCATTGGCAATACCATCTACATACTCTTGTTCTTCGGCATCTGGGTTTGTATCGTCGAAACGGAGGTTACATAGACCCGCGAATTCTTGAGCAATACCAAAGTTCAGACAAATGGCTTTTACATGACCAATATGTAGGTAGCCGTTTGGCTCTGGTGGGAAACGTGTTACAACTTGTTCTGTACGACCTGCAGATAAATCATCGGTAATGACTTGACGTACAAAATCTAAGCCTGGCTGTTGTTCCTGCTGCGCAGCTTCGACAGGGGCATTGTTCTTGGTTGTCGGATTGTTAGGCAGGGATGAAACAACATCGTTTGGCTTCATGGTAATAAAATCACTTCTATAAAGATAAAATTAGGATAATTAAAACGCTTTTCTTTATTTTTAACAAAGAAAGTAACGTTTTTACTTGCCTTGTAGTTTACAGTTTGCTTATGCTTCTCACAACCAAAAAACCCATGGCTTTCATGTCCATGTACAGGAGATTACACAATGAGTTTTCCTCAAGTCGAATTAAACACCAATAAAGGTCGTATTGTTCTTGAGCTTAACACTGAAAAAGCACCTAAAACTGCTGAAAACTTCTTACAGTATGTTCGCGATGGTTTCTATGACGGCGTGATTTTCCACCGTGTTATTGATGGTTTCATGATCCAAGGCGGCGGCATGGATGAAAACTTCAAAGAAAAAACAACTCGTGATTCTATTGAAAACGAAGCTGACAACGGTTTAAGCAATGATGTTGGTACGATCGCTATGGCACGTACTCAAGCACCTCACTCTGCTTCAGCTCAATTCTTCATTAACGTGAAAAACAACTCTTTCCTTAATCACACTGGTAAAACAGCGCAAGGTTGGGGCTATGCAGTATTTGGTAAAGTAGTTGAAGGTCTTGACGTTGTTGACGCAATCAAAAGCGTTCGTACTGGTAACCGTGGCTACCACGCAGACGTTCCTCTAGAGAACGTTGTAATCGAATCAGCTAAAATCATTTCTGAATAAGAATCCCTCCTAACCTCCCTTTATAAAAGGGAGGAAAAGTCCCTCTTTTTTAAAGAGGGATTTAGGGAGATTCAAAGGAAAAGATTCGTGACCTATCTGTTTATCGCTGATTTACATTTGTCACCTGAACACCCTCGACTCGTTCGGGGGTTTTTAGCTTTGTTAGAACAATACAAAACTCAAAATACCCAGCTGTATATTTTAGGTGATTGGTTTAATGCTTGGATTGGTGATGACTTCACTGCCCCATGGTTAGACGAAATCATTGCAGCGCTTAAAGATTTTACTGCTTTGGGAAATCAAATTTATTTCCAAGTAGGTAATCGTGACTTTGCATTGGGTCAAAAGTTTTTAGATAAATTTCACGGTCAATTATTACAAGACGTTGATTATCTCCACATTAGCAACTATAAAATTCGCCTCGAACATGGCGATTTACTTTGCACCGATGATGTGTCTTACCAAAAGTTTCGTAAAGTGATTCGTAATCCTTTGCTTTTAGGTTTCTTAAAGAGCTTACCGCTTAGCATTCGACAAAAAATCGCCAATGGCTTCCGCAAAAAAAGTACAGAAACCAAGCAAGTTAAATCTTATGAAATCATGGATGTAAATGCCGAAGCTGTAGAAAAAGCTTTAGAGCATGCCGATCTACTGATTCATGGACATACCCACCGCCCCCAAATACACGATGTGCATGGCAAACCTCGTATCGTTTTAGGGGACTGGCGTACAGAACAAGCTCAAATATTAGAGATTGGTGAAAACCCATCTGTGAGTGATTTAAAATTAAAAATTTGGTCTTACTAGTCCATAGCTTTCTAATCGTTAGCCTTTAGAAAAACTTACCATCATATTTGATTAATATACGCATCCAGACCATGCAAACGTAGACTTTAAATTAAGCAAAAAAAAACAGCAGATCATCTGCTGTTTTTTGCTTTTAGGCTAAGCGATATAGCTGGTTTGGGCCAGTATAGAAGCTTTTGCCATCTAGATTCAGGTTAAATGTCTCGCCTGTTTCTAATTCAACCATTTGCCCAACATCAACCCAAATTAAACCAGCATTGGTATTTTGTTGACGTTTTAAAGGCACCATTTTTACATTAATTTCGTCGCCATTTACAGCTTTGGCAGTTTGCCAAGTATTTAAAATATTCAAAAGATTTACTCAACATGTGAGCTTTTTGTGACAGAACAAAGAGATTAATCAATCGGGTTTGGAATAATAATTCTGTAGTTACAAAGATATGATTCAAGTCAGAAGCTTGAATACAGATAAATCACAATCAGCTAAATAAAAAAAGATAAGCAGGAACATTACCCGCTTCGAGTTAAGCAGAAGTATACAATATTGCGCTTTGATTAGCAAAAGTAGGACTTATATATACTCTAAGCCACTACTTTTGCTAAAATTATTGAATTAATTTTTTTAACCAACGAGTAAATTAATTACCCACACAGTAAATAATATAACCAAGGCTGTACCGCTTAGTAACCACCTTCTGTTTTCATTACTTGGGTATCGGTTTTATACTTCGATAAAAGCTCTCGTAACGAATTCATGAGCACACTGGTATCGACACCCACGGCAACAAATTCTGTGCCTAACTCGATATATTTCTGAGTCACATCATGTTGTGTCGACAAAATACCTGCGGCTTTACCCGCCTTACGTATACGCTGAATTGCATCAATCACGGTTTTTTGTACTTCAGGATGGTTCGAATTCCCCTGATAACCCATCGTCGCCGACAAATCCACCGCACCAATAAATACCCCATCGATGCCATCAATTTTCAGTATTTCATCTAAGTTTTTAATCCCCTCAACCGACTCAATCTGAATCAGTAAACAGATATTTTCATGTGCAGTTGCATAGTAGTCAGGAATACTGTTCCAACGTGTTGCACGTGCTAATGCTGCACCTACTCCACGAATACCTTCAGGTGGATAACGTACTGCCTTAACCATAAGTTGAGCTTGTTCAACAGTTTCAACCATAGGAATCAGCAAGGTTTGCGCACCGATATCCAACAATTGTTTAATCAGTTGCACACTACCAATTGGAGGTCGAACTACGGCTTGCGAAGGATATGCTGCAATACTTTGCAATTGCGACAATGTCGTCCGTAAGTCACTTGGTGCATGCTCGCCATCAATTAGCAACCAGTCATAACCTGCGTTTGCAGCTATTTCAGTCCCATAAGCATCGGCTAATCCGACCCATAAACCAATCTGCTGTTCGGTTTTTAATTTTTTCTTGAAATGATTGGTGTAATCCATCGCTGCTGTCTCATGCTTAAACTATGATTAACTACAATTGATTAAACGCCTTTTGGCAAAAACTACCAATAGCATTTATCTATCTTATGATTTTATATAACTCTAATTCGCACTTCATACAGCTTAAATCTGTTAATTTTTAGCCAATGAGTACAGCATATACGACTAAGATCTATCTTTGGAAAATTTTCTCCTTAGACCATTTGGCCATTTATCCGCTAAACTACAGCAAACTATATCTGGAGATATTCGATGGATCTGTTAAACGTATCAAAACAACGCTATACCACGAAAGCATATAATCCTGCTAAAAAAATTCCACAGGAACAATTTGAGCGTTTATTACAAATACTCCGTTTAACACCATCTTCCATTAATATTCAGCCTTGGCATTTTTTTATTGCAGATCATGATGCAGCCAAACAACGCATTGCCAAAGCCTTAGTAGGAAAATATGCCTACAATGCCCCAAAAGTTTTAGATTCATCACATACGATTTTATTCTGTACTAAAGCAGACATCACTGCAGAGCATTTAGATAATCTTTTAAATCAGGATGATCGTAGTGGTCGCTTTAAAGATGACAAAGCCAAACAAGGTCAAAAAGACAGCCGTACAGGTTATGTCGATTATTATCGTAATGAAAAAGGTGATATTCAACGTTGGGCTGAAAACCAAACATTTATTGCTTTAGGTCAAATGCTTTTGGCAGCAGGCATTGAAGGTGTGGATGCAACACCGATTGGTGGATTTGACGAAGCGATCATCACTGAAGAATTGGGCTTAGTTGAACAAAACTTGATTCCTTCTGTACTGATGACTTTAGGCTATCGTAGCGAAAATGATTTCAATGCGAAATTACCTAAATCACGTCTGAATGCTGAAGAAATTTTTACACACCTCTAAGCTTTCCATAAAACCGACGAAAGGGGCAATTTTGCCTCTTTTTTGTCATTTCGGGACTTATTATTTAAACAATTATCGAGTATATTCTGCTCAAAATATACTCAGGTTTCTCCCTATGCCTACAGCTATAAAATTACCTATGAAATTTCATTGCGAAGCGTGCAATACGGTTTATTTACAAAAATATGCGGGCGATATGCTCCATAGCTATCCAAACTGCCCAAACTGTAAACAACCGGGTCAGTTACAAGGCACCATTGAAACTCAAGATTTTCTGAAGCACCCTGTTGCTGTGGGTAAATGTTATTTTGAAAATACCTTACAACGTTTTCAACAACTCACACGTTAAGTAAACATCTAAAACTAAAAGCCCTCAATACGAGGGCTTTTTTAATAACGACATATTTAGTAACAATGTGAGAAAATAGAAATTTTATAAATTGGTCTGAACTTTGCTGAATAATTTGAATCAAAACAACAATTCAAGCAGAGGTGGGACATGTCATATTTACTACAAATGCCGATGAAGTTTGAATGCGGTCATTGCCATCAAATGTATCTGCATACTTATCAATATACTGATCATCACTGCCCTGAGTGTCCAACCTGTCGAGATCAAGGACTGCTCATGGGCGTGGCTGAGTGGGATGATTTACTACAACACCCGATCGTTTTTGCTAAAAATTATCTTAGACAGACATGGCATATGCTAAGCAAACCACACTCATGATCCCTGCAATCAAACCAAATACGGTTGCGACTCTCAATTTTTCTTTAAAGATGATGAGGCCCGCAACCACACCTAAAACCACGACCAAAATATTCATGCCAGCAAATACGATTGCAGGTGTGTCTTTAAGCAACATGTGGGCTTTCACATACAGTGCAATATTGGCAAAGTTTAAGAGACCTAAGCCCAATCCAGCGAGGATATTTTTGGTCTGCCCCAAACTGCCGTGCTGTACGATGTTATAAATACTCGAAAGTAAAAATGCACAAATAAACACCAGATTTAAAGTCACCGCAAACTGCATGCCTAAACCTGAAGCAAATTTTAATAGCACATCAATCAGTGCATAGCCTGCCCAAACGCTTAATAAAAATAAAATCCCCTGCTTTCCATCAATGCTTCCCTTACGCTGTGAAAATAAAATCAGCAATACCGCAAGTACACCAAGTGCAATACCAATGAGCTTAATGGCATTAAAATATTCACTGAAAATAAAATAGGCTGCGCTAAGAGAAAGCACAACAGATAAGCGCTGAGCCAATTCGGTTTTTAAAATACCTGCTGTTTGCAGTGAGCGTGCTAAGCAATAAAAAATCGTCGGCAGTAATACACCCAAAGCCGCAATTAAAACCCACGGCGTTTTATTAATCGAAATATGGGCTAGATCCGGCTTAAACCATAGAAAACATAAAATACTCGCAGATGCATAATTCCATGTGATCATTTGTGCAGGGTTAAAACCCCGATCACGACAGAGTTTTAGAATTACTGAAACGAGAACACTGCAAATCGCGGCAGCAAAGATCAATTCCATGACACGCTCTTATTCTTGAGTTGTATTTAAAGCAATTTTTCTAAGTTCAAATCAAAGAAAAGCCCACTTAATTGTGGGCTTTTCTTCAAAAATAATCTATCTCAAGACAAATTATTTATAGTGACTCACCATTTTCTCTAAAGAAATTGGACGAATCTTGTCAGCATTACCCGCTGTACCAAATGCTTCATAACGATCGATACAAATTTGTTTCATTGCATCAACAGTTGCAGAGAAGAATTTACGTGGGTCAAATTCAGCTGGTTTTTCAGCCATCATACGGCGCATAGCACCTGTAGAAGCAAGACGTAAGTCAGTATCGATGTTAATTTTACGAACACCGTGTTTGATTGCGTCTACAAGTTGGTCTACTGGAACACCGTAAGTTTCGCCGATGTTACCACCGAATTCATTAATTACAGCCAACCATTCTTGTGGCACAGAGCTTGAACCGTGCATTACAAGATGCGTATTTGGTAACGCAGCGTGAATTTCTTTAATACGGTCAATTGCTAAGATGTCACCTGTAGGTGGACGAGTAAATTTGTACGCACCGTGTGAAGTACCCACCGCAATTGCAAGTGCGTCAACATTAGTATCGGCTACAAATGAACGCGCTTCTTCAACTGAAGTTAAAAGCTGAGAATGGTCAAGTACGCCTTCAGCGCCTACACCATCTTCTTCACCAGCCATACCAGTTTCAAGGCTACCTAAACAACCGATTTCGCCTTCTACTGAAACGCCACACGCATGTGCCATTTGAACAGTACGACGAGTTACGTCTACGTTGTATTCGTATGAAGTTGGTGTTTTACCGTCTTCACCTAATGAACCGTCCATCATCACTGATGAGAAGCCAAGTTGAATAGAACGTTGACATACGTCAGGGCTAGTACCATGGTCTTGGTGCATAACCACAGGAATATGTGGCCATTCTTCGATTGCTGCCAAAATCAAATGACGCAAGAACGGAGCGCCTGCATACTTACGCGCACCCGCAGATGCTTGTACAATTACAGGTGAATTTGTTGCATCTGCTGCAAGCATAATTGCACGCATTTGTTCTAAGTTGTTTACGTTGAATGCTGGTACGCCGTAAGCATGTTCGCCGGCGTGATCCAAGAGCTGGCGCAATGAAATAAGAGCCATAATATCCTCCCAGGTAATGCCGCATATTCTACATGCTCAATCATTTCAATTCAGCAACAAATAACACTATTTAAAAAAAAATCCCTGCATTTGCAGGGACTTTTTAAATAAAGACAACAATCTTAGTGAGCTGCTGCTGCTGAAGCGGCTGTTTCAGCGTCAGCTGTTGCTTCGTCTGCAGGTGCATTTGCAATTTCAGCAGGAACATCTTGGTTCTTTTCATCCAATACTGGCTTATCAAGTTCATCAATGGCTTTTTGTTGTTCTGGCGTTGTTTGAGCATTGTCTACGGCAACAGCAGATGCTTCTGATTCCATTGGTGCAGACTCTTTTTTAGCACAAGCTGTCAAAGTTAATGGAGCAATTAAAAGTACAGCAAGTGCAAGTTTTAAGTTCATCGTTGTTTCCTACTACTGCGAATTAGGTGTTGCGATGAATTTTATTGCAGAAATATTGCACTTTGATGACGGCAAAATGAATAGACCATAAAAAAAGGCTGACCGAAGCCAACCTTTTTTAATACTGTATTATCTTATTGATAATGCTTCATTAAGCACGTTCGATAAGCGCTGCTACAGCAGGAAGAGTTTTACCTTCAACGAATTCAAGGAAGGCACCACCACCAGTCGAGATGTAACCAATTTTGTCTGCAACTTCATATTTATCAATTGCAGCAAGCGTGTCACCACCACCCGCGATCGAGAAGCCTTCAGATTCTGCAATCGCTAAAGACAATGCTTTTGTGCCTTCGCCGAATTGATCAACTTCAAACACACCTACTGGGCCATTCCATAGAATAGTTTTTGAAGTTTTCAAAATCTCAGCAAATGCTTTGGCAGTTTCAGGACCTACATCCAAAATCATGTCGTTATCTGTTACATCTTCAACTTTTTTCACAACAGCTTTAGCAGCAGCTAATGAACCGAGGAAGTCTGCAAAATCAATTTCAGCAGCATCAGCAACAACAACATCTGTTGGAAGTGGTACAGATACTTTTGCAGCAATGGCTTTTGCTGTGTCGATCAGGTCATTTTCACAAAGTGATTTACCAACATTAAAGCCCGCAGCAGCTAAGAATGTATTGGCAATACCACCACCCACGATCAATTGATCACAGATGTCAGATAGTGAAGTTAATACATCTAATTTAGTAGAAACTTTTGAGCCTGCAACAATCGCAACCATTGGTTTTGCAGGAGTTTTAAGTGCACGACCTAGCGCATCAAGCTCAGCAGCAAGTAAAGGACCTGCAGCAGCCACTTTTGCACAACGTGCTACGCCTTCAGTCGATGCTTCTGCACGGTGAGCCGTACCAAATGCATCCATAACGTAGACATCACAAAGTGCTGCATATTTAGCAGATAATTCAGGATTGTTTTTCTTTTCACCTACGTTGAAACGGCAGTTTTCAAGTAAAACCACTTGACCTGGCGCAACGTCAACACCATCCAAATAGTCAGTGATCAGTTGAACGTCTTGACCCAAAGCTTCTGTTAAATAAGCGGCTACAGGTGCTAGAGACTGTTCTGCTTTAGGCTCACCTTCAACAGGACGACCTAAGTGTGAATACACCATTACAGCAGCACCTTTTTCTACAGCTGCTTTAATTGTTGGCAACGCCGCACGTAACCGTGCATCGCTTGTAATCACGCCATTTTTAACTGGTACGTTAAGATCTTCACGGATCAGAACACGTTTACCCGCCAAATCTAGGTCAGTCATACGCTGAAAGTTCATGCATTACTCTCTTTTATTGATATCAAAACGCGACGATTTTAAATGATTATGCAGAAAAACGTTAGCTTCTTTTGCAGAAAAGCTATGTAGAGCCAAAGTTTTGTTATGATAGCGAAAAGCCTTATAAAGATTCAGCGCTTATGTCGATTCATCCAGACCCAAATATTAATCGTTTAAATGTTTTAGGCGAACCCTTGGCAAGCTGTTGTTTTGATCCGATTACCGGATATTTTAGAAATGGCTTTTGCCATACAGCAACAACAGACCTTGGTCAGCATACGATGTGTGCACAAATGACATCTGAATTTTTAAACTTTTCCCAAAAAGTTGGCAATGACCTAATCACACCTTTACCCGAAGTTGGTTTTCCAGGACTACAACCTGGTGACTTCTGGTGTATCTGTGTGACTCGCTGGGTGGAAGCGTATCAAGAAGGATTTGCCCCACCTATTAAAATACAAGCGTGTCACCAAGCGGCGCTGTCTTATGTACCGCTTGATGTACTTATGGAATATGCAGTGTAATGAGTACTCCCAAAATCATTTTGGCTTCGAGCAGCCAAACCCGTAAAGACCTAATGGACCGTTTACGGATTGATTATCACTCAATCGTACCAGATATAGACGAAACACCTCGCGGTGAGAACCACGCCGATGAGTTAGCGAAGCGACTGGCATTTGAAAAAGCTTCAGCGATTGCAAACCAGCACCCAGATGCAATTGTGATTGGTTCTGACCAAGTCGCATGGCGCGAAGGCGCACCGGATATTTTTATTGGTAAACCGCTTTGCGATGAAAAAGCCGTTAAGCAGCTTCAAGCCAACTCTGACAAAATCGTTTATTTCAGTACTGCACTTAGTGTCCAACAAAAATCGATAGGTTTTGAACAAACCCTTGTCGAGCACTATAAAGTGAAATTTCGCAAACTAAGCTTACCTGAAATTGAACGTTATGTTCAGGTTGAACAACCGTTACACTGCGCTGGCAGTTTTAAATGTGAAAGTTTAGGGATTAGCTTATTTGAAGAAATGATCGGGCAAGACCAAACTACACTCATGGGTATGCCGATGATTAAACTCTGCAATATTTTGCGTGAGCTTAAGATCTTAGTCCCATAATTTTAAAATCTTTATCTGTTACAGCATAATAAACACATCATTAGCTCTTTATGGGCTAATGATTAAAAAGTCACTTACTTATTTATTACAACCAAGAACTGAAAACATGAAAACGTTTAATTTAATTTCATCTAGCCTCATTAGCATTAGCCTTCTATTTTGTTCGACAAACGGTCATACCAATACAGTGAATCAAACTGTGACCAACTCTCAGCAATACAACAAAAACTTAGTCAATGAGTGGGTTCAATATAAATTTATCTATGCTGAATTAGAACAACAAGGCGCTGCGATGCAGGAGCAAATCATTCAACAACTGGGCACTAAAACCAAAACCGGTGGTAGTAGCACGCCAGAACAACAAATCAATAAACTGGTTGCTCTAGGCAAACAAAAATTTGAAAGCATTCAACCACAAACAGTTGAAGTGAAAAAACTTCTAAAACTACAAACCGAAAATGTTGAAATGATGGCAAAAGTCATGCCGAATCATTTCAAATTAATGTCTGACAAAGAAAATACTAAAATTGACACCAATGCACATTTTGAGCAATTCATGAAATTTTCAGCGACAACGGCTGCTGCCAATAGCTATGATTTGGAAGTTGAAAAATTAGTCATGCAATATCTCAAAGACAATCCTTTAAAATAGTCTCAAGCTAATCGAAATAATTTAATGAAATAGAGCCTTGCTAAAAACAGGAATCTCAAGGGACAATATATCCATTAAAATTGTATGTATTTAGTTATGGCTCATTCTCTTGACATCCTCGGCGGCATAAGCGCTGAACAATTCCTTGCCGAATATTGGCAGAAAAAACCATTATTGGTTCGTAATGCACTCCCTGAAATTGCCCAAATACTTGAACCGAAAGACGTTCTTGAATTGGCTTTAGAAGACAATGTCACTGCACGTCTCATCAAACAAAAAGATCGTGATCCTAACCAATGGACAGTGAAATCTTCTCCACTACTTAAAGCCGATTTTCAAAAAATGCCGAAACTGTGGACTTTATTGGTTCAAGCTGTCGATCATTATTCTTTTGACCTAGCCGAGCTTTGGAAGCAGTTTTCATTTATTCCGCAATGGCGTCGTGATGACATCATGGTGTCATATGCACAAAAAGGTGGCTCTGTCGGGCAACATTTTGATTTTTACGATGTATTCCTCGTACAAGGCTATGGTCACCGCCGTTGGCAATTGGGTCAGATGTGTGATGCCGATACTTCATTTGTCGAAGGTCAACCGCTTCGCTTACTGCCAGAAATGGACGTTCATTTTGATGAAGTGCTTGCTCCCGGCGACTTACTTTATGTGCCACCAGGCCTATCACACTATGGCGTAGCTGAAGATGAATGTCTAACGTATTCATTTGGCTTCCGCATGCCAAATGTCACAGAAATGATGGATCGAGTGACAGACAAATTCACAGACAATCCTCTACTTAAAAATCCATTAACTGACATTTTACGTGACCAAATCAGTGCGATTGGCCAAGTGACTGAAAATGAACTTGAGTATTTAAAAGAAAAGTTATTTGAACAATTGCAAAATTCAACCGTACTTGAAGATGCAATCATGAGCTTAATGTCAGAACCTAAATATCCTGACAATATTCCTGAAGCCGAAGAAATAGGCACTGGTGATCTTGAAGAGGCCTTAGATCAAGGCTATCAACTCATGTTAGAACCTGCTTCACGCTTACTTTACACAGAGCAAGATAGTGATATTTTGTTTTGGGCAAATGGCGAAGGAATCTGTATCTCAGACGAATTTGCAGTGCATTTAAAAACCATTGCCGATGGTCAAAGTCTAGCGCTAGACGAATCTTTATATGATGCTGATATTTTAGAAGATATTGCCATGCTATTAAATGAATCTGTACTCATGCTCGTCCCAACAGAAGCTGAATAAAATCAATAAAAAAGGGAGCGTCACGCTCCCTTTTTATGCTACTGAATAGCATTATTTTCGCTTTCTACGATTTAAAAAATCTTCGACTTGATCGGCTTTTTTCTCCACGATGACGCGATAAACCCATACAATCAATAACACCAATCCAATAAACCAAAGATAACGCATTACGCCGTATTGACTACCTTTGCCTTGCCAAATTTGTAATTCAATACTTTGAAACTCCACATTCCTTGACTCTAACAAACTCAGTTGACTGGTCATACTATTTGGATCATTGGCAGCATTGACTGAGAAAGGCGCACCGTCCATAACAAAGTTAAAATCTTGTCCTGCATCTAATGTTTCTAATCGTTCAATCTGATCAACACCTGCGTCCATTTGCATGAGATTGCTTGAGGTTTGTTGAATAGCGGCATTGTAGTTATCAATTTGAAATTTAACGGATACCTCACCACTGGTCATTGCCCTACCTTTGACCAACAAGACTGCACGATATGGGTTTTGGCTCGATGTAGCAGTGTAATCCACTGCAAAATTTTTAGTGTTTAATGCATTTGTATCGCTTTGACTTTCTGTAAGTAATTGCTGAATTTCTTCGGTACTTAACACTGCTTGTTGGAACAAAATCTGCCCATACTCACCCGGTTTAGGCGCTTGATCCTGCGAACCACAAGCGGCGATAAAAGTGACACAGCAGAACAATGCTATGCGCTTTAGATGACTTAATATCGAATTGATCATCATTTTTATTATTTCAACATTTTATTTTATGCAGCTGATTTTAAATTAATTTCTGTATGAATAATCGTACAGCCTTGCTGAGAATGAATTTTGAAATTTCCGCCTATACGCTCCACACGCATTTTCATACTTCGCATGCCGATACTCATGCCATGATTTGAAACACTCTCAACATCAAAACCTACGCCATCATCTTCAATGGTTAATAACAATGCGCCATTCTCGAACTGTGACAGCGTCACATTGACATGATTTGCTTGGCTATGTTTCACAATATTGGTCAGGCTTTCTTCAATTACTCGTATTAAAGTCAGGCACTGAATTGCCGTTGGTTTGATCGCCCACTGCGAAGGAATGCACCATTTGGCATTCATTTCCACTTCATCCATCAACTGGCTAAAGCGATGTCGAACTGGTGCGATCCAGAGCAAAGGTGAATCTGGCACTTTGCTGTCCAAAGATGATCCACTATCAATAATTTGCCTTAAATCATCGCGCAGTAATTTCAACATCGACAAGAACTGTCTGTTTGGAATATTACTTTCACATTGGTCAACCAAAATCATCGAGCGCACAATAGATGCGCCCAGACCATCATGCAGATCATGTGATAATTTAATCCGTTCCTGTAAGCGTACATTACTCAGTTCAAGCTGATGTTTATCATTCAAGCTACTGCATAATTCATCACTGACTTTCTGAACTTCAAATGCCAAATCATCATTATATTTTTCAATTTTCTGTATATTCCGATTGAGTCTCGCCCCCAAGATCACCACGATAAATAAGGTAATAATCGGTGAGGTAAATGGAGATAACGGTGTAAAACCATGTTTTGGAAAGAGGGCCAGTACTGTGATGTCTACAATGACCATCACAATAATCGCAGTCAAACAAAGTGCTAATAAAGTATAATCCCTTCTTCTTTCTTTAAAACTAATCCAGCAAAGATAAATGTAAGTGATAAAAAAGAGGCTGCAATATAATAAGAAAATGAGGCTCGAAATTTCCGCATTTCGCTCAAACGGCCAAATACACACTACACCAATCAGAGATGCTGTCAGCATGGTAAATGACAGCTCAATGCGAGGAAATTTACGCCCAAGAAAGCGCAAAATATAGATGCTAAAACATTGAAAGTACAGCATTGCAAATATCAAATTAGCTTTGGTGGAAAAAACCGAATTTGGATATGGAAAGGTTTCAGTGGTCAGGGCATTACTGAGAAATAAAATCCACAGCACTGTTGAAAGCGCAAACCAGCCAAAACTGGTATCACGAGGACGCATCAACCAAATGATAAAGCAAATTAGACCCAAGACCCCAGAAAGAAAAATATTTAACTGTAATATGGTCCGACGTGTAAATGTTGTTTTTTCGGCTTGCTCTACCGTTGCCATTACATTGTTAAATACTACTGGGCCCAAGCCAGCATTTAAACTCGAGTAGCCATAAACATAGATCAAGGTTTCATTATGATCATGCTTGATTCCACTTATCGGTAAAATCCAATAGCGTGCAACATTCCAACTTTTAGAGACCGGTTCTTGAAGATTTTTATTGGTCCACAGCAAGTCGCCATTCAGAAAGACTGAACCCGTATTAATAATGTAATCAACATATAGTGCGATGGGTTCTGCCAAACGCGCATTATTTTTACAGTACCAAGACCAGTCTAATTTATACCAAGCACCACCTTGATAACCCTCCCAGTCTTTATCTTCTTTCCAACGGTCAGGTAATTGCGTGGTTTTCCATCCCGTTCTGGGTAATTCTTGATTGGATGGTGTCTTCACCCGTGAAATGCTATTCACAGTTACATTACATTGATCATTTACAGGGAAAACTTGCTCTGCATGACTCAAGCTCCCCCATACTAAACAGAGGATAAATAAGAAAAAATATCCTCCTTTACGCATTATAGAATACCCATAGATCTTGCTGTACTCACGGCTTTGGTACGTTTCGTTACGGCTAATTTGCGATAAATATGTTTAATATGGCTTTCTACCGTATAGCGTGAAACAAAAAGCTGTTCAGCAATCTCACGGTTACTCAAACCTTGAGCAACCAAACATAAAATTTCTTTTTCACGACTGGTCAAGAGGTTCAAGTCTGCTTCATCGGCGACTGTTTGTTCTGGACTTGGCGCTTCGGCTTCGGATATTTGTTTAAGGATTTCTCGTGCAATAAATGGGTCAATCGGCGCCCCACCACGTAAAATACTCCGAATAGATAAAAGTACTTCAGCATCATCACGTTCTTTTAATACATAGCCCGTTGCACCTGCTTTAATTGCGGCAAATAAGCTTTCTTGTGTACTCCATGCAGAGACAACCAAGATCATGGTATTACTTTCGAGGGAACGTATTTTTTCAATAATTTCGATACCACTACCATCAGGCAAACCTAAGTCAACTAAGGCTAAGGATATCGGTTGGGTCTCTACGGCTTGAATAGATTCTTTAACATTTTTGGTGAAGATAAGCTCTTCCCGCTTATAACCCAGCTCTGTCAAAATTTGACGTAAACGTAATTGAATAATTTCCTCATCTTCAACGACGAGCACCGGTACGGGTAGTATGACTTCTTGTGGTGACATGATTTACTTCCCCCGAAAAAATGAAATGTCTTTTACATTAATGAGTTTAATCCTTTTAGGATATCCCTATAATTAAGTAAATTTCTTATTTTTAATAATTTATTCTAATTCAATTGATGCAGCTATGATGCATTTTTCTTCTAATTTTAAATCCATTTAACATTACAATATGTGTATAGCCATCAGTCTGACTATACACTGCACTTAGCTTAAACTTGAGTGAGATTAGCTCAAATATTGCTTCTTCAGATATTTTACAATTTTTTCAGATTCAAAAAGTTCTACACCAGTATTAGGATCTTTCAAATATGGCACTTGAATATTGTTCCCCATGATTTTTAACACTTGTTCACGCTTGCCACCTTTCAGGGGTACATATTTACCAGGTCTTAAGCGCATTACCGCTAATCCCTGATCTTGCCAACGTTCCTTAGCCACATTATGAAAGATATATGCCAATTCCATTTCAGACAATGCGCTACGTACGATGCGTGTATATGGACTCGCTTCAAAACCCCATAGTTCTAAGAGTTGACTTGGTGCATCACGATGGATAACTTTACGCTGCACCCACACCCCTTGAGCCCCATTAATTAAGGTTCCAACAAAGGCAACATACGGAATTTTAGGATAATTGGCATACTTCTTAGGAGTCTGGCCTGTTTTGCCATAATGTTTAAATAAATGATGAATAATTTGCTGAGATTCGTACAAACGATCCCCAGTATTGTCATCCACCAAGAAAGGGAATTGCTGTTTTCCACCCAATTTTTGCACGTCTAAACGGTACTTTTTAGCCCCTTTGGGACATGGGTAGACCTCATAATCCAAATTGAGTGTGGTTAGTACTTCTCGTACACGACGACAATAGGGAGACCCTTCAAATTCGTACAGTTTAAGGGCTTTTTCAGGTTGTTTCGGATAAGGCGTCCCATTTGTACCTCGTCCGCCCTCTGCTACGCCTGAGAGCAACGCTTGCGCCACTTTTAATTGATGCAACAACATACTTTTTTCCTTTCTTTTTTTATTTCGTATTTTTATACAACAGCCGAGAGTCCTCAGCTGATGTTTGTATTTTCTTTTTCACATTTATATCGTCGTGTATGAGCAAGAATTACGCTTTCATTCCACGACTAAAAATTCAAGTACGCTTATAAAGCAACCAATTGCTCTTTTGAAACAACGATGCCGTTATTGTCAGCATAAATAAAATCACCAGACTGAATGTTTACACCACCAAAACTTAATGGAATATCTGTTTCACCCACGCCTTTGCGGTTACTTTTTTGTGGAATCGCAGCCAAAGCATGCACACCTAAATCAAGTTCTGCAATCGCATCAACATCACGCACGCAGCCGTAAATAATGACGCCATTCCAATGATTGTTAACTGCAGATTCAGCAATCATATCACCCATCAAGGCACAGCGCATCGACGCACCACCATCCACAACCAATACTTTACCCGTACCATCGGTTGCCAATAATTCTTTAACACGAGAGTTATCTTCAAAACATTTGACCGTCATCACCTGACCGCCAAAACTTTTTCGTGCACCATAACTTTGAAAGAATTTACCATCCAACGACGGGATCACCACTTGTAATTCTTTATCTGGATGATCATCAAGTAAATCACAGGTGACGAATGGAACTGTAGACACGGTATTTCCCTCATTTAATTGTTAGTATGCGTAAATTATCATAAATCTCGAACTTTTCAGTCTGAGTTTGTGCTGCATCGACCATAGTATGAGCCACTTGCTGTGCTGTCACTGGCTTAAATTTGAAACGGTCTGGTACAAAATGCGAAAAGCGCATATAAAGTTTCTGTGTCGCATCTTCTAAACGCCGAGATTCATGACGCTCGCCAAGTAACAGCGAAGGCTTTAATATCGAAAGTTGATTTAACTTTAAGGTTTTTAAATAATATTCCAATTCCCCTTTGACTCGATTATAAAAAAATGCGGAATTGGCGTCAGCGCCCATAGCACTAACTATGATCAAATGGGTTTCTGTATATTCTAATAATTCAGCAAAATGCGCATTGATGCTAAAATCGATATGATAAAAATGATCTTTAGACCCTGCTTTTTTAATGGTCGAGCCTAAACAACTAAAGGCATGACTATAATCTCTCACATCATCCTGAGTCAGAGAAAGAAAGTCACTGATCACCATTTGTTGAACTTTTGCCAGTCCATTCAGTTCATGGTCACGCTGACGTACCACAGCAGTAATATTCTTACATCTTGCATTTTGACTGAGCTGACGAACCAATTCCCGCCCGACCAATCCTGTTGCTCCGATGACAATCGCATTCTCTATACTTTTAGTCATTTTTCATACAATCTCAATCACTTTAGACTAATCTAACGTTTTCTTTAAAATTTTTCTGCATCTAAAATGTTGTCAAAGCATGTCAAGACTTGACTTAAGCGCTTAGTTTAATCACAATATGGCACTTGTTTACGGGCTGGTGATAGTTCTTCTGATGTTGGTTTTCAGATGTAATTTCAGCCCGCCCAGACCAATCTATTTCAAGGAGTGCACGAGTGGCAAACTCTGCTCAAGCAAAAAAACGTGCTCGTCAAAACGTTAAAGCACGTCAACACAACGCAAGCTTACGTTCTATGGTTCGTACTTATCTTAAACGCACAGTAGCTGCTATTGCTGCTGGTGATTATGCTGTCGCTACAGAAGCTTACAAAAAAGCTGTTCCTGTTATCGATCGTATGGCTGATAAAGGCATCATCCATAAAAACAAAGCTGCTCGTCATAAGAGCCGTTTAAATGCACAAGTTAAAGCTTTAGCTAACTAATTTGTTGCGATGAAAAAAGCCCTTTTTAGGGCTTTTTTTGTGCCTATAGATTTTTAAAAGCAAAAAAATAAAGTCCTCGATGGACCTTATTTTTTTTATAGGCTATTTATTAATCAGCTTCATATTCGTTGCTGATAAGTACATCCATAATAAATTTTGACTTGCTGTTAAATTTGTCCAACGCTGATTGGCACCATTGGTACAGCTATATCGAATTAAATCCGCACGGTTATTTTGCAAACGTCCCGTATTTAAATCCATACATTGACCACTTTGACGAATCGTTGTAGTCGCAGGGTCCATGGTCCAAATTTGATTGGTTTGGTTTAACATGCAGCGTTCTAGCGTCACTTTAGCTGAACCACCGTTGCCTGTAATACATTGATCTGGATTTGACTTACTGTGTATACGACCAATGGCATCATATACCCACTGTTCAGTATCATCCGCAGTACATCCGCTTGGACCACTGATGTACAAATTTAATGCTCCATCAGTTAAGGTTTCAGATTTCAAACAGTTGTTACCATTTTTGATCAATGTCGTCTGCTCGAACATACCTTCTTGAGTGACTGAAAGCTTTTTCATAAATGCTTCGAGTGCGCTTTGCGCCTCAGGTACTTGATTGGTTAGGTCTTGTGCATACACATTCATCCAACGATTTAGTCGGTATGCGGTGTTTTGTTGCGACTCATAACGGGTTAATTGCTGACGCGCCACACTATTCATCAATGACTTGTCATTTTTATATGACTCATACAGCATTTTTTCAGTTGGATTAAGAGCAACAACAGCATTTGCAGCTTGCGCTTCCAAAGCACTTTCTAATTGAGGAAGCTCGATAGCACGCAAAGCACTATAACCATGCTGACGTCCAATTTTGACGGCCGGCTTGATCGCTGTGCTGTAAACTGGAATTTCAATATTTGCTAATAATTTGGCTTCTTCACCTGCTTTTTTACAATATAAATTGACCTTCTGTGGTTGATCTGCCAAAGCTAAATTGACATGCAGTTTATTGGCATTACTACCTAGTCGTACAGGTGCTAAAGCAATATTGTTGACTTTATTCGTGTATTGCACATTCAACCAACATGCCGCTTGATCCAAAGCGGTATTGGCAGCATTTAAGTCATACACATTACCCCAGTTTGAACGTGCCGCAGGATACAACAAACCAACTTGATTGACTGGATCATACCCCCCTAAAATGGTAATTACGGGCTGACCAAAGACCCGTGGTCGTGGATAATTTTGATCTGCGTTATACCAAACCGGAGCCGTAGAATTTGGCATCTTCGGTTGAGCGACTTGCATTTCACGAGTGGTTTTGTTCCACTTTTTGTAGCCGGTAGGCGAAGTTTCGTCCCAGACATAACGGTCAAAGTGTGGTTGAATTTTCAGGAATGTGCTGTAACCCGTATAGTGTGTGTAGCGTGATACATTACTATCAGGATACCCGCCGGACATGGCATCTTTTCCGTACGGGAACAAATTTTTAAAATTTGGGATACCATTCGCTCCATCCCACTTCCATGTCGCCGTCCATGATAGATTTCCGCGCATCATATTGCGATTGGCAATATAACCCCATCCACTGTCCGCATGATGTGCAGCCCAAAATAGATTGTCACCTACCTGACCAGGGTAATGTCCTAAACCATAGTGATGGCCAATTTCATGGCTAAATTCATTCCCTACAGAATCATAAAGCGTGAGCATGCCATTACCACCACTCAGTCCATGAGTATGCACACCATTGGCATAGTTCCCCTTCGTATGATGGACAACTACTGTTTGGGTTAATTGTGGCTGACTTTGGTTGGCCATAGATGCACTGGTAATACCCCAGTTAGCAAGGTTTATACCAACACTAAAGGTTGATTTACCGACATCCTCACGCATGTCTCCTGCATAAACACCACCATCTCCGGCACTTTTACTGTCATAAATAACACCTGAAGATACCATTGCACGTGTTAACTGAATATCATCATATTGTGCAACCGTCATTTCTGCTGCAGGAATGGTTTGGAAATAATCTGTGCCCGCTTTTTCAGGCTCTAGTAGCATATAGTGGCCGGTAGAATTTGGCTTATCTGCCAACATACCAACACGGATATTATTTAAAACCAATTCACCTGGTGCAGCAAAATCGATTTTATCCTCAGCCAATTCCCCGCTGACTTTATTTGCGTCAATAAATTTTAATCTTAGACCGGGTTTAACTTCATCCCATTTGAGCTTCATGGTCCACGCGCGTTTACTGTACCAAACATCTGGACGACCTCTTTGCCCACTCTGGTCTGAAACAGGCATTTGCGTCGGATCATCCAATGTCGCGGTACGAATTAAGCGGTTGTTTTGATAGATTTCTACTTTGAGTTGCTTGATGTTTTGCATATCAAGTGTTGGCGTCACGATAAGCAGCGCTTCTTTTTCACTGGTTAACCGTGGCATTTTCTTGGCTTCGTTCGTATTCGGATCGACGACATGACTTTGACCAAATTGAACTTGCGCTGAAAAGTTGCCGACTAAATCATTTCGTATTTCACGAACAGCATCATTTGCATCGTAGTCATAAAAGCCAATACTGGTATCATCGACTATGTCTTGAGTCGGTTCTGGATAATTTGCAGTTGATGCAGAACCACTTGAGCTATCACCACCGCCTCCACCACCACAAGCAACTAACATTAATGACACAATACAAATTGATAATTTGTTATATGAAAAATCTATCACACTTTTCACTACTATTCCCCAATTAGCCACAAAAGAATCCAATAAAGAGACTTACATAAAATATATAAATCAATAATTTACAACAAATTTAATGCTATTTTCTTTTTTTTAATCATTCAATTGCCGTGTTTTGTCACTTATTAACAATTCAAATAAAATCTAAATATTTTGTATTGGTAGAGTCATTATTAATGTGACAGGTACTTCACTTTTCAACTAAAATTAAGATGTAGACCTGTTAATACAATCGTATATTCCCGACAAAAATTGTCAGGATATTTTTAGAAACTTTGTAAATAAAATTTTAAGAAATGGTTTAATCCCATATATTTTTTATGGTATTTTAATTTTCATCCTAGGCAGCCATTGCTGTACAAATGAAAAGAGGGATAAAAATGTCGATTAACCAATTTTTGCCATCATTAGAAAAATTTGCAGAAGCAGAAAATCAATATATTGAATATTTTACATCGAAAGGTGAAAAAGACATTTTAGGTAAAGTCATTTCAAATATGAAATCGACCGCAGAGATTCAAGCCTCTCAAGGCGTAGACTCATGGTTAGCATATGGCGTGTACTTACCAGCTGTAGAACGTATTTTTGCACTGCATCAAGGGGAAACAGAAGCTGAATTTTTTGAACGCACACAATATCCAGTTGAACTCGTGCAAGCGTATAGCATTAAAGATCATGACATTGCGACCTTGATTGCCGCTGACAAATATAGTCGAATCCACCAACAGCACCTCCCAGTTAATACTAGCCGCTGGCCTTATAGTGACGATGGTTCAAGTATTGATTTAAATCAGTACCCTGCACGAATTAAAGCCAATATTTAATCTTTTATTTAATGAAATACTGAAACAGATAAAAAAGGCATCCGCACATGGATGCCTTTTATAAATTTTTTATTATTAGCAAAATTTCTTAAAGTTGCTGTTCAGCTTGCTGAAATTCACGAATATTTAATTCATTTAGTTCACCACGCCAAATCCATTTCAGTTTTGACTCAAGGAATACATCTCCTTCAAACCAAACAAATAAGCCTTCCATCATTTTAGGCCAATCTTCGCGTGTCACGATATTTTTACCTGAAATAATGGCAAGAATTGCAGCCAAAATCGTGTCATGACTCACCGCTAGACTCAGCCCATAATCATTGGTTGGATGAGTGTTGTAAATCAACTCCAAAACATCTACCACCCCATGAATGGGCTGTTTCATACCCGGCAAAGCATTATTCACAAAACTATTGATAAAGCCCAAGGCACCTTGCTTTTGAAAATATGGTCCTGCTTTTTTAATATCGAGCACAAAACTTCCCGGCTCGACCAATAATCCTTGTTCAATGATCTCGATATGGTGGGTATTTGGCTCAATCGTGACGTTATCTGCACCTTGAATCATCAATGCTGCCGTATCCACACAGCGCTGAATTGGACTAGAAATACAGTGTTGAATAACACGATCGGTATTTTCAACCAAATAGCTGCCCCACGCTTCGGCTAAATCACGTCCTTGATGCGTAAGTTGTAAGTCATAACCGGCCAACCCCTGTCCTTGTACAACTTCACGAATGGAATGACGTGTAAACAATGTTACAGGCGTCTTTTCATCCGGCAATAAGTCTATTGCTTTCAGCATACTCGGTGGGAGCAAATCTAGGGCCATAATTGACAGTTCTTAAATGCAGGAGATTTAACGGAGTGTGCAGACACTATAGCATGAACCCGATTTAGCTCAAGTTTTGTCAGGCATGTTTGCCAAAGCATTTAAGGCCAATTCTTTCATTTCGGCATTTTTAAATGCAATAAATCCACCATTTAATAAAGTCGTGCGTTGGTTATATAGAAATGCGCGACCTTTAAAATCAACCAAACCACCACCAATACGCTCGATTAAACATTGTCCAGCGCTCGTATCCCATTCACAAGTCGGATGAAAACGCGGATAAATATCCACTCGATCTTCTAACATCATACAAAACTTATATGCACTACCAGCATGGTAGGCCTGAAAAGGAGTGAGTTTTTCTAAAGCGTCTAGATAGTCCGTATAAATCGGCTTATTTTTGGCACTTTGACTCAAGCCAACGTGTACGACACTCTCTGCAGAGGTTTGAACATATTCATACCATGCAGTGGACTGGCTATCATATTTCAGCGGCAGTCCCGCAAAGGGGCAAATATATACGCTATATTCCCCCGGGATCGCCAATATGGCAAAAGTGGTATTGGCCCCATCTACCAAACTCAGATTAATGGTAAATTCAGGTCTTTTATGTAAAAACTCTTTGGTACCATCCAAGGGATCAAGCAGCCAAAATTTTTGCCATTGCATACGCTCAGACTTATCACCTTCTTCTGACAATACAGGCAAGTTAGAAACTTTGGATAATGCTTGGGTAATATAGCTATTTGCACGATAGTCCGCCTGCGTTACCGGTGAATCATCACTTTTACGTTCCACATCAAAATTCGCTCCTGAGCAATAACGCTGATATTCTTCTCGCAAAATTTCGCAAGCTTGTGTCACAATGGGAACCAACTGCAAAATCAGTGGGTCTTGCGGTGCTGTTGTTGTTTTAAACATAGAATACCTTTATATGCCAAATTACTCAGAAAAGCCGACGATCATTTTTGATATGGACGGTACTTTACTCGATCTTGCTTATGATGATTTCATTTGGAATGAGCTGCTGCCAATTCGTTATGCTGAACAGCATCAATGCTCACTCGAACAAAGCAAGCAAACGCTATTTAGTTTTTATCAACAGCATAATCATACCCTAAAATGGTACTCATCTCGCTTTTGGACGTCACAAGTTGGCGTTGATGTTTTGGCAATGCAAATAGAACAAAAAGCCAAAGTGGCTAAACGCGAAGGCTGCATTAAGCTGCTTACCTATCTAAAAGAAAATGGCTATCCTATTTGGCTTGCGACCAATGCCGACTTTGCAGGCTTACAATTCAAACTCGAAGAAACCGGTCTTCGTGATTATTTTGATGTTATCGTCAGTTCAGAAACTCTCGGTCATGCCAAAGAGTTTATTGAGTTTTGGCAAATATTAGCAAGCAAACACCCCTTCTATGCAAAAAACTGTTACTTCATTGATGACACAGAAAAAGTGCTCAATGGTGCAAAACTTTTTGGGATTGAACAGCTCTATTCGATTCAGCAACCTTCATCTGCCAAAGCGCCTCGCGAGACTTGCAATTACCCAATGCTGTCCGCATTAACAGATTTAATCCCTATTTTAGAAGCTCAAACGACTGAGCAAGCCGAGGAACAGAAAAAATATGCGTAAATCAAATCTAGCCGAAGATGCGGTTGGTATGCGTATAGACAAATGGTTGTGGGCTGCACGTTTTTTTAAAACACGCTCTATTGCCAAAAATGCTATTGAAGGCGGTAAAGTTCATCATAATGGCGAACGCGTTAAAGTCTCTCGTGAAGTTCGTGTAGGCATGGAATTAACCATTGCACAAGGCCTTGAGAAAAAAACCGTGGTGGTGAAAGCACTGTCGGATGTTCGTGGGCCTGCCCCAACCGCTCAGCTGCTTTATGATGAAACTGAGGTCAGTATTGCAAAACGGGAATTGCTCGCATCCCAAAGAAAGTTGCATAATCTAGCTCGGCCAGATCATCGACCAAGTAAAAAAGATCGTCGAGATATTGGTAAATTTAAAAGAGAAAATGATCAACAGTTTGACCAGCAATGGTCTTATAATGATGATTAAGTTAAAGCGTCACAACATGTCGCACCTGTTGTGATTTTCATAGAACAAAAGGATGATTTCTGTCACTATACCCTCGTGGAACAGATTTAAACTGAATACATCCACTTGAGTATATTGTTTCGTGACATCGTATTGAGGTTGTAAGATGGATGATAATAAAAGCAAGGCGTTAAATGCGGCCTTAAGCCAAATTGAAAAGCAGTTTGGTAAAAACACCGTAATGCGTCTTGGTGATAATACTGTACAGGCAGTTGAAGCTGTCTCTACGGGTTCTTTAACATTAGATATCGCACTAGGTATTGGTGGTTTGCCTAAAGGTCGTATCGTAGAAATCTACGGTCCTGAATCTTCTGGTAAAACGACTATGACATTACAAGCTATTGCACAATGTCAGAAAGCTGGCGGTACTTGTGCATTCATCGATGCTGAACATGCATTAGACCCTCAATACGCACGTAAACTTGGCGTAGATATTGATAACTTACTTGTTTCACAGCCAGACAATGGTGAACAAGCACTTGAAATTGCAGATATGCTGGTACGTTCAGGTGCCATTGACCTGATCGTTGTCGACTCTGTAGCTGCACTGACCCCTCGCGCCGAAATTGAAGGCGAAATGGGTGACTCACACATGGGCTTACAAGCTCGCCTGATGAGCCAAGCACTGCGTAAAATTACCGGTAATGCGAAACGTTCGAACTGTATGGTGATCTTCATTAACCAAATCCGTATGAAGATTGGTGTAATGTTTGGTAGCCCAGAAACCACAACTGGTGGTAATGCACTTAAATTCTATGCATCTGTACGTTTAGATATCCGCCGTATTGGTCAAGTGAAAGAAGGCGACGAAATCATTGGTTCAGAAACCAAAGTGAAAGTTGTGAAAAACAAAATGGCTCCTCCATTCCGTGAAGCGATTTTCCAAATTCTTTATGGTAAAGGCGTGAACCATTTAGGTGAGCTTGTTGACCTCGCAGTACAACAAGAAATTGTTCAAAAAGCAGGTGCTTGGTATTCATACCAAGGTGACAAGATTGGGCAAGGTAAAAACAATACCATTCGCCACTTAGAAGAACACCCTGAACTTGTGCAAACTATCGAAAAACTGATTCGTGAACAACTTCTAACTACGGGTACAGCACCTGTAGAAGACAAAGACGAAGAAGAACCAGACTTTTTAGATGCTTAATTACAGCATACTTTAATAGCAGACGAAACGCCCTACGGGGCGTTTTGTTTTGCACTCAAAATTTGTATTAAAATGACCCCATGACTAAAGACCATTTTCCACTCTTGCTTGATTATGAAGCACTGAAACAACAGTTTACAGAAGCTGAAGAAACTACCTGCGTAAATCATGCTGCACAAACTGACATTTCACATGACAATACTTCGGTGATCGATCACACTGCGTTGTATTTTGACACCAATGGTAAAGATGTTCATGCTGAAAAAAAACCAGGACTGCGCGGCTCTCGTCTACGCTCGTACGCTTTTGCAGTACTCACACGTAAAGAATACTCAAAAGCGGATTTAATCGAAAAATTAGCACTGTATGCGGATAGTCGTGAAGAAGTCATACACTTGGTGGAAGAACTCGCACGTGAGAACTATCAAAGCGATCAGCGTGTAGCAGAGATGGTGCTATCGAGTCAAAAACGTAAAGGTAAAGGCCCTAATCGTATAAAGCTCGCGTTAAAAAATAAAAAAGTAGACAGTGAATTAATTCAGGATGAATTAAAAGAAACAGATTGGGTCACTGAAGCCTACCAGCTCAAAATAAAAAAATTTGGCAAAGCTGTTGAACGTGATCCAAAACAAAAAGCCAAACAAATACGTTTTTTACAATATCGAGGATTCGATCTCGATACGATTTTTAAAGTGATTGCACGTAAAGAATTTGAAGACGAATAACAAAAATATAGATCTAAATGAAGAATTAATAAAACTAAAATAAAGAAGAATCTAGGATTAAAAAAATGAAAGGACGTTTAATTTATTATGATTGAAACTGGTGGCAACCCTACCAGCAAGACTTCGGCACATCATATTTCTACTACCGTTGCTACCTTCCGGTCCTGGCGGGGTTTGTAGAGTACAATTGCGAAGTAACCAGCAGGGCTACCATTGCAAGAACAGAGTATAGAGATTTTTAATAAACATGCAAGACTAAAACCGAGAATTCCTGAGTAGAAAACACTGTTTGATTATTTATAAATCAATATGATGGTCGATGATGTAGAAAACGTGAAACTTCATCACTATATTTTTACTTTAATACACAACAAGATTGTAAAAGCTTATTGCAATTCAGAACTTTGGCGTTTTTAATGTGCTTATCGTTTTATCTAAAGCTGTCTGTAATAAAACTATTCTATACGGACATGCTTGTAACTACATGGAATTTTTATGATGTTTAAACAGCATGTATTGTGTGCCCTTACATTGACTTGCTCAGGTGCATTATTTGCCAATATTCCAATTGAATCTCGTGGTTTGAGTGGCGCTAATAATGGCACTGTGTATACAGCAAATAATACAGCCATTCAAACAGGTGCTGGCTCTACCCCTATTCCAACCAATTTGAATTGGCAGCTTATGCAGAAGAACCAACAGCTCGAAAATGAATTGCGTAGCTTACGCGGTAAAATGGAAGAGCAAGACAATATTATCGAACAATTAAAAAGTGAACTTACAAACCGCTATGCAGATTTAGATCAACGTTTAGAACTACTCCAACAAAAAGTAGATCCGAGTGAAGACACAGAGGCTGCGGAGGATAACCAACAAGGTACTGCACCCAGTAGCAGCTAATACAGCCCCTACACCGGTTAAACAACCTACGACCCAAGCAACATTAAGCTCATCTGCAAAACAACCTGTAAATGCAGGTGGTGACTCACTTGAGCTTGAGAAAGCAGCTTATACCGTTGCCTTAGATGCATACAAACAAGGTGGTGCGAAAAAAGCCATTGCACCAATGAAAAACTTTATTAAGAATAATCCTAACAGTGTCTATATTAGCAACGCATATTTTTGGCTAGCTGAGTTCAACCTTGCTGTTGAACCGACCAACTACGCGGAAGCGAAAAAGAACTATAGTATCGTAGTAGATCAATACCCTGAGTCGACCCGTGCGCCTAGAGCGTTATATCAACTGTATAGCATTGCAAAAGATGTCGATCGAAATAGCAGTTTAGCAACGCAGCTCAAAACCAAGCTCACCCAAAAGTATCCAAAATCTGAAGAAGCAGGCTTTGTTAAAAAATAGTTCTATTTTTTAATGCAAAAAAAAGACACCTTATAAGGTGTCTTTTTTTATTCGCAGCATTTAGCGTACGATACCGCGCTTAGACTGCTCAAGTGAGTCAATCAACAATTGCGCTTCTGCCACTTCAGGCAAAATTTCAGTACGAATACGCTCAATCGCTTCATTCGTCGTTAAACCATCTTTATAGATCAATTTAAAAGATTCACGTAAACCTTGAATCACATTTTTAGACCAACCTTTACGACGCATGCCTTCAATGTTCATGGCAAAAGCATGGGCTGGATTACCAGATACCATGACATAAGCAGGTACATCTTTCAAAATAAGCGATGCACCACCAATCATACTGTAAGAATCGATTTTACAGAATTGATGAATACCAGAGTTACCACCTACGATGACATAATCACCAATGTGGACATGACCTGCAACGCCGACGTTATTAGCAAAGATATTATGATCACCTACCACACAGTCATGTGCAATATGTGTATTCACCATCAATAAATTATGACTACCAACTTTAGTTAGACCCTGATCTTGAACAGTACCACGGTGTAAACTACAGTGTTCACGAATCGAGTTATGATCCCCGATTTCTAACCAAGTTTCTTCACCAGCATATTTCAAGTCTTGGCAGACTTCACCAACACTGGCAAATTGAAAAATTTCGTTATGTTGACCAATACGGGTATAACCACCCACCACAACATGTGAATGCAGTTTAGTACCCGCTCCAATTGTGACTTGAGGACCAATAATACAATATGGTCCAATTTGCACATCCGGAGCAATTACTGCTGATGAGTCAATAATGGCGGTAGGATGAATTAATTCGTTATTGCTCATGCTGTCTCTGTTTTCTGATGCGAAACCATAATTTCCGCGGTTGCTGCGACTACGCCATCTACAGTGGCAACACAATTATATTTGTAAATGCCACGCTTTTGCATCACTAATTCTGATTTTAATACAAGTTGATCGCCTGCAACGACTTGTTTTTTAAATCGGACCTTTTCTGCACCAGCAAATAAGAACAACGAACCAGCTGAAGGTTTCTCATTATTCATAATGAAACCTAAGATACCCGATACTTGCGCCAATGCCTCAACAATCAGCACGCCCGGCATAATTGGGTATTCAGGGAAATGGCCTTGTAAAAATTCTTCGTTAATCGTTACATTTTTATAGCCTACAATCCCGTTGTCAGTCACTTCAACAACACGATCAACCAATAAAAACGGATAACGATGTGGCAAATATTCACGAATAGTCTGAATAGTCATTGGTAATTCAGGTTTTGTGAAAGCTGGGGTATTCGACTCTGTCATCATAATTATTTACGCAATTTAAATGTTGATTCAAGGGACTCAATTTGAGACTGCATATGATCAAGTCGTTTGACCAATTGGGTCAATGGCACATCTGCTAATTGTTTAAAGCGGATTGCTGCCTTTTTCCAAGAACCACTTTCAAGCATTGGCGTGCCTGAAGAATAACTTCCAGCAACGGAAATACTTTTTGTGACCATTGACATACCGGTAATTGTCACATTATCTGCAATATTAATGTGACCTACGATACCAACAGCCCCTGCAAGCACACAATTTTTGCCAATAGTTGTACTACCCGCAATGCCACATTTCGCAGCCATTGCCGTATTTGCACCTACTTTGACGTTATGCGCGATTTGCACAAGGTTATCAATAATGACACCATCTTCCAAAATTGTGTCATCTAAAGCACCACGGTCGATACTACAATTTGAGCCAATACGCACATCATTCCCGATGCGTACAGAACCTAATTGAGCAATACGATGCCATTTCCCTTGATAAGGTGCAAAACCAAACCCTTCACCACCGATCACCGTATTTGCATGGATACGTACGCGATCACCTAACTTGGCTTCACCAGTAATTGTCACATGCGAATCGATAAAACAATCTTTACCAATTTCAACGCCATGATCAATCTTCACTTGTGATTCAATGCGCGTCCCTTCACCCACCACACTATTCGCACCAATTACCACATAATGCCCAATATAAGCAGTATCAGAAATGATTGCGGAAGGATGAATTTGGGCAGTACTTTCAATACCTGTTTCTACAGATTTCTTTTCAAAAACATGCGTCAGAATAGCGAAAGCCAGATACGGATTGGGTACAACAATGAAGTTTTGCTGTGAAGGGATTTGTGACTGCATGTCTGCAGTCACAATCAGCGCACCAGCCTGAGACTGTTGAGCTTCATTCAGATATTTATCTGCGCTTAAAAATGCAAGCTGATGCGGTTGAGCACTCTCTAGACTTGCCATTCCACTGAATTGCAAGTCTAGCTGACCAATACATTGACCTTGAACAAGTTGAGCAAGCTTTTCTAAACTGAATTTTTGAGAATTCATTGATTATTTAATTGCATTAACCTTTTGAATCATTTTATCAGTTAAATCAAACTTAGGGTCATACGCAAGTGCTGAATTTTTATTCAAAACAACATCTAACTTATTTTCTGTGCGCAATTGTTCTGCAACTTGCTTGATTCGAGTATCCATCGTGCGATTTAAGGACTGGATATTACCTTGAACCGAAGCTTGAACTTTTTGCTGTAAATCAGTCAGCTCTTTGAGTTTAGTTTGATACTGTTGACCCATTTGCTGCTTTTGCGCAGCAGTCAACTTATCACCACCTTGCTGAGCTTTTTGTTGCATTGCTTCCAGCTCTTTAGCAAGTGATTCAATTTTAGTGGTTTGTGGTTTCAATTGCTGTTGAATTTGAGCATTTTGTTGTTTTATATAAGTGCTTTGATCCACCACCTTTTCTAAATCAACCACACCGTAACCTGCTGCATGTACCACAGCAGAACATGACATACCCAATACCGCCAAACCAGCAAATAATTTATTCATCTTATCAACCTGTAATTTTGTTATTCCCAGAAGGGTCGTACTTAGAACGTACGACCAATCTCGAATTGGATTTCTTTTGTTTCATCGCCAGCTTTGTCATTTAGTGGGAATGCATAACTCAGTGAAATTGGACCAATCATCGTGATCCAAGTAAAACCTGCACCAACGCTATAACGCATGTTATTCATATCAAAACCGTAGTTATCTTTACAGTATTGACGGTCTTCACTAGATTTAGGAACGTCACATTGGGTGTCAAATACTTGTGCGCCTTCAGCAAACAATACTGGACGAACTTGACGCGCCCAATCGCCTTTAAATGGCACAGGTAAAGCCAATTCAGTACCAAATTGAATTAAAGCATTACCACCGACTTCTTCTGGATCGTAGTCAACCTGATTTTGCGCATCATAATACACACCAGGATATTTCGGCCCTAGAGTACTGTTGTCATAGCCACGTACCGAACCAAAACCACCTGCATAGAAATTTTTGTAGAACGGTAAATCATTACCATAGCCTAACTTACCGTAACCACGTAACACAAAGTCTTTACCGAGTGGGAAATAAGCTTGTGCGTCGTAAGTGATTTTTTGGTATTCAACATCACTGCCCGGTAATGCAATTTCGGCATTGACGCGGTGTGACATACCCGATGTAGGGAATACCGGGCGATTCAAGGTGTTATATGACCAACCCAAGTTAAGGTTATAAGTTAAGAAATCACCTTTAAACGCACTATCGTATGATTCTTCAGGTACTGCGCAAGTGTTGTGAGTAACAATTTTATTACCTTCACTATCTAGTACAAAATCTCCATTCGCATCAGTTTTGTATACAGGCACAGTTAATTGTGAGTTACCAGACGCATCAGTAGGACAGAATGATGTGGTATCCGTCGCCTTCCCACCATTTGCTAGTAAATAATCACGCACATAAGTAGAAACATATGGGCCTGTAGTTACTTCGGTATTATCAATATTCAAGCCCATACTGATACTTTGGTTTTCATCGATCGGATAACCAAAGTTGATACCACCACCAAAACTGTCAGTGACGTAGTTGTTAACGTTATAGTCGTCATCTAACTTGGTTTTACGGTAGTACATATTATAACCACGACGTACACCATCAATAGTGAAATACGGGTCAGTTACACTGAGGTTGTAATAATCTTGAGTCTCTGAACGAGACAAATCGATAGAAACTGCATTACCTGTACCCAAGAAGTTGGTTTGACTCAAACCTGCTTGGAAAGTTACACCGCCACTTTGTGAGAAACCAACAGCTAAAGTACTTGTCCCCGAATGCTGCTCTTCAACATTTACATTTAAATCAATTTGATCTGGGGTACCCGGAATACGTGCAGGCTTAACATCAACGGTTTTAAAGAAACCAGTACGTTCTAAACGCACTTTAGACAAATCAATTTTTTCGTTACTTGCTAAGGCGCCTTCCATTTGACGCATTTCACGACGTAGAACTTCATCAGCTGTTTTCGAGTTACCTGTGAAATTAATACGGCGAACAGTGACTTGCTGGCCCGGATTCACATAGTAATTTAAATCAACCAATTTGGTGTCTTTATTGATTTCAGGAACAATGTTCACTTCTGCAAAGTAGTAACCTGCGTTACCGTATTTACGAAGTAAAAGTTGTTTCACACCATTCACTTTTTCTTGTGAATATAAATCGCCATCTTTATAAAGTTTTAAAGCGTTTAAATCTGTTTGCGTATAAAGCGTATCACCTAAGAAATGGGTTTCACCAAACTTAAATTGTTCACCTTCATCCACCGAAACTTCGATAAAGACGTGTTTTTTATCTTCACTCAAATTCAGACTTGAATTGGTAATGTTGAAGTTGATGTAACCTTTGTTGAGATACATCGCACGTAACGCTTCTAAACTCGCAGCCATCTTTTCACGTGCATAGCGGTCATTACGAGAAATGATCGAGTTCCAACCACTTTCTTTTAATGCAAAAATTTGTTTAATTTCGCTTTCTTTAAAGACCGTATTACCAATGATATTAATATCAAATACTTTGGCAGATTGACCTTCTTCAAACTCGATTAAGACATTTACACGGTTATTCGGTTGAGCGGTTGTAATAACTTTGACATCAGCATCGTAGCGACCTTGCTGCATGTACTGTTGTTCTAATTCAGTTTCAACCGTTTGCAAAGATGATTTCTTTAAAACTTCACCTTCGGACAGACCCATTTTCTTTAAGCCTTCTTCCAAGGCTTCTTTAGGAATAAGTTTATTGCCTTTTAGCTCAACTTTAGAAATTACTGGGCGTTCAACCACTGTATATACAAGGGTATTACCGACTTGTGAAGACTTCACATCATCAAACAAACCCGACGCAAACATGCTACGAATTGAGTTTGAAATGATTTGATCATTGACACGATCACCAGCGGAGAATGGGATCATTCCGGCTACATTGTCAGGAGTTAAACGCACTAAGCCATCAACACGAATATCTTGTACTACAAAATCATCTGCTGCATATACTTGTTGTGCTACGGCCATAGCACTAACCAGTGCCAATGGCATAAATAAATGTTTGTGCTGCATGCCAGTCTTTTCCGCTGTTAATTTATTTCGTATAACGTTCTTATAAACGCATAATGTCATTGAATAGAGCCAGTAGCATCATGCTACCCAGCAATACCATACCAATTTTTAATCCAACCAATTGTATTTGTTCAGAAACAGGTTTACCACGAATTAATTCAATAAAATAGTAAATTAAATGACCGCCATCGAGCATAGGAATCGGTAGTAAATTTAAAATACCCAAACTTACACTCATCAGTGCCATAAATGAAATGAAGGTTTGCCACCCCATCTCAGCACTTTGTCCAGCCACTTTCGCAATAGTAATCGGACCAGATAAATTATCTAAACCAACCAAACCACGCACCATTTTTACAATAGAATTCAGGATCATACTAGATATCTGACCTGTTTTTTCTACCGCTTTGCCCATCGCCTCTACAGGCGTGTATTGAATGGTTTGTTTGTATTCGGCTGGAATATTGACTTTACCCGGATCACTTTGTACACCTAAAAGCCCTGTGACTTTACCCATTTGGTCACGCTTACCTTGCGGCATCACGCTTAAATGCACAATTTTATTTTGTCGTAAAACATCAATTTTAAGTAACTTTTCTGGAGAAGCTTGTACAACTTGTACAACATCAAACCAGTCTTTCATTTTTACGCCATCGATCGAAACAATTCGATCACCCACTTGCATCCCTTGGCGAATCGCTGCGCCATCTTCACTGAGTTTTGAAACCACTGCAGGAATTTCAGGACGATACGGTGTAAAACCTAGAACATCGAGTGGTGACTGAGTTTGATCGCGTAAGAAACTCTGAATCGGTAAACTGAAGTTTTGAATTTGCCCTGCTCGTTCAGCTTGAATTTGAATATTGCCAGTTTCACCTACACGATCAACCAAGGCATAATTCAAGCGCTCCCAAGTGGATACTTGAGTGCCATCTACGGCAGTAATTTTATCACCAGACTGCATTTGCGCAGCTGCTGCAGGCGTATTCGGTAAAATTTTACCTACGCGCGTATTGAGCTGTTCCTGAGCTGGTAAAAATAAAATCCAAAACAACACTACTGCAAAAGCCAAGTTAATGAGTGGCCCTGCCGCAACAATTGCAATACGCTTCCAAGGGTGTTGTCGGTTAAATGCTTTTGGTAAGTCTTCTGCTGCGACATCACCTTCTCGTTCATCCAACATTTTGACATAACCACCCAATGGTAATGCAGACAGTTGATATTGAATACCCGACTTCTTTGACGTCCACTTAAGTAGTGTTGGGCCAAAACCAATCGAATAAACTAAAACCTTTACGCCCAGTTTACGTGCAACGAAATAATGCCCAAATTCATGAATCGCTATCAGCGGTCCAAGTAGCAATATTGCTGCAATAATCATAAACAAGGCATTCATGTCTTAACTTCCTGAATTCAATACTGCTTTTTCAGCAACCATACGTGCCGATTTATCTGCATGCAAAATAACATCAATATTATTTGCAGCTGAGTTTTCAACTTGCCCCAACACATGTTCCACAATTTGAGGGATTTGAGTAAAGCCAATTTTCTCATGCAAAAATGCTGCAACGGCGATTTCATTGGCTGCATTTAAAATCGTAGGAGCTAAGCCTCCAGCCTTCATGGCTTGACGTGCTAATTTTAGCGCTGGGAATCGCTGTATATCAGGCTGTTCAAAATTTAACTGAGAATGAATAAATAAATCTAATGGAGGCACATGTGTTTGAATACGCTTCGGCCATGCTAATGCATGAGCAATAGGCGTACACATATCAGGATTACCCATTTGTGCCAAAGTCGAACCATCTACATATTGAACCATTGAATGAATGATACTCTGTGGATGGACAACAACTGTTACAAATTGTTCTTCAACTGCAAAAAGATGACAGGCTTCGATTAATTCCAAGCCTTTATTCATCAGCGTTGCAGAATCAACAGAAATTTTTTGCCCCATCGACCAATTTGGATGCTTACAGGCTTGGGCCGGCGTTACACTTTGTAATTGTTCTAAACTATGATGTAAAAATGGACCACCAGATGCGGTGAGTAAAATCTGTTTGACACCCAATTTTGGCTGACCATGACGCTCACCTTGTAGATAAGTTTCAGGCAAGCATTGGAAGATTGCATTATGTTCAGAATCGACCGGCAGTAACAAAGCATTATTTTCACGTGCGGTCTGAATCATGATGTCACCCGACATCACCAGCGCTTCTTTATTTGCCAGTAAGACACGTTTACCCGCTTTCGCAGCAGCCAATGTCGGCAGCAACCCTGCTGCACCCACAATAGCGGCCATGACCACATTAACTTGTGGATGTTCTGCTACTGCGATTAATCCGGCTTCATCATGCAAGATTTCAATATCAGTTAATTTTTCAGCTACGAGTAATTGGCGCAGTTCATCCACTTTATTGTATGGAACAACTGCGATTTTCGGTCGATATTGTTTGCATATTTCGACAAGTTCAACAATTCGGCTATGTGCAGTGACTGCAAAAACTGAATACTCTTCGGGGTGCTGTTGCAGAATCTTTAAAGTACTTTGACCAATGGATCCTGTTACACCCAATATACAAACAGATTGTGACATCTATAAATCTACGCCAATTAATTTTAAAACATACATACCTGCCGCAAAGATAGGTGCTGCAGCAAGCAACGAGTCAATACGATCCAGCACACCACCATGTCCCGGAAGAATACGACCAGAATCTTTGATCCCTGCACGACGCTTGATCATCGATTCAAATAAATCACCAAGTACTGAACTAAATACTGTTATTACTGAAAGTATTAAAAATAAAATATGTTCAGCGATGCTTAAATCAAGATAAATAATTTCAACAACAATAACTATTAGCATTGCAGTGAATAGACCGCCATATAAACCTTCGATCGATTTATTTGGGCTCACATCTGGTGCAAGTTTTTTCTTACCAAATTTACGTCCCACGAAGTATGCACCACTGTCTGCACCCCATACCAACAGGAACAGATACATGAGCCACCACGGTGAGTTCATCCACACAGAAAAAATAGCAGTTACCGCAGCAGGAACTAAGACTAAACCAATACCACTCAGACTCGGGTTATACCAGTTGTCGTAATCAGGATAAGACTTCACCCAATAGACACTTAAGATCCAAGTAAAGATCGAAGCCGCCCAAAGCAGTAATGCAACATCTGTAAAATGCAATGCTAGTGCTGAAAGAATAGCAGTGACTAGACCATAGCCCCAAGCGAAAGGTTTAATCACATTTTGTGTATTCCGCGGCATGAGTTTGAACCACTCATAACCCGCGACAGCTGATGCAATAATCATCAGCACAAGCATTGGGTATTTAGACTCGGTTGCAAACATGCAACTCAGTACAACTGAAACCAGTACCAATGCGGTTATTATCCGCTCTAACATTTATTTATTCTCAAACTGCTCTTGTTGAATCTGCTCTGAAGTCTTACCAAAACGACGTTCACGACCACCAAATACCGCTAGTGCGTCGTCAAATTCTTCAATGGTAAATTCAGGCCATAATGTCTGGGTAAAATAAAGTTCTGCATACGCAGCTTGCCAAAGCAAGAAGTTCGAGAGACGGAAATCACCACCTGTACGAATTAACAAATCTACCGGAGGTAGATCACTTAAACTGACATATTGACCAAAGACTTCAGCATCCACTGCTTCAAGATTTATTTTGTTAGTTAAAACATCTGCTGCGATTTTTTTTGCAGCCTGTGTCATATCCCACATACCACCGTAACTAATTGCAATAGTTAAAGTCATGCTGTCGAAATTAGCAGTCCTTTGTTCGGCTTGCAACATTAAGTCACGTAAGTTAGGAGATAAACGAGAACGATCACCAATAAAACGTAGGGAAATGTTAAATTTTTCCATACGTGGCAACTGCTCATGAATGGTCTCTTCGAGAAGAGCCATCAACAAATCAACCTCAAACTGAGGACGATTCCAATTTTCACTCGAAAAAGCAAAAACGGTCAGTGCTTGGATATTTCTTTTACGACAATGTTCAACGATGGGATCTAGGATGTCCTTTCCAGAACGATGCCCTTCACCTTTTTGCATTTGATTCTTTTTGGCAAAACGATTGTTGCCATCCATAATGATGGCAACATGTTTTGGAAGACGGGAAGTTTCTTCAGATGAGGTCATTAAAACTTAGACCTTCATCAATTCAGCTTCTTTTGCAGCCAGACGTTTTTCAACTTCAGCAACGAATTTGTCTGTGATTTTTTGAATGTCATCACCCGCGCGACGCTCATCATCTTCAGAAATTTCTTTTTCTTTTAACAATGCTTTGATATCACCCAAAACATCACGACGGATGTTACGGATCGCAACTTTTGCATTTTCAGCTTCGTTACGTGCAACTTTCTGCATGTCTTTACGTGTTTCTTCTGTTAATGCAGCCATAGGAACACGGATGGCATCAGCAGTAATCGGGTTTAAGCCCAAGTCAGATTCACGAATTGCTTTATCAATTGCAGCAACCATTGAACGTTCAAAAGGCTGAACAAGTAGAGTACGAGAGTCTTCTACACCCACGTTCGCTACTTGGTTTAATGGCACATCAGAGCCATAGTAAGGAACCATAACACCGTTTAAAATTGATGGGTGCGCGCGGCCTGTACGAACTTTGGCAAAACCATGCTCTAGAGAATCTAGAGATTTGTTCATACGGTCTTCTGCGTCTTTTTTAAGATCGTTAATCATGTGATCTTCCTTACTTAATTCGAAAAGATGTAAATTCTAAAATAGCTTGTAGTATAAAGAGCTTTAAGGCCCACGTACATTAGTTAGTAACGTGAGTACCCTCTTTTTCACCCATTACCACTGAAAGTAATGAACCTGATTTGTTCATATCAAATACTTGAAGTGGAACGTTGTGGTCACGGCATAAGCAGATCGCAGTTAAATCCATCACACCCAGTTTTTCATCTAAAACTTGGTCAAATGTTAATGCATCGTATTTCACTGCATCTTCATATTTACTTGGATCTTTGTTGTATACGCCATCAACCTTCGTCGCTTTAAGAATAAGATTGGCTTCAATCTCGATACCGCGTAAGCATGCTGCTGTATCTGTCGTAAAGAATGGGTTACCTGTACCTGCGACAAATACACAAACTTCGCCACGTGTTAAATGACGAATTGCATCACGGCTAGAATATGATTCAACTACAGCACCAATGGGTAAAGCTGACATTAGACGAGTTTTGATATTACGACGTACCAAAGCATCACGCAGTGCCAAACCGTTCATCACAGTGGCCAACATACCCATTTGATCACCTGTTACACGGCCAACCAAACCATCTTTTTGTAATTGGCTGCCACGGTAAAGGTTACCACCGCCGACAACGATACCCACTTGAACACCCAAACCAACAAGGTGCGCAATTGCGAGTGACATTTGATCGAGCACTTGTGCATCGATACCCATCTCTTTATTGCCCGCTAAAGCTTCACCTGAAAGCTTAAGCAGGATGCGACCAAAACGTGGTTTTTTAGAATCAAGCATCATCAACTCCGAATTATTTAATTTCAATTACTTTTAATGAATCGTTTAAACAGACTTAACCGAGATCAGTTTTGCAAATAAGTCATATTCATCTGCATCTGTGATTTCCACTTCAAGTAAATCACCTGCTTTAATCACTGACTTATCGATATCTTCCACAAAAACATTACCGTCAATTTCAGGTGCATCTGCATAAGAACGCGCAACAGCAACAGGGAACTCTTCTTCAAGATCATCCACAAGTACTGTCATTTTCTGACCGATACGACTTTGCAATTTCGCAGCAGAGATTTCTTGCTGAACTTGCATGAAACGTTCATAACGCTCTTGTTTGATTTCTTCAGGCACATGATCTGGCAAATCATTTGCAGTCGCGCCTTCAACTGGTGAGTAAGTAAAACAACCCACACGATCAAGCTGCGCTTCTTTTAACCAATCAAGCAACATTTGGAAGTCTTTTTCAGTTTCACCCGGGAAGCCCACAACAAATGTAGAACGAATCACAAGATCAGGGCATTTCTCACGCCAAACTTTTAAACGCTCCAGTGTATTTTCACTGTGCGCAGGGCGTTTCATGAGTTTTAAAATCTTAGGACTTGCATGCTGGAATGGAATATCCAAATACGGCAGGATTTTGCCTTGTGCCATTAAGTCAATCACAGCATCCACATGTGGATATGGATATACATAGTGCAGACGCACCCAGATACCCAATTGACCCAATGCTTCACACATGTCATAGAATTTGGTTTTAACGGGCTGACCGTTCCAGAAGTCCAATTTGTATTTGGTGTCTACGCCATAAGCCGATGTATCTTGAGAAATCACAAGGACTTCTTTTACGCCTGCTTTTTTCAGCGCTTGAGCTTCAGTCAATACTGAACCTACTGGACGAGAAACCAAATCACCACGCATGCTTGGGATGATACAGAATGTGCAACGATGGTTACAACCTTCTGAAATCTTCAAATAAGCATAATGTTTTGGTGTTAATCGAATACCTTGTTCCGGTACTAGATCAATAAACGGATTGTGTTTCGGTGGCTCAGGCACGTATTCGTGCACAGCTTCCATCACTTCTTGATATGCCGCAGCACCTGTCACTTTTAAGACATTTGGGTGCATTTGGCGAATTTTGTCTTCGTCTTTACCTAAACAACCAGTCACAATTACGCGACCGTTTGAACTCATCGCTTCGCCAATGGCATCTAGCGACTCTTGTACTGCAGATTCAATAAAACCACAGGTATTTACAACTACTAAATCGGCACCATCATAATCTGATGCTACATCATAACCTTCAGTCTTTAACTGAGTTAAAATTCGTTCGGAATCTACCAATGCCTTAGGACAACCTAAAGAAACAAAACCGACTTTGGGGGATTTCATGAATCTGCGCTCCACTATAATCCGCGTATTGTATGTCTTTTCAAAACATAAAAACAGGTGAAAAGGCCACTCTTTATATTACGCACCAAAATAATGCTATAAATTCATCCATATAATTTCATTTGCACCATTTTAATGCATTTTTGATTTACAGCCTGTTTTTAATCGGCTATACACTTTATTTAAAGTCTTAAATAAGCGCATTTATTCAAATAAGCATCAAAACTTAGCGTATTTCTGAAATAGTTGGCTTATATCTTGCATAACTTGCATCAATTCGAACCTTATTAGATTGAACGATTTGCTTTATGAAGATGCCATTGCGCCATTTTAAGACAGGAACCTCTCGCTAATGGATCAGACTATGACGATTGATTACAGGCTTTTAGTGGATAATTTAACCACTGCCATTTTATTGGTCGATAGCAACCTGAATATTTTTTATTTAAATTCATCTTGTGAAGCGCTTTTTGACATCAGCTTACTTCGTGCATCAGGTCAGCCTGTATTAAATTTACTCCATATGCCCGATGATGAGTTCAATACGCATGATGCATTAATGAATACACTAACTTCCGGTCAGCACTATACGCGCCGAGAAGCAACGATTAATGTCAACTTTAAAGACATTCATGTTGATTACACCGTGTCACAGCTCAACTCAGGTAAACCCTACCACCCTTTGCTATTGATTGAGCTCAATCAAATCGACCGGATGTTAAAAATCTCTAAAGAAGAAAACCTGATTCAACAGCATCAAGTCGCACGACAACTGATTCGTGGTGTTGCCCATGAAATTAAAAATCCACTCGGTGGTATCCGTGGGGCGACACAACTTTTAGCGCGTAGCTTAAATGATCCGAAGTACAGCGAATTCACCGACATTATTATTAGTGAAGTAGACCGATTACGTAATCTTGCTGACACTATGCTTGGTTCAAGACAATTACCAAGTTACGAACCAGTCAATGTCCATGAACCCCTTGAACGTGTTCGTTCACTGATCGTCAACCAAACCAAAAAGAAAATTAAAATCACCCGTGATTACGACCTTTCTTTACCGGATGTTCTGGCAGATCGTGATCAATTGATTCAGGTCATGCTGAATATCAGCGTCAATGCCGTTCAGGCGATGACTGAAAATAAAGAGTTCTTTGTTGAGCATCAACCAGAACTCACCTTGCGCACACGTATTCAACGGCTAGTCACCATCAACGGTGTATTAAAACGTTCTGCGGTACGCATTGACATCGAGGACAATGGACCGGGTGTCCCACAAGAAATATTAGAATCCGTATTTTACCCATTAGTGACAGGACGAGCGAAAGGTACAGGCCTCGGCCTAAGCATTGCACAAAATATTATGCATCAACATAACGGAATGATTGAATGCCAATCAGTTCCTGGAAAAACAGTATTTAGCCTATATTTACCTTGGGAGTCAGATCATGTCGCGTAATAAGATTTGGGTCATCGATGATGATCGCGCCATGCGTTGGGTGCTGGAAAAAACATTCAAAGAAGAAGGTTTTGATGTTACCAGTTTTGAAGAAGCACAATCCGCTTTAGATCAGTTAAGTGTCGATGCGCCAGATGTTATTTTGACAGACATCCGTATGCCGGGTATTGATGGACTGACCTTTTTAGGTAAAGTCAAAGGCAACTACCCTGACTTACCTGTGATCATTATGACTGCACATTCAGATTTAGAATCTGCTGTGTCGAGCTATCAAACGGGTGCTTTTGAATATCTACCAAAACCTTTTGATATTGATGAAGCCTTAGCACTTGTAAACCGTGCAATTTTGCATATTACCAAATTGCAACAACAAGAATCTGCTAAAACCGCTCAACCGATTCAATCTACAGAGATTATTGGTGAATCACCTGCTATGCAGGAAGTCTTCCGTGCCATTGGTCGTCTTTCTCAATCACACATTACTGTATTAATTAATGGTGAATCAGGCACGGGTAAAGAATTGGTTGCGCATGCGTTGCACAAACACTCACCACGTGGCAACAAACCTTTTATTGCGCTCAATATGGCAGCAATTCCAAAAGATTTGATCGAAACTGAATTATTTGGCCATGAAAAAGGCGCGTTCACAGGTGCCAACACACAGCGCCAAGGTCGTTTCGAACAAGCCAATGGCGGGACTCTTTTCCTTGATGAAATTGGCGACATGCCATTTGAAACTCAAACACGTTTACTGCGTGTTTTAGCGGATGGCGAATTCTACCGCGTTGGTGGTCACATCCCAGTCAAGGTGGATGTCCGTATCGTTGCGGCAACACACCAAGACTTAGAAAAGTTAGTACATGAAGGTCGCTTCCGTGAAGACTTGTACCACCGTCTAAACGTCATTCGTATTCATATTCCAAAACTTGCACATCGTAGTGAAGATATTCCGATGCTTGCACAGCACTTCCTAGCAAGTGCAGGCAAAGAGCTTGGGGTAAGCCCGAAAATTCTGCGTCCTGAAACGCAAGAATACATGCAAAAACTGCCGTGGCAAGGTAATGTGCGTCAGCTTGAAAATACCTGTCGTTGGTTAACGGTTATGATCACAGGCCGTGAAGTTTATCCAGAAGATTTACCGTCTGAATTAAAACAGATTCCAATCCAAGGCACAGATGGCAATCCTGCTACTCAAGGGATTGATCGTATTGGTGTGCATCACTGGGATGAGTTACTTGGTCAATGGGCCGTACAAAAACTTAAAAATGGTGAGATGAAAATTCTCGACATTGCCACACCAATGTTTGAACGCACCCTCATCAATGCTGCACTACAGCAAACACGTGGGCGTAAGCGCCATGCAGCAGAACTTTTAGGTTGGGGTCGCAATACCTTAACCCGTAAACTTAAAGAACTCGGTATGGACAGTGCCGAAGATGATGTCGAAGAAGAATTAGAAAGTTAATTTTCTGATTTACATAAAAAAAGCCAGTCACTTGACTGGCTTTTTTTATGTAAAGATTTTTTAGCAATATTTTATGCCGTAAAGCCGACATAACGTGAATAACCTTCCACCCCTAAATCAGACTTATAAATCAGAAACTCAGGGAAGCTCGAGGCGGTAATTTCAGTAAACATATGATATTGATCATCATTGGCATGCAAGTCATCGACTGTATGCTGCATAGTTTGCTCAAATTCATCGGTAATAAACTCAAAACCAATATCCATTGCAATAAACAGCACATGCTCACATGGCTGCACATACTGCTCTTCTGACCAATCAATCACTTGCTGCTGACAATGTGGACACTGAATGTTATCTGAAGGAGAAATATCAAGTTCGATCAATTGATAAGACATAGAAGTAAATTTATTCATGAATATTAGATTTATTCTAACAAAACTTAGTTTCAGCTAAAGATATTTATTCAATAAAAAAGGAGCCGTAGCTCCTTTAAATATGACTGATTTCGATTATTTCTTGAGGGATGACTTATAGGCTGACAATGCAGCCACCGCGATAGCCGACAAAGCAATACCCGGCGCACTTGCAATTAAAATACCTGTCGTTCCTAGACCTAGCGCCAAAATCTTACCTGTGAGTAATGGACCTGTCATTGCTCCCAAACGCCCCCATGAAATCGCACTCCCCACACCTGTTACTTTCCCAGCTGGTGTATAGAAAATTGGAGAGATCCCATACAAAATAGATTGACCACCTGTAGAGAAAATCCCGCCCATGATGCCTGCTGCAATGAGTACAGGAATGGAATTTGTTGTAAACAGCACAAATAATGCTACAAACAAACCTGAATAGATAATCACTGCCATTTGCCATAATTTTAGGCGATCAAGCAAGTAGCCTAAACCGAGCGTACCAATTACTGCGCCCACTTGGAACATCAACATGATCATAAAAGCTTGTTGCTTTTCCAACCCTTGTTCCATAAGCAAGTTAGGCAACCAACTGATCAGAATATAGTTCACCATTAAGGTAAAGAAGAAACTCAACCAAAGCGGCAAGGTATATTTATAACGCTGTTCAGCAAAAAGGATTTGCCCCATCGGTGGAACCGCTTCTTTGCTTTCTGCCTGAACTTTTTCAGTACGCTTATCTTTTAAGATAATCGCCATGAATGGAATTAGAATTAAAGGCGTTAAACCACCAATTAAAAACAGTGTATGCCAAGAGATATCTTTAAAAATAATACCCAAGCCAGCAACAAAGATTGCACCTACAGGTAAGCCGCAGTACATCAAACTATTTAAGCGCCCACGGTTAGCATCCGTCGCTTCATCACCCACCACCGAGATCATCGTTGGCATCGCAGCACCCAAACCTAAACCTGTAAAGAATCTTGCGATATATAAAATTTCAATGCTTGGTGCAACTGCCGTTATTGACATAAATACACCGAAGATAAAAATCGACAACATCAGGACTTTCTTTTGTCCCAAATAGTCAGCGACACGCCCCCCAAAGAACGCGCCAAATAACATACCAAATACACCTAAGCTAAACACATAACCCATTTGCACTTGATCTAAGGAAAATGTCGCTGCGATTCCTTTTGCTGCGATACCGGGTGCTTGTAGGTCAAAACCTTCAAAAAATGCCACCCAGAAACACAAAAATACCGTTAGAAATTTTTGCATTTTTCCCGATTGTTGATTTGCCATAATCGAACTCCATTCATGTAGCGTAAACCCACTTGTACGCCATGCCCTGAAGTTTCGGCTTTATTGGGTAGAATAAATACCACTACAAAGGTCGGAATTCACACGACCAAAAGCCCACTATTAAGACTTAAAACTTTGTATATCAATAGTTTTTAGATCTTATTTTTTGTATTTATATTTTACTATCAATCACTTAAGTTTATGAAAGATTTTAATAATCAAACCATAGCTAAAACTAATGATGATCAAAATATTCATTTAATCCGATCAAATACCAGCAGCCAATAATTTATTGGCAATAAAAAACCCGCAACTGAGCGGGTTTTTTATTTAACTCAAAATCTTATGCAGATTTTTTCGCTTGGTTATTCTTACGAATCGTAATCATCACCAATTGAACAGCCGCAGGTGTAACACCCGGAATACGGCTTGCTTGAGCCAATGTTTCAGGCAATACATTTTTCAGCTTCATGGTGATTTCACGTGAAAGACCAGAAACGACATCATAATCAAAATCAGCAGGAATACGTGTATCTTCCAAACGCTTCATTTGCGCAACGTCTTCTTGCTGACGGTTAATATAACCTGCATATTTCACAGCAATTTCAATTTGCTCTCCAACAAATGCTGAAACTTCTGAACCCGTCAATTCAGCAATTTGCGCAAAGTTGATATTTGGACGTTTGAGCAAATCAATTGCATTGGTTTCTTTAGACAGGTCATCACCAGTCATTTCAACGAATTTTTTGCCTAGTGGATTGTTTGGCGCTGCCCAAAGGTGTTGTAAACGACCTTTCTCCGTTTCTACAGCTTCCATTTTTTGGCAGAACGAATCCCAACGCGCATCATCTACCAGCCCCATTTCACGACCAATGGCAGTTAAACGCTGATCCGCATTGTCTTCACGAAGCATCAAACGGTATTCCGCACGTGACGTGAACATACGGTACGGTTCTTTAGTACCGAGAGTAATCAAGTCATCAACCAATACCCCCATGTACGCTTCATCACGTTTTGGTGTCCATTGCTCTTGATCCCATGCACGACGTGCTGCGTTTAAGCCTGCAAGCAAACCTTGCGCTCCCGCTTCTTCATAACCTGTTGTACCGTTAATTTGACCTGCAAAATACAAGTTATTAATCGATTTGGTTTCTAAAGAGAATTTCAATGATTGTGGGTTGAAATAATCATACTCAATTGCATAACCCGGACGCAATATGTGCGCATTTTCCATACCACGAATCGAACGAACCAATTCAAACTGAACGTCGAATGGTAAAGAAGTCGAAATACCGTTTGGATAAAGCTCATGTGTGTCCAGACCTTCAGGTTCCAAGAACACTTGATGCGAATCTTTATCGGCAAATTTATGAATTTTATCTTCAATCGATGGGCAGTAACGTGGACCCACACCTTCAATCACACCGGTATACATTGGTGAACGGTCTAAGCCGCCACGAATGATATCGTGAGTTTTTTCATTGGTATGTGTGATATAGCAATTGATTTGCTCAGGATGCATCGACGCATCACCCATGAACGACATAGTTGGAGATGGGAAATCACCTGGCTGTGGCGTCATCACAGAGAAATCAACTGATCGTGCATCGATACGTGGTGGTGTACCAGTTTTTAAACGACCTACAGGTAAGTTCAATTCACGAAGGCGCGCAGCCAATGAAATTGAAGGAGGATCGCCCGCACGACCGCCTGAAGCATTATTTAGACCTACGTGGATCACACCACCTAGGAATGTACCTGTAGTTAATACAACAGTTTTCGCATCAAAGCGAATACCCATCTGAGTAACCACACCTTTTACAGTATCGCCCTCAACGATTAAGTCGTCAGCTGCTTGTTGGAAAATATCCAAGTTCGCTTGATTTTCTAAGGTTTCACGAATCGCAGCTTTATAACGAATACGGTCAGCCTGTGCGCGAGTCGCACGAACAGCCGCACCTTTACGTGAGTTTAAAATACGGAATTGAATACCACCTTTGTCAGCAGCCAATGCCATTGCACCGCCAAGCGCATCAATTTCGCGTACTAAATGTGATTTACCAATACCACCAATGGCTGGGTTACAGCTCATCTGCCCTAAAGTCTCAATATTATGAGTTAAGAGTAAAGTCTGTCGACCCATACGTGCCGCAGCAAGAGCTGCCTCAGTACCCGCGTGACCGCCGCCGATAACAATGACATCGTAAACTTTAGGATAATGCATAGTGGTAAAGGAGATTAAAAAAGGATGACGGAAGATTATAGCAAAAATTCACCGATAAGTTGACTGATTAACTCGATTTTATTGTTATTGACTACTGTTTTATGCCTATATATTTCTTTAAGAACATACATACTTTGCATATTCCACATAAAAATATACATTTCTCAAGCAAATGTTACTCGAAGATTGTTGTTTTATTCTGATGATTTTTTATTCTGTTATAGATCCCATGAGAATCATAAGGACTATAAGCATGAATAAGAATATTTTGCTATCCACGGTTTTATGCGGTTTATGTTTATCACCACTTGCTGCCTCAGCCAATGATAAAGTTGAGAAAGTGTATGATGCACAGCGATATCAACAAGTCTGTAAAGGTAAAAGCCAAGGCGCTCAAGTATCATTTGCCTATCGCGGTATTATCTGGAATGGTACCTGCGAACCACAATTTTTTAGCTCTTCCAAAAATGCAAATCTTCATGGCGAAGAAGCCGAATTATTAAGCACATGTAGTGCAGATGCAAAAGCAACTACTGCAACGATTAATGGACAAGAAATTAAAGGAAAATGTGCTTTAGGGTTCACTCCTCCTCGTCCTAAATAAACAGTTGTCGATAAAAATATCGACCAATTAACAGATCAAAAATAAAGCGGGTAAAACATCAGTTTTTACTCGCTTTTATTTATTGCTTATTTATTAAACTGAGATAAACTCAAAAACACTATAAGGATAAAAATATCAGGAAATTCCATGGATTCGGGATTATTTGCATTTTTTCTACCCATCGCTTTAGCCATTATGATGATGGGTTTGGGGCTTGAACTTTCAGTCAAAGACTTTTTACGCGTTGGACGCTATCCAAAAGTTATTTTCATCGCTTTATTTACTCAGCTTATTCTACTGACCAGTATTGCTTTTTTCCTGTGTAAGTTGCTTGAGTTACCCCCTTTACTCGCGGTCGGGCTCATGTTGCTTGCGGCTTCACCCGGCGGCCCCACTGCTAACCTTTTTAGCTACCTATATAAAGGTGACGTTGCATTAAACATTAGCTTAACGGCCATTAACTCAGTTGTATCGTGCTTTACATTGCCTTTTATCGTCAATCTATCCATTTTGCATTTTGTTGGTGAAAGTACCAGTATTGGTATGCCTATCGATAAGATCACCCATGTATTTCTGATTATTTTGATACCGGTATGTTTCGGTATGTTTATTCGAAACTCCTTTCCAACCATTGCATATCACATCAACAAGCCGATGCGAATGTTGTCTATTTTCTTATTAATTCTTATCTTTACACTCGCAGTTTTGCGTGAACAATCCAACATAATGACGTATTTTGCCAGCGTCGGCATTGCGACCTGTTTACTCTGTTTCAGTGGCTTATTTTTGGGTTACCTAATTCCGTTCCTCGCAGGTGTACCGGAAAAGCAGGCACGTGCGTGTACCTTTGAGATCGGCATTCATAACACTAGTATCGCCCTAACCATCGCACTGAGTGTGCTTGAAAACACCACAGTGGCGATACCTGCCGGTGTTTATTCTATTTTTATGTATTTATTGGCGACCTTATTTGGTTTTATTTTGACGCGCCGTGGCAGTCACCTGATTCAACAAGTGAAAACCTAAACTATTTTTTTCTAACGCAATCACCATAAGGAATTTGGTGAAAAACCATTAAATATGCTCAAGGAGAATAAATACGATGGATTCTGGAATTATTACGGTTCTTTTGCCATTAGCACTGGCCTTTATTATGATCGGGCTTGGGCTAGAACTTACCCCCAAAGATTTCGCACGTGTCACCAAGCACCCTAAAGCCGTGTTGATTGCATTATTTTGCCAGCTCGTGTTGCTTGTCGGTATCGCCTTTCTACTATGTAAACTGTTAGCATTACCACCACTGCTTGCTGTCGGCTTGATGCTACTCGCAGCCTCACCCGGTGGTAGCACAGCTAACTTATTTAGCTATCTATTTAAAGGTGACTTGGCTTTAAATATTACCCTGACCGCCATCAACTCTGTCATTGCAGCATTAACCCTTCCATTGATCGTTAATTTTTCGATCATGCACTTCATGCAAGAAGGTCAACAAATCAGTCTGCAGTTTGGAAAAATCCTCCAAGTTTTCGGCATCATTATCATCCCTGTCGGTATAGGCATGCTGCTTCGTCACTATGCACCTAAACTGACTGAGAAACTGCATAAACCACTCCGTATCTTTGCTGTGGTCTTTCTCATCTTAATTATTATCGGTGCTATTTACTCTGAACGACAAAATATTGCGGCTTATCTAACTCAAGTTGGCTTAGCAACGGTTCTATTCTGCATCTTTAGCTTATGTATCGGTTATTTTGTTCCGCGACTTTTCGGCATCAATAGTGCTCAGGCACGTGCATGTGCATTTGAAATCGGGATTCATAACAGTACGTTGGCCATGACCATCGCCTTAACGGTGATGGCCAGCTCTGCAGTTGCAATGCCTGCGGCAGTATATTCAATCTTTATGTACATCTTTGCCGCTGTATTTGGCTTCCTAATTACACGTTTTGCACCAATCTCGACAACGACAACCGAAACAATTAAAAGTTAAGGCACTGAAAAGTTAAAAGGATGCTACGTGCATCCTTTTATTTTTTGTCAATTTTGATAATCGCTAGCTGCAAGTTGCCGAGTTCCGTTACAATAGCTTTTTATAAAACTCATTTAGGTTATGTCCGTGAAGTGGTTACAAATTCATATTACTGTTGAAAAAGCTCAAGTTGATTACACTGAAACGCTGCTCAGTTCTTTAGGTGCAGTCAGTGTCACGCTAGATGATGCAGAAAATCAGGATTTACTTGAACCACTTCCAGGTGAAACACCACTTTGGAATAAAGTGATCGTAACTGGTATATATGCACAAGAAGATAATGAAGAAATTGATGTTGCAGCATTAGAAACATTTATTAAAGCTCTACTTCCTGAAGCACCAATGCGTAGCGAATTCATTGAAGACCAAGAATGGGAACGCACATGGATGGATGCTTATGAGCCTATTCAAATTGGTGAGAAATATTGGATTGTCCCAGAATGGATGGAAGCGCCAGAAGCAGATGCCGTTAACATCAAACTAGACCCAGGTCTTGCTTTTGGTACTGGTAACCATGCATCTACATTCCTATGCCTACAATGGTTAGGTAAAGTTGATCTTAAGGATAAAATCGTCATCGACTACGGTTGTGGTTCTGGTATTTTAGGTGTTGCCGCTTTACTTTTGGGTGCAAAAAAAGTTTATGCCACTGATATTGACCCACAAGCCGTTTTAGCAACACAACAAAATGCCGAATTAAATGGTGTACTGGAAAATTTGTATGTAGGCCTACCTGAAGAGTTCAACCAAGAACTCGCTGGACAAAAAGCCGATGTGTTTGTTGCTAATATTCTTGCAGGCCCTCTAATGGCCTTGGCTGCAGAATTCTCAACTTTAATTAAATCTGAGGGCGAGTTCGCACTTGCAGGTGTAATTGAAGAGCAAGTTTCTGATGTTTCTAGTGTTTATTCTGAATTTTTTGATATATTAGACGTAGAAAAACGTGACGAAACATGGTGCCGAATTTCGGGTAAACGCCAACAGTATTAAAATTTAAAATGTGTACTTATGAGCGACAAATTAACTAACTGCCCAACTTGTTTTACAACATATAAAGTAACTGTTCCGCAGCTTACTGTCGCTCAGGGCATGGTTTGTTGCCCAAAGTGCTCTACATCTTTTAATGCACTGTCTCATTTGGTGGTAGATAAAGCGTTGTCTTTTTCTACCCCTGAGCAAGAAAATGCACCGCAAAAAAACTCCAATACTATTATTAATGTCAGCGAATTTAATAATACGCTTACACCAGTGACTGTTGAAGAAACACCAACCCACCATTTATTAAAACTATTTGATCAAAAAGTCGAAAACTCTAATATCGATCTAAAAACTTATTTAAATAACTTAAATTATTTCAGCACCGAACCGATCGGCAACCTGCCTGCTGTAAATTGGGCAGAACAGGCTGAAAAGGATAAAAAACGTACACCACTGAATTATTTTATGTGGTTCTGTATTAATGCTTTCTTATTTGGTGCACTTATATTCCAGTTTTTCTGGTTCAATCCTCAATATTTAAAAAATAGTCCAGTGATGGGTGCTGCATTTACTGCGGTCTGTGATGTATTCAATTGTTCACGTCTAGAGGAACATTACAGTTTAATTAGTACCAAAAAAGTCAAAATTCGTAGCATTGGAAATAATGAAACACGTTTTACAGGTGAAATGATCAATTTTCATGACCGTAGCCTTGCCTTACCCAATATGAAAATTTCACTAAAAGAAAATGGTGCTGAAATAGCAAACTATACGCTTTTACCTGAAGAGTATTTGGATAAAAGTCTGCATGGTATCCAACGGATCCCAAAAAGTAGTCCTTTTAAATTCCAATTTAGCCTACCAATTGCACGCAAAAGCTTCGATAATTATTCAATTGAGTTGATTCGCCCCTAATATTGAAAAAAACTATTAAAAAAGTAAAAAAAACATAAAAAAAATGCAGTTTTCTTGCTCACTTTTTCCTAGACAATGGTATGATACGCGCCACGAAAGCTTTGTGCTGCAAACTCCTCGCTAATTTTTCACAACAAATACAATCCCAACCGTGCGCTTTATTACTTATTGCGTATTGAGTAGATTTTTTGTTTGTTTTTTAGGCTGTAACAATTATTAATCTATTGTTACGCTTATTTTTCGAACAATTTTGCGAGTTGTGTCAAGCTACAAGTAATGTACAAGTTTTAGAACTCCGCATTAGGAACTAAAACGGAGTTCATTCAAGTTTATAGACCACTTTTAACAAATCACTTTACCCAAGTGATATTTGATTTTTCGGATTAATTCGCATGAATAGCAAATCTCCTATTTTTACTGCACAATCTGATGTCGCTCTTCGTATTCACGTAGATCGCGCAGTTCGCCATTACTTTGCACAATTGCAAGGCGAGCAACCATCTCAGGTATACGATATGGTGCTGGCGGAAATGGAGAAGCCTCTTCTATCTGTAGTTCTTGAATATACACGTGGTAATCAAACCCGTGCTGCTGAGATTCTCGGCTTAAACCGTGGTACTTTACGTAAAAAGTTGAAAGCTCACGGTTTAATGAGTGAATAAATGATAAAATGCTTGCGGCTTCCGCAGGCATTTTTTTTAACCTGCATTTTGCTAATTTTGTTTTAATCTGTTCCTTGAAAACTGTGACGAAGATCATGACTATTAAACGCGCTTTAATCTCTGTGTCTGACAAGACTGGAATTGTTGAATTTGCACAAGAACTTGCTGCTCTAGGGGTAGAAATTTTATCTACTGGCGGAACATACAAATTGTTGAAAGACAATAATGTTGCCGTAGTTGAAGTTTCAGAGCACACAGGTTTCCCAGAGATGATGGACGGCCGTGTAAAAACGCTACATCCGAAAATTCATGGTGGTATCTTAGCTCGTCGCGGTCTAGACGAAGCTGTGATGGCTGAACACAACATCGATGCAATCGATCTTGTAGTTGTTAACCTTTATCCGTTTGCAGCAACTGTTGCAAAACCAAACTGTTCACTTGCTGATGCGATTGAAAACATCGATATCGGTGGTCCGACTATGGTTCGTGCTGCTGCGAAAAACCATGCTTCTGTTGGTATCGTGGTAAATGCTGCTGACTATGCAACTGTCGTTGCTGAGCTTAAAGCTGAAGGTTCACTTTCACATGCAACTCGTTTTGACCTTGCGGTTAAAGCATTTGAACATACTGCTCAATACGACGGTATGATCGCTTCTTACTTAGGCGCTCGCGTAGGTAAGGAAGAAGGTCAAGCAGATAAATTTGCGCGTACTTTCAATACTCAATTGAACAAAGTTCAAGACTTACGTTACGGTGAAAACCCGCATCAATCTGCTGCTTTCTATGTAGAAGACACAGCGACTGAAGCTTCAGTTTCAACTGCGAAACAGCTTCAAGGTAAAGAACTATCTTATAACAACATCGCAGACACTGACGCAGCACTTGAATGTGTTAAATCATTCGCTAAACCTGCTTGTGTAATCGTTAAACACGCAAACCCATGTGGCGTAGCAGTATCTTTAGACGGCATCCAAGCGGCTTATGACCTTGCTTATGCAACTGACCCTGAATCTGCATTCGGCGGCATCATTGCATTTAACCGCGAATTAGATGTTGCAACTGCGCAAGCCATTGTTGACCGTCAATTTGTTGAAGTGATCATTGCTCCAAGCGTTGCTGAAGGCGTGCTTGAAGTTACTGGCGCGAAGAAAAACGTACGTGTACTCGTATGCGGCGAGCTTCCTGCAATTACTGAACGTAAAGCTCAGTTAGATTACAAACGTGTGAATGGCGGTTTGTTGGTTCAAGACCAAGACTTAGGCATGATCACGAAAGATGACCTTAAAGTTGTGACTAAACGTGCACCAACTGAAGCAGAAATTGATGACTTAATCTTTGCTTGGAAAGTTGCGAAATACGTTAAATCTAACGCGATTGTTTATGCGAAAGGCCGTCAAACGATTGGTGTTGGCGCAGGTCAAATGAGCCGCGTTAACTCTGCTCGTATTGCTGCAATCAAAGCTGAACATGCTGGTTTAGTGGTTGAAGGTGCGGTAATGGCATCTGACGCATTCTTCCCATTCCGTGATGGCATTGATAACGCTGCAAAAGCGGGCATCAAATGCATTATCCAACCGGGTGGTTCTATGCGTGATGAAGAAACGATTGCTGCAGCTGATGAAGCTGGTATTGCAATGGTCTTCACTGGCATGCGTCATTTCCGTCACTAAGTTGGCAACTTGATCATGACAATTAAGCACAGTCTTTTGCTTAATACACTAGATTTCTAATCTTGCATAAAGTCCTCTCCTGCTTTCAGGTTGAGGACTTTATGTCATTTTCGATTCATGGAGTATGAACCGATGAATATTTTAGTTTTGGGTAATGGCGGTCGTGAACATGCATTGGCATGGAAAATCGCACAAGATGACAAAGTTGCAAAAGTATTTGTAGCACCGGGCAATGCGGGTTCTGCAACTGAAAATAAATGCGAAAATGTTGCCTTAAATATTTTAGACAACGCTGCGATCATCGACTTTGCTAAAAACAATGCGGTGGATTTAATCGTGGTTGGCCCTGAAGCACCGCTTGTAAATGGTGTTGTGGATGCTTGCCGTGAAGCGGGTGTAAAAATTTGGGGCCCAACTCAATTTGCTGCACAGCTTGAAGGCTCTAAAGCATTTGCGAAGCACTTCTTAAAACGCCATAACATCCCAACTGCTTTCTATGATGTATTTACAGAAGTAGATGCTGCAAAAGCATTTGTTGAAAAAAATGGTGCGCCGATTGTAATCAAGGCTGACGGTCTTGCTGCGGGTAAAGGCGTAATTGTTGCCATGACCAATCAAGAAGCATTCGATGCAATTGATGACATGCTGGCTGGCAACAAATTTGGCGATGCCGGCTCACGTGTGGTGATCGAAGAATTCCTTGCGGGTGAAGAAGCGTCTTTCATTTGTATGATTGATGGCGACAACATCTTGCCGATGGCGACTTCACAAGATCACAAACGTATCTTTGAAGGTGACCAAGGTCCAAACACTGGCGGTATGGGTGCTTACTCTCCTGCGCCTGTTGTGACTGCTGACGTATTTGAAAAAACCATGAATGAAGTGATGCGTCCTACGGTTGAAGGTATGAAAAAAGACGGTCATGTTTATACGGGTTTCTTATACGCAGGCTTAATGATTGATGAACAAGGTCAACCAAAAGTGATCGAGTTCAACTGTCGTTTTGGCGACCCTGAAACTCAACCAATTATGATGCGTTTAAAATCATCTTTAGTTGATTTGGTTGAAGCTGGTATCGCTGGTAACTTACCTGCGGAAGCTGAATGGGATGAGCGCAAGACTGTAGGTATCGTACTTGCATCTAAAGGCTACCCAGAAACTTCTAGCAATGGTGATGTGATTTCTGGTTTAGACACAGAAATGGCTGATGCAAAAGTATTCCATGCAGGTACAAAAGCGCTTGAGAATGGTGACATTGTGACTGCTGGTGGTCGTGTACTTTGTGTGACTGCGCTAGGCAACACCATTGGCGAAGCGCAAGCGAAAGCTTTAGAGCTGTGCCAAAAAGTAACGTTTGACGGCGTTCAATACCGTAAAGATATTGGTTACCGCGCAATTGCACGTGAAAATGCCTAATCATTCATTTGATTACGAAAAACCCCGCTAAATGCGGGTTTTTTTTAATTGTCACATTTCTATGCACTAGGTTTGTGTTGAGGGCTTCCTTTCCATTTAAAAGAATTTAAAACTTCTGTCAAAATTGACTGCAAGTGATTCATTGATTCTGGTGAAACATCTACTTCACCATAATGACCATCTGCCATAGTTGATCCATACTTAGAGCCATTTAAACAATTTAATATTAATGCACCTTGTTGAGCATTAATAAAACTATTCTCAACAGGCTTTAAATCCAAAGGCTTATTATATGCCCCCAATCCCCTTGATCTATCTTCGAGATGCTGGGCGGTATTCCTAACACCACGTAAATCAGGAAAATATTCTGACATTTTCAAATACGTAGTTTTCAGCTCCGTTGGAACATCTTTATTATTTGATAAAACTTTAAGAAATTTATCAAAAGTATCCAAAGCATATAAAAATGCTCGTGCATATATAAATGCTAAATTATGATTAAACTCCCTAGGTATACGACCTTGACTCCATTTTTCTCTTTTAAAAATAATTTCCGTTTTTAAATTAATCTCTTCCATATAATCCCAATGATTCTTACCCTCTTGTAAAATCTCAACTTCAATCTCCTTCCTTATTTCACTTCTTCTATTATTTTCTCGAAGCCAATCATCTTTAGAAGTTGATTCTTGGTGAACCATTGAATGAAACAGATTTAAAGCTAAATTTGCCTCAAAAAATTGCGCTTCTAACGAACGAAGCTGACTTTCAATCGCCCAACTCCATTCACGATCTTCATAATCAAGCCAAGTCCCAGGTATAATTATTTCAAAAATATACATCACATCTACTCACGGTCTTTTTATAATAAGAATAAGGAAATTATAGTATTACATATATGATACAACTCCCAACCCCTCGCCTGATCCTACGCCAATGGCAAGACTCCGATACTGCTCCATTCATCCACATGTGTGCAGATGATGACGTCATGCGCTATTTCCCTAACAAACTTGATGCTTCCGAAGCCACTGCATTTATGCAACGCCTACACGATGCAATAGAAATACGCGGTTGGGGTTTATATGCTGTCGAGCTTAAAGCTACAGGAGAATTTATTGGCTTTATCGGCTTACACGCACATCCACCCGAGTTCGAAATAGCTGATGCCCCTGAAATTGGTTGACAACTACTGCCACAATATTGGCATCAAGGTTATGCCACCGAAGGTGCAAAAGCTGTACTTAAACATGCTTTTCGAAACTTAAGATTAGATAAAGTTATTTCCTTTACAGCAAGTTTGAACACTCCATCAGAACATGTCATGCAACGCATTGGTATGCAAAAAGTCCGTGAATTTAATCATCCGCATGTACCAGCGGATCATCCATTAAACCGTCATGTACTCTATGAAATTCAGCGCAGTGATTATTTGCACATCCCCTTTTGCTAATTCAATAATTATTCACGGCAAAACTAAAGTACATTAACTCTGCCAAACAGTGGTTATAGGTGATGTTAAATACTTTAATTTTAGTTACCGCAGGATTTCGTATAAGACAGCAAAATCATTCATGTAATCATATAAAAAACCCCGCTAAGTGCGGGGTTAAGAAAAAATATCAATATCGATCACTAGCAATTAAAACATCTTGATGTGTAAGCTGAAGCAACTCCAACCTGTTTAAGCATGCTTAATCAAAATGTCATACATAATCAACGACATCAGTACATTGCACTTTAAAAAATTGAATCTTGAGGAACAATAAACCTTTCGCCAGAAGTATATTGAACAAACTCGACCTGCTCCCCAATTTGCACAACACACTACCCCGATGTGATTTCAACACGTTCTTTCACATGCACCTCAAACGTCATAGGTTGTTCTGATATCAAAAATACACCAATGGTTTTTTGGCTACCATCTTCAATTTTTAAAACATGGCTCACCCATCTACCGCCATAATGTACCGTAGGCTTTTTTACAATTGAGACGAAATCAAACTGATTTAACATAGCGTGCCGCACATAGCAATTTATTATGATCAATTATTAAGCAGTTTATATTAAACAATATAGTGGATTCAATCTTCATCAGATTTAGATCTAAAATTTTGAAAAACCATGAATCAAAGTTGAACTTCAAATATATCAATAAAGATTTCAACTCAGCTTAGATTGAAGCACTTCGTTATTTTCACATATGAATGTTACAAATTTTGTGTATGACAGGACTTATTTCATTTTTATCATTTTTTCAGCAATACTTTTTAAAATTTGTTATATAGACCTAAACTTATACAAATGACGTACTTAAATAGTTTAATTATAAATAATATATTGTTTTTACTTATTAAATTATTTAATTAAACATATTCCATATACATTTTTGGTGCTAAGCATAACTTTTTAAATCACTATATTGAATAATAAAAAATTGATATGATGCCTAGCGAAATATAGAGATTTGCTTTATTAAATCTTTTGTTTACAGCAGCTTGCAATGGCTATCTTTTCCCATTTGGAAATAGACTCAGATCTAATTGTATAAGTCTGTGTAGCATTTTAAATTATTAAGCATCTATCAGCCTGTCTGATAAAAGACTTAAGTAAATCTCTCCATAATATGATTTGTGAATTTATTAATTTTATAAATTTACTCGGGTGAATATATGAAAAAGCTCCTAGGATTAGTTCTCGGTTTATCTGTGGGCCTTTCAGGCTGTGGTAAACAAGAAGCTCCTGCAACTGACGCCGCACAACAAAAAGACACTGCAGAAGTGCAAACTGTTACCATGGCTTCGACTGGTTCAGATGCTGATATTTGGCGCTATATTGCTACGCTTCCTGAAACTAAAGAAGCTGGCATTAAACTTGAAGTGAAAAACTTTACTGACTATGTGTCTATGAACACTGCTGTAGCGAACAAAGAAATTGATGTTAATGCATTCCAGTCATATGCCTATATGGTTGCGTTTAACGACAACAATAAAGATAAAATTGCACCGCTTTCGACAACTTATTTAGAACCAATGGGTATCTATTCAAGCAAAGTTAAAAAACTTGAAGAGTTTAAAACAGGTGCAACCATTGCGATTCCAAATGATGGCGCAAACGAATCACGTGCATTGTTACTACTTCAATCTGCTGGCTTAATCAAACTTAAAGCTGATTTTGACGATGTAAAAGGTACACCTGCTGACGTCACTGAAAATGCGAAGAAAATCGTAATCAAGCCAATCCAAATGGCGACTGCGGTTCGTGTTAAAGACGAAGTTGATGCGATTGTTTTGGGTAATACCCTTGCAATGGAAGGTGGTTTAAACGTACTGAAAGATGCGGTTTACTATGAGCCAATCGATCAAAGTACAAAAATGAACGTGAATATTCTTGCTGTTGCTGCTGACCGTCAAAATGACCCAGTTCTACAAAAAGTGGGCGCGCTTTACCACACTCCAGCAGTTAAAGCTTACATCGATGAACATTTTGGTGGTACTAAAATTGATGTAAACAAACCAACTAGCTACCTCACTGAAGCAAAATAGTAATATAATTTCTTCAAATAAACAGGCAAAGTTTACTTTGCCTGTTTTTTCATTTTTGAACCCTTTTTTGACGCTATGATCCAATTTAAAAATATCTCCAAGCATTTTGAGCTAAAAGGCCAAACCGTTACAGCACTGGATCAGATTAATCTGGACATTCCAGATGGCTGTATTTTCGGTTTAATTGGCTACAGTGGTGCAGGCAAAAGTACCTTAATCCGTTTAATTAATTTGCTAGAACGTCCGAGTGAAGGGCAAATTATTATTCATGATAAAGACTTTACTGCTTTAAATTCGGCAGAGCTGCGTCAAGAAAGAACCAATATTGGCATGATCTTCCAGCACTTCAATTTACTGCAAACCAAAACAGTTGCAGAAAATATTGAAATGCCGCTTAAACTTTTAGGTGTGTCTAAAGCTGAACGCCAAAAACGTTTAGAAGAGTTGCTCGAATTTATTGACTTAAAACATAAGAAATATGCCTATCCGGATGAGCTCTCTGGTGGTCAAAAACAACGTGTCGGGATTGCCCGTGCGCTTGCCAATCATCCTAAAATTTTACTGTGTGATGAAGCAACATCTGCTCTCGATCCGCAAACCACCAAGTCGGTATTGGCATTATTAAAGAAAATCAATCAAGAACAAGGCATTACTATTGTCATGGTCACCCATGAAATGGATGTGATTGAATCTGTTTGTGATTATGTTGCGGTGATGGAACAAGGGAAAATCATCGAACACGGCTCAACCTTAGAGATTTTTAGTCAGCCAAAACACAATACAACCAAAAACTTTATTCAAACTGTATTGCAGCAACAGCTGCCTGTTACTATTTTAAATAATCTAGAAAATCAAAACCATAACAGTATTTATTGTTTAAAATTTCTGGGCAGTTCGGCACAGGAAACCGTCATTCAAGCGGTAATTAAACAGTTTGATATTAGCCTGAATATTTTGTTTGCCAATATGACTGAAATTAATGGTGCGGTGATTGGACAAATGTTCGTTCAGCTATTAGGTGATGCAGCATTGATTCAACAAGCGGTGGCGTTCTTAGAACAACATGGCGTTGAAGTCACTCAAGCAGGAGTTCAGCAATGAGAGATTTAATTGTTCAATGGCTGACTCAAATTACAGCACCCTTTTGGAAAAGTTCTTTGTCCATGGATCAGTTCGTTACTGCCCTACAAGAAACTTTTCACATGGTGTTCTTTGCCATGCTCTTTGGCTGTATTTGGGGTTTTATCCAGGCCGTGATTTTATATGTCTCACGTCCACAAGGCATTTTGCCTAACCGTGTCATCTACCATGGTTTGAACCCGATTGTGAATGCGCTGCGTTCATTGCCATTTATTATCCTCCTGATTGCGGTCATCCCTTTGACCAAAGTCATTGTGGGTACTTCAATTGGTACTTGGGCTGCAATTGTTCCTCTCACAATCTATGTTGGTCCTTACATTGGTCGTTTGATTGAAACTTCGTTGCTTGAAGTGAATGACGGCATCATTGAGTCTGCCCAAGCGATGGGTGCATCTCCGCTGCAAATCATTACTAAATTTGTCCTACCAGAGTCTCGTAGCTCTTTGATTTTAAATTTAACGACTGCAACCATTAGCTTAATTGGTGCAACAGCCATGGCGGGTGCAGTAGGTGCAGGCGGTATCGGTGATCTTGCCATTTCTTATGGTTATCAACGTTTTGATAGTAGCGTGGTCATCATGACCGTCATTGTATTGTTGATTTTGGTACAAATTGTTCAAAGTCTGGGGGACTGGTTATCGAAACTGCGCTAAGCCTGCATAATTCATATATTTAAGCTCTCCTCGGAGGGCTTTTTAGTTTCTTAGATTCTAAAATTTAGTTTTTAATGCCGCAATTAAACCAAAATTTTTTTTAGTTTTAAATTATTTTGACGGCAAATTAGCAACACCATAAAATTTAAAATATAACCTTCAATATTACGTTTACAAAAACTTGAGTGAGTACAAAATATCAAAAGAACAGGATTTTATATTCCCCATAGAAACTACACTGACAGCAAAAATTTTCCGCTTAAATTTTTTTCACAACGGGGATATTCATCACTTCAGCAGTATCTGCATCCATTGCTGATTATGACTATGTCACTAGTATTAAGGCAAATGATGTTGACTTAGCCTTACCCTTGCCTGCATCAAAAGCAAATGCATTAATCAGCAAAAATCCAGTAAAGCTTAAATATGAATATTCAGAATGTGCCGGCAATACTGAATTTCATGTCACATCAAAAGGTAAATTTCTAAAATTTGAAATTTATGCTGAGGACAATTCTCAAGTTAAAAATGATTCATTCTATAAAAATAAAAGCAGCTTCGCCCAACTTGGACAAACCAAAGGGAATGTTTGGATGGAATGGGATAACTCCACTCAAATACGCGTTAAAATTCAAATTGGGTCAAAACATCTGATAAGCCAATATGACTATCAACAATTTGTAAAAGACTTTACCAAAAGTGCAAAATTAGCCAATCCAAATGAAGTGGCTTATGTGATTTTACTCTCACCGACTCATGCAAAATCCGTGCTGAAAGAGCCGCATAACTATGATTTACCCTATATTGGCAATCTACTCTTCAACTTTAAAAATAGCAAATTAATAGCTTTTTCAGTTAATCAAGGTATTGCTTGCTAAATGGTGATTATCATACAGCGTTTATTGCTTAAACAGTGAATTTATAAATCTGCATAAAGCCATGCAATAAACGCAAGTTTGATCTCAGAGCATGCTAAAATCAGCAGCTGTTTTCGCAGGGACTCATCTATGCACTTTGTACATCTTGGTATTTTTACAGAATTTTCCATTACTGAATCTATTGTACGTATACCTGATCTTGTAAAAGCTGCAGCTGCAGATGAAATGCCCGCTCTGGCCATTACTGACCTTTCAAATCTACATGCTGCTGTAAAATTCTATAAAAAGTGCTTAGATAAAGGCATTAAACCCATATTTGGTTCAACCATTCGTTTGAATGATGCTGAGCACAAAGCTACTCTTCTAGCGATGACCAATAAAGGTTGGCGCAGTCTAACAGAGTTGGTTTCTGAAGGTTATATTTCAGGTCAACAGCTTGATATTCCTTGCGTAAAAAAAGATTGGATTTTAAATCAACACCAAGACTTGATTGTTTTACTGGGTATGCAAAGTGATGTCGGCAAAATGCTTTGCTCTTCCAACCCGCAAAAAGCTGAACCACTGTTAGCTGAATGGGTCGAAAAATTTGGCAATCGTGTTTACTTGGCTATTACCCGAACTGAGCGCTCGGGTGAAGAAGACTTTATTCACGAAGCAGTAAAACTTGCGAAGAAATTTAACATTGGTGTGGTTGCTCATAACGATGTGCATTTTATACATAAAGAAGATTTCGAGGCACATGAAGCACGCGTTTGTATTGCCGATGGCTATGTCCTCGGTGACAATCGTCGCCCTAAAAATTACAGTCCTGAACAGTATTTTAAAACTGCCGAGGAAATGACGGAGCTGTTTGCAGACATTCCAACGGCTATAGAAAATACCTATCACATTGCACGACGCTGTAATGTGTCACTACGTTTAGGCTTCCATGACCTTCCCGATTATCCAATCCCTGAAGGTCATACCATTGACACCTATTTTGAACATTTATCAAAAGAAGGTTTAGAAGAACGCTTAGCGCATTTATATCCTGTCGAACAGCGTGGTGACGACTGGCCAGAAATTCGTAAGCCTTATGATGAACGTTTGGCTTATGAAGTCGGGATCATCCTGACCATGCAATTCCCGGGTTACTTCCTGATTGTCATGGACTTTATTCAATGGTCTAAAGGTAATGGCGTCCCTGTCGGTCCAGGCCGTGGTTCGGGTGCAGGTTCATTGGTTGCCTATAGTTTAAAAATTACCGACCTTGATCCACTGCGTTATGACCTACTGTTCGAACGTTTCTTAAACCCAGAACGTGTATCGATGCCCGACTTTGATGTCGATTTCTGTATTGCAGGTCGTGACCGTGTTATTGACTATGTAGCACGTACCTATGGTCGTGATGCGGTTTCTCAGATTGCAACTTTCGGGACCATGGCAGCAAAAGGTGCGATTCGTGACGTAGCCCGTGTTTTGGGTAAATCTTATGGTTTGGCTGACCGTATTTCTAAAATGATTCCGACCAAGCCTTTAGGTTTAAGTTTGGAAGAATCGATTGAGGCCGAACCACAGCTCAAAGATATTGTCACCAATCCATCAAACCCAGATAACGACGATGCAGCCGAAATTTGGGAAATGGCACTCAAACTTGAAGGCATTACCCGTAATACAGGTAAGCATGCCGGTGGTGTGGTTATTGCACCAACCAAGTTAACTGACTATTCAGCAGTACTGTGTGATGCAGATGGAACTAACCGTGTCGCCCAATTCGATAAAGACGATGTGGAAGCAGCCGGCCTAGTCAAATTCGACTTCTTGGGCTTACGTAATTTAACGGTAATTGAAGATGCCATTAAGCACATCAATGCCCGTCCAGATATCACTACACCTGTCGACATTTCCCTGATTCCTTTGGATGATAAACCTGCCTATGCCGTGTTCGCAGATGCGAATACCACAGCAGTCTTCCAGTTTGAATCCGTCGGCATGAAAAAAATGCTGAAAGAGGCACGTCCAAGTAAGTTCGAAGAAATTATTGCTTTCGTGTCTTTATACCGTCCAGGCCCGATGGATCTGATTCCTGACTTTATTTACCGTATGCATGGTGGCGAGTTTGAATACTTACATCCATTACTAGAAAGTGTCCTTGAACCGACATACGGCATTATGGTGTATCAGGAACAGGTAATGCAAGCAGCGCAGTTCTGTGCTGGCTATAGCTTAGGTGGTGCGGATTTACTTCGTCGTGCCATGGGTAAAAAGAAAGTCGAAGAAATGATTAAGCACCGTCAGATCTTTACTGAAGGTGCTGCAACCAAAGGTATTGATGCAGATACGGCCAACCATATCTTCGACTATATGGAAAAATTCGCAGGCTATGGTTTTAACAAATCCCATGCCGCTGCCTATGCCCTTGTTGCATATCAAACTGCTTGGTTAAAAGCACATTTCCCTGCTGAATTTATGTCAGCGGTAATGACTTCGGAAATGCAGAACACTGACAACGTAGTGTTCTTGATCGATGACTGTCGAATTAACGGTCTTGAAGTTTTACCTCCATCGGTCAATATGTCTTTGTACAACTTCCATGCCAGTGATCCAGAAACGATCGTATACGGTTTAGGTGCGATCAAAGGTGTCGGTGAAGCTGCCATGCAGTCTGTGATTGACTCACGTATCCAAGATGGTCCCTATAAAGACCTGTTCGACTTCTGTCATCGTATTGACCTGAAAAAAATCAATAAACGTACCCTTGAAGCATTGATTCGTAGTGGCGCACTGGATTGTTTAGGTTTAGAACGTGCTGACTTGATGGCACAGCTCCCTGAAGCCGTTCAAGCGGCGGATCAAGCACGCACTAACCGCGAAACAGGCATGATGGACTTGTTTGGCGAAGTGGAAGAAGTTCAGCGTAAACCTGCCAAACCTGTCAAACCGTGGTCAGATGAAGTTCGTCTTAAAGGTGAAAAAGACACACTCGGCCTTTATTTAACAGGTCACCCGATTGATGTGTATCGCCCAGAGTTAAAAGCCTTTATTTCACAGCGTATTAATGAACTTACGCCTACACGTCGCGGTGTCACTACAGTATTTGCAGGCCTAGTCGTCGATGTAGCCAACTTCCCGAACCGTATGATGGTGACACTCGATGATGGTACAGCACGTATTGAAGTGTCTGCGAATCACGAACGTTTTAACCGCTTCAAAGACGTGATTCAAAACGAAAAAGTGGTGGTGATTGAAGGTGAAATTTATGAACGTGAAGGTTTTGACCGCCCTATGGGTCGCTTAACTAAAGCCTTCAGTCTGAACGAAATCCGTCAAAAACGTGCCAATGCGATTCAAATCAAATTAACGCCGGAACATTTTAGTAAAACGCTCTCACGCGACATCCAAAATATTCTACTGCCTTTCTGCAATGTCGATATGTGTACGCATATTCCTGTGCAGTTATATATTGACTATCCATATGCGACGGCTGACATTCATTTGGGCTTAAACTGGAAAGTTGCCCCGCTAGATGAGCTACTGTCTAAGCTGCGTGACTACTTCGGTAAAGAATCTTTGCATGTCGAATATCATGTCAAATCCAAAGCTGCCAAAGCGGTAAGTTATGAACAAGCCTCTATTCCTGCGCAGGTTCCGCCACCGCCAGATGGGATGAGCATGGATGATGCCATGGATTTATACCAAGCAGAAGCCAATCAATTTTCTTAAAGTTTAAACGCTGTTTGAACTGCTTTTTTAAATAAACATATTGGAAATATCATGAATCAAACTGACAATGCTGCGGTTTCAGCACATCTCTCCCATGTGCGTATTGTCATGGTGAACACAACATTACCCGCAAATATTGGTAGTGCATTACGTGCCATGAAAACCATGGGACTTTCAAAGTTAGTCTTAGTTGCACCGAAGACTTACCCGCATCCGGACATTAATGCCTTAGCTGCCGGTGCTGTCGATTTAATTGATCAAATTGAAATCGTTGAATCACTAGAAGATGCCATTAAAGATTGTCATATTGTCTTTGGTACTAGTGCGCGTAGTCGTACCATCCCATGGCCATTACTTGACGCTCGCCCTGCTGCCGAAATGTCTCTCAAAGCGGTCTGCGAACAACAGCAAGAAATTGCCGTGGTGTTTGGCCGTGAAGACCGTGGTTTGACCAATGAAGAATTGGCAATGGCCAACTACCACGTCACTATTCCAGTAAATACTGAATATGGCGTATTGAACGTTGCCCAAGCGATTCAGGTGATTTGCTATGAAATGCGTATGGCTGCCCTTGCACATACTGAGTTAACGGCAAATCCTGATGCCAATATGCATGTGACAGATGACATTGATATGGAATGGGATGAACCTTTGGTGACCCATGAAATGATGGAACAGTTCTACCCGCATATTGAAAAAATGCTGGCAGAGATTGAATTTATGGATCCAAAAAATCCAAGATTATTACCTTTACGCTTGCGTCGCCTATTTGGACGTATACAATTAGATCGTATGGAATACCACTTATTACGTGGCATCTTTAGCCGAGTACAGGCATTAAATAACGGAACATGGAAAAAATCTACAGACAATGAGGATCAATCTAATGCTTAAGCAGCTCAAAGAAGATATACAGGCTGTATTCGCGCGCGATCCTGCTGCACGAAATACACTCGAAGTCTTAACGACTTATCCAGGAATTCATGCCTTGATCATGCATCGTATGGCACATGAACTTTGGAAAAAAGAGTGTAAAGGCTCAGCTCGCTTATTGTCTTCTTTTAGCCGCTTTGCCACAGGCATTGAGATTCATCCGGGTGCGAAAATCGGTCGTCGTTTCTTCATTGACCACGGTATGGGTGTGGTGATTGGTGAAACAGCTGAAATTGGTGATGATGTCACCCTTTACCATGGTGTGACCTTAGGGGGCACAACTTGGAATAAAGGCAAACGTCACCCCACCTTGGAAGATGGCGTAGTGGTTGGCGCTGGTGCAAAGATCTTAGGCCCATTTACGGTAGGTAAAAATGCCAAAGTCGGCTCAAATGCCGTGGTGACTAAAGAAGTTCCTGCAGATACTACCGCTGTAGGTAATCCAGCACGCTTTATCACGAAAGATAAGCCAAAAGATGAAGCTGAAAGCCGTCGTCGCGATTATGCAGAAAGTATTGGTTTCCAACCGTATGCTGCAACACAAGACCAAACTGACCCAATGTTAGAAGGTATGCGTGTGTTGTTAGATCGTATTCAGCACAATGAAAAACGTATGAATAATTTGTGTCAGCGTTTGTCTCTCCTTGACCCAACGTTCAAAAAGCAACAGCTCAATGAACAACCTTTTAGTCAGGAAGAACTTAAAATCATTGAAGATGTGCGCCGCGAATGCGAAGCTCAAAGTAGTCAATCTAAGGCTTAACCAAAAGCAATCAGAATAAGTTGCCTTTAACTTGCATGTTGTTCAGAGTTTTTTTAGACTGACCAACATGCTTTTTTGTATAAAATAAATTTAATGGATGAATCATATGACGCTTAAGCCCTTGGCAGTTGCTTGTATTGCTTTAACCCTTGCCGCTTGTGGAAGCGCCCCAACTAAAAATAATGCTCCTAAAGATGCCATGATTTTTGTAGAGCCTGAACTGACTCCACCTTTCTACGCACTCAACCCATTTAACTACGATGCACCACCTCCTTTTGAATTAAATTTACAAAAAGCTGCAGCACAGCCTGTGACTAAGATGGTGGTAACTAGCCCGACCGACCCATCTAAACAACTGACACTTGAAGAAAACCGTCTGATTATTCCAATTGTAGACAGCAAAGTACGTTCAATGAAATTTGCTGCTTTAGCGGGTGATAATGAAATCGACATTACTGAAATTGATGATTTCTTACAGCTCGTTGAAGGTAAAGCACGTCACTATCCACCTCGTTTTGTTCAACGCCAAGAACGTAAAGGGTTTGAACTTAAACTTAAAGAAGTGACGCAAAAACTAGATACCCTTGCATCTAAAGACAACGCATCTTTTGATGTTTTAGTTCGTGCTTTTAAAGCCAGTGTGATGGCACGTAACCTCGACTTAGGTTCTGTATACACCACTAAATCATTAACTTACGCACAGCGTATTTTAAAAATCAACCAAGATGATGCTGAAGCAAACTTCTGGTTCGGTTTTGGTTTATCTGAAGGTGGTGGTCAACGTGAAGCGATCCCATACTTAGACAAAGCGATGAAAGCGGGTGTTCAAGAAGCTTATCTTTCTGCAGCAAATAACTATATTGCGATGGAACAAAAAAAGAACGCAATTCAGGTCTTAAAGAACTATAAAGTCAAATACCCACAAGAAGGCGAAGTCGCTGACCGCTTAATTCAAGAAATTGAAAAACAAGGCCGTTGGAATGTTTGGCAAGTTTTAAATCCGCCTAAAGCTGCGTCTTAATTGTAACGATTTAGAAAATTCTTTTGAAAAAAGACCGTTTTAACGGTCTTTTTTCATTTAAGGCGAATTGAAAATCCTGACAATTATCGTATGATTTGAAAATATTTAACCCAATGTGCGACCCCTTTATGCAGCTAAATACTAAAACAATACTGCTCCTTGGAATCATGAGTACCAGCGTCCTGAGTGGATGCCAGGTCGTCAGCGTCAAAAACCAAAAACTGAACGTCTCCATTGCCAATGAACGTGAAAGTATTATTTCTCGAAACAAACTCAGCGAAGCCAGTTTAAACGTCTTGTCGATGACAGGTCGTGAAGCCAAAGCGTGTATAGAAGACCCGAAAGCCTGTGTTGATGAACTACAACAGATCCCACAAATTCAAGACGAACAATTATTGTCTACGGCAAGTGAATTATATTTAGCCAAAGCAATCGAATATGAATCTTCTTCTGCCTGTAAAATAGGTTTACTGACTAGCCACAAATCAGAAGAAAAACAAAAAATTGAACAAGACGCCTATAACAAATGTTTAGATCAACAGCTGACGCTACTGGATAAAAGTATCCGCTATAGCTATGCGTACATGTTTAAAACCAAACGTGCGCCTGCTGACCGTATTTTTGATAACCGCCAAGTTCAAATTCGAGATTTCTATAATCAAGGGATTGCCAAACTGGTCAGCAGCTATGCACTACGTTATAAACCACAAGAAGTCACCCAACAGATCAAAGTCGGACAAACCACCTATCATATTGACTTCAGCCACTATCCAGAACTCAAAAATCGTAAAATTGAACAATTGATGTCAACCTATAACCTCAACTTCTCAGGTTTACGTTCTATTACCCGCCGAGATGGTTTTGGTTCCGAATTTCTTGTGGTTTTACCCGAAGAACATACAGTTGAAACAGGCAAAGCCAAATACATTATCAACCCAATAGATTTTAAATATCCGTCTGGTTCAAACCCTAATATCCATCAAGCGCGCTATTTAGCTGCAACCTTAACAGCGGAACCTGTAAGCACCACAACTTCAGTTGATCAAATTTTAAATCAGCATGAGTTTCAAATTAAGGCTTACGACCCGTACAAATATGAACAGGTCAATATTGCCAATAAAAACTATGCCCTTGCAGCCAATTTTTCTGCACCTTATGGTCTTTGGTTAGCACAAAACAACTTGGGCAAGGCAGCGTATTTATCCCTGATTGACCGTGATGAAAAACTCACGATGCCACATTTATACATGCTTGAACCATATAATCCTGACAAAAAAGTCATCGTTTTGGTACATGGTCTTGCTAGTAGCCCTGAAGCATGGATTCGTCTCACCAACGATATTATGGGCGATTCAGTGCTACGTGAGCATTATCAAGTGTGGCAAGTGTTCTACTCAACCAACATGCCGATTATTGAAAGCCGCTTCCAAATTTATTCCATATTGACTCAAACTTTTAATAAAGTCGACGCCAATGCTGCAGCTAAAAAAGATGCGGTTTTAGTTGGTCATAGTATGGGCGGAATTATTGCACGACTACTGGTTAGCCAAGCCGATACCACACAATCTGCTTTGAAAATGATGAACTCACGTCAATTAAATCAGTACCGCAATATTCCAGTCGTGAAGCAGCGTATGGTAATTGACGATATTCCAAATTTCAGCCGTGCGATTTTCTTGGCTGCACCGCATCGTGGTACTGAATACGCAGATCGTTGGTTTACCAAAGCTGCTCGAAAAATCATTAAACTTCCGGGCGCTTTCTTATCAGCCATGGGTGATGTGTTAACTCAGGAAGAAGACCTGAAAGATTTATTCCGTGAAATCGACCACGGCTTAATCCAAAATGGACCAAGTGACTTAAGCCACCAATCCAAATTTATTGCGCTCACTGAAGATATTCAGCCACGTATAGGTTTGAAGTTTCACTCAATTATGGGAAATAACACCAACAGCCAAGATAAAAATGTAATCTCAGATGATGTCGTGCCATACACCAGTGCGCATTTAGAGGGTGCTGTTTCAGAAAAGATCATTAAAGGTGGTCATTCAATTCAAGAAACCCCAGAAGCTGTACTCGAACTGCGCCGTATACTACGACTGCATTTGATTGAACTTGGCCTCTATAAACCATAATGCAATACAACATTTAATTCGATCTACATATTTTAAAACCGATCTCAGGATCGGTTTTTTTCATTTCTGCATTTACTTGAATAGGCCAATATTCACATAATTATTATATAAGCCTTTATTTTTTAATCATTTTAAAACTCAAAATCACTTGTTAAATTTTATACAAATCTTATATTAGAGATAAATACGGGTTAAATATAGACAAAAAAGTTGTGCACATATCCTAAATTTTTTATGAGCATATCGAATTATGAAATTAAAAGGCTCAAACTTACTTCATCGGGATGAAATTGAGGGTTTAATCAAAACTCGATTAAATAAAGTTTATTTTACGCCAAATTTAGAATCCATTTATCAGCCGCTCTACCGTGATGAAGCGGCGAAAGAATTTCGTTTTCGCGGGATCATTATTTTTTTCCTGTATGCCCTGTTATGTTCAGGGATTTATCAAGTGATTCCATAACGCAGTTTTGTAGATTCCTCTGTATATTTGGGTAGTGTTTATCACTCTGATCGCATGGGATTTTTCTTTTTTTCCGCATTAACCCCTTATTTTAATGTTTATACTTGTCTAGGCTCGATGTGCGCTGTTGCGATCATATTTACTGTGATTTGTAATGATCACAATGATGCGCTATTACATGCAGCCATGAAGTATGCCTTGGTCATCATCTATGCCTTTGTTGGTATGCGTTTTTATATTGCCATGGTTGCGGGTTGGTAGAACATGACCCACTGACTGGGCTAGCAAACCGTCGTCCGTTATAAGGAGCTTTAGAACAGCTATGGCATTATGCCCTACGCCATCAACAGCCTTTAAGCATCATGGTGATCGATATCGATTTTTTGAAAATTAAAATGATCATTTAGGTCATCAGGCGGGTGACATCTGCCTCACATAAATTACTGAGGTTTTGTCTCAAATCACTAATCGAAATGGTGAGTTAGCTGCACACTATGGCAGCGAAGAGTTTTTACTCCTCTTTAGGGTGTTAACTGAAGCTAAAAATTGAACCTTTGGCAGCCGATTTATTATGCAGAATTTAATCACTCGAACTTCCACATCCAGCCAACCATATGTCTAAATTTGTGAAGATTAGCATCGGTACGGAAACGATCATTCCATCTACATCTGATCAAATTCAGAAATTTATATTGGCTGCCGATCAAGCGCTTTACCTTGCAAAAGGCAGCGGTCGCAACCAATATCGATTAGCTCAGGCTGAAGCGCAGCTAGATGTTTGAGTCAGTCTATCGCTTTGTGAATTTATCCATTGTTGAATTTACACACAGACTTTTTAGCGTTTATAAATAATATTTTGACTGCTTTTTTTACATGCAGACAAACCTTTTCTGGCATTTTCCTGTCACTTTTTTTGCTAGAATCAGCAACACGATTTGTTAACGTACACCTGTGGTTTTGAATGAAGAGACAAAATAAATATAAGGACTTTTTCTAAATCCAATTTTCATCAAAACAGTGTTTTTCGTTTAGCAGCGCACAAATTTTTATTTTAAGGTATTTCGTTTCATGCAAGCTGATAATTCCAAAGTTGACCTTTCAACCCTGACCCCGATGATGCAACAGTACATGTCAGTCAAAATGCAAAATCCGCATTCACTGATGTTTTATCGGATGGGTGATTTTTATGAGCTCTTTTTTGAAGATGCGCATAAAGCAGCAAAACTCTTAGGAATTACACTGACACATCGTGGTAAAGCCAATGGTGAGCCTATTCCAATGGCAGGTGTCCCATACCATGCTGCTGAAGGCTATTTAGCCCGCCTTGTAAAAAAAGGTGAAACGGTGGTGATCTGCGAACAAATTGGTGAAGTAACTGGCAAAGGGCCGGTTGAGCGCGGAATTGTCCGTATCATTACCCCGGGGACATTAACGGATGACGCACTGATTGCCTCTCATCAAAGTTCAAATTTAGTCGCAATCTGCTTACAACAAAATCAAATCGGGATTGCTTTACTGGACCTCAGTGCAGGTATTTTCAAAGTTCAGCAAATGGACTATCAACTGGAACAATTGGCAATCGAACTTTCTCGTTTAATGCCGAGCGAAATTTTGATTGATGAAGATCTTATTGACCCGAATATTGTCGAGCAAATTAAACGTCAGTTAGACTGCCCTGTTACTAAACGTCCAAATGTCGACTTCAATTTAAATAACGCGCAAAAAACGCTGTGTGACCAATTTGCAGTAGCCACACTTTCAGGTTTTGGTATTGACCATTTGCCTTTGGCGAAAGCTGCCGCAGCGGCTTTGATTCACTATGCAAAAGTCACTCAAAAAACCGCTTTACCACATATCCGCAGCATTCAACTCGAACAAAGTAGTGATTTCGTGGCGCTCGATCCCGTCACTCGTCGTAACTTAGAACTGATTGATCCCCTATTTGAACATGGTACTTCCCTGTTCCAACTAATCAATGATTGCCAAACTGCGATGGGCGGCCGCCTATTGAGTCGTACCTTGATGCAGCCTTTACGAGATACCGCTTTATTGGATGCGCGTTTAGATGCCTCACAAGCGATGCTGCAAGGCTATCATGAGTCTCCGATCCGCTTAGTTCTCAAAGAAATTGGCGATATTGAACGTGTGCTATCTCGTGTAGCGCTCGGCAGTGCTCGTCCACGAGACCTAGTTCAGTTACGTCAAACTTGTGCACAAATTCCCTATCTTCGACATGCACTTGAACCGATCATTCAGGCACATCAATCTAAGCTGATCGCTCAGTTAAATGATGAAATGGGTGATTTTCACGGCTTACATGAGCGTCTCATGTCTGCCATCGTAGAAAACCCGCCGGTGCTTTTACGTGATGGAAATGTGATTGCTGAGGGCTTCGACACTGAACTGGATGAACTGCGTAAAATTCGTGACCATGCAGGACAATTCCTCATCGATCTCGAAATCAAAGAGCGTGAACAAACCGGAATTTCAACCTTAAAAATTGGCTATAACCGTGTCAGTGGCTACTATATTGAACTGACTCGAGCGCAGGCTGAGCAAGCACCTGATCATTATATTCGCCGCCAAACCCTAAAAAATGCGGAACGCTACATTACCCCTGAGTTGAAATCTTTTGAAGATAAGGTACTTTCGAGTGAGTCACGTGCATTAGCGCGCGAAAAAATGCTTTTTGAACTATTACTCGATGAATTACGTGCAGATATTGGCAACTTACAAATGATGAGCGCCGCTATAGCGCAAATTGATTTACTGGCTAATTTTGCCCATCAAGCTCGATTACGAAATTGGTCACGTCCTGAATATAGCCCTGAAGTTGGGATCAAAATCAAAGCCGGACGTCACCCAGTTGTGGAATCTCTGAGCAAATCAGCATTTACTCCAAATGATACTAGTTTGGACTTTAATCACCGCATGGCGATTATCACAGGGCCAAATATGGGCGGTAAATCGACCTTTATGCGCCAAACTGCCTTAATCAGCTTATTAGCCTACTGTGGTAGCTTTGTCCCTGCCCAATCTGCCGTATTAGGGCCGATCGATCGGATATTTACCCGTATAGGATCTGCCGACGACTTGTCTACAGGCAAATCAACCTTCATGGTGGAAATGACTGAAACCTCACAGATTCTACATCATGCGACCAATCAATCATTGGTACTGATGGATGAAGTCGGACGTGGTACGAGTACCTATGATGGCTTATCTTTGGCGTGGGCATGTGTGCTCGATCTCACGCGTCGCATTAAATGTTTATGCCTATTTGCAACGCATTATTTTGAGCTCACCGAGTTAGGCAAAGACGCCAATATAGATAACTATCATGTGACTGCTCGTGAGCTAAATGGCAACCTGATCTTACTGCATAAAGTTCAACAAGGCCCGGCGAGTCAAAGTCATGGTCTACAGGTGGCAAAGCTTGCAGGTATTCCTGCAGCTGTGATCAAAGAAGCGCAAAATCGCCTTCGTATATTAGAAACTCAGCAAAAACAGCAACTCAATACGGCTGTACAAACCGATCTATTCTCGGCACTCGCAGAGCCTGAAGTCATTGAACGCGTAGTTGAAGTTGAAAAAACATCGCCCGTACTTGATGCCTTAGCAGACATTGATATCGATAACTTAAGTCCACGTGAAGCATTACAACAGCTTTACACTTTAAAGGATTTACTTAAGATCTAAATTGAGCAGAAGCGATAGATGAGATATGCAAAGAACACCAATGAAGGTGTTCTTTGCATTGACACCATTCAAACGCGTAAATTAGTGAATGTTTGCTATCTACTACTGCGGCTATTCAGCAATAAATTGATAAAAAATTAATGTTCTAAAATGTTTCATGCTTAAAATGCACATAAAAATATTGTTCGATAAACAGATGTAATTTAATCAGTTTTTTGAGTATGATTCTCATTCATTGTGAAATTTACATAAATTGTTCAGTTTTTAGTGATTTTAACAGCACTGCATATAATAATTATCAATAAAAGGAATTGTTAGTTACCCTATTTTTTGCCTAAAATACACCATTAGTTTATTAGAACCATATTTTTTAGGTAGCTGTCGCCATGACCTTTGTTGTCACTGAAAACTGTATTAAATGTAAATATCAAGACTGCGTAGAAGTTTGCCCTGTTGACTGTTTCTATGAAGGTCCAAACTTCCTTGTTATTAATCCAGATGAATGTATCGACTGTGCGCTATGTGAACCTGAGTGTCCAGCTAACGCGATTTTCTCTGAAGATGAGTTACCTGAAGGTCAAGAAGTATTTATCGAACTTAATACTGAACTTTCTCAAAAATGGCCGAACATCACTCAAATTGGTGATCAACCTGCCGACCGTGAAGAGTGGAACGGTAAAGCTGATAAATTACAATATCTTGAAAAGTAATTTTACGCTTTCATGAAAAGATCAGCACATGCTGATCTTTTTTTATACTTAAAGCACACATTTCATTGCAAATTATTCAAATTTTCTCAATCAAATTGGATTAAAATAGAACGAGTTTATAAATAATTGATTTCTATAATGAAGCATTTACTCAAGGGATTATTGTCCGTTGCAATATTTCCTCTTGTTTTCATTGGTTGTACAACTACACCACAAAAACAAGGTCACACTATTACAACTCCCGACGGTAAACGTATTTACATACCTCAAGAAAAAGTGACGACCATCAGACAAGCCCCGCCTAAAGTGGTGCCTTATGCGTACAACTCATGGGTCGCGTCTGTCGATAATTTACGTCGCGTTCGAGACTATGAAGTCTTTTTAGAGAAAAATGGTGTAGGCAATATCATCCCTTCATTTGAGCTGATGCGTACTGCACGTGATTGGCAAAAATGTGGTCGCTCAGAATATATGGTGCCTAACCGTGAATTATGGCAAAACCAAATTGCGACCTTACGTGTCTTTAAATATTTAGTTGCTGCAAATATCTTAACGGACTTTGAAGTGACTTCAGTTTATCGTGATTTGCCTTTGAACCAATGTGCCGGTGGTGCAAGTTCATCTCGTCACCTATATAACTCGGCGATTGATTTCCGTATTGGACCTGCGTACCCACAGCCCGAAGACTACAGTTATATTGAAAATACCAAGTTCCGTTTATGCCAATTTTGGTCACAACACGGGCAGAGTCTCAATATGGGATTAGGTTTATATGCCAGCGGACAAATTCATATTGATACTCAAGGCTACCGTACTTGGGGGCCTGATCACTCAAGTCGCTCATCAATGTGTAATTACTAAAACATTACATCGTCATATCAAGACCTCTTCGGAGGTCTTTTTTGTACATAAAATATTCAAATATAGAACAATAAATTGCGATGTTGGTGGAAAGGTTTAAAATGCTTGCATCAATCACGAGGTGCGACAACATGCAACAAATGTGGACAGACATTGATGCTTACATCGATTCACATTTAATTCCTGAAGATCCAATATTGACCCAAACACTTCAACATACGGATGAACGTGGCTTTCCTGATCATCTTGCTGTAGCGGCTAATCAAGGCATGCTGCTTCAAATGTTAATCCAAATGAACAAGTGTAAACGCGTTTTAGAACTTGGAACTTTTGCAGCCTATAGCACCATGTGGTTAGCACGTGCCTTACCTAATGATGGTTACATTCTGACCATTGAAGGTCGTGATACACATGCTGCCCTCGGTCAAGAAAATATTGATAATGCAAAGCTTGCACAAACGATAGAACTGAAATGTGGTCGTGCGGCAGATATTTTACGTGCCCTTCCTGAAGATACCGAACCTTTTGACTTTATTTTTGTCGATGCAGACAAACAGAGCTACCCTGAATATTTAGAATTAAGCTTAAATTTATCTCATTCAGGTACAGTGATTGTTTTAGACAATGTAATTCGTGCAGGTGAGATTCTAAATGCTGAAAACCACAAACCAAGCATTGAAGGTATCCGTGATATGTTCAAAGCCATGCAAAATCATCCAAAAATTTTATCTTGCACGGCACTTCAAACTGTAGGTTGTAAAGGTCATGATGGTTTTGCGATTGCAATCGTCAAATAATCTCAATCGAGGTGTTTTTTAAACACCTCGAATAAAGGTATAAAAAACAATCAATATAATATTTTATTTTAAAAACAATTACCTACAAATACTACACACAGAGTTATCCACAATTTTTGAGGATAACTCTGATTATTTTTAAATCAACAACTTATTATTTATTTACTCGTAATTGTCCGTCTATTAAATCAACTCTGTTCGTTTGCTCAACTTATTTTACAACCAACAATGGAACACTCGAATTTCTGAAAATACTGGTGGTGATACTGCCCAAGAAGAACTGATGGATTTTACTGTGGCTAAAAGCGCCAAGTACGATTAACTGAATACCATGCTCTTGTTGATAGTCCAGAATATTTTCCGAAACATCGCCATAACGGTATTCCGTCACCACATCGAGCCCCGCATTGGTTAAATAATTTTTTGGATCATCCAAGATTTGTGGGTGATCTCCAACATAGACCAAATGACATTGTAAAAGTTTGAGTAGGTCACTTTGTGCCACACGCTTCATTAACTCAACACATTTAGGCGAATATTCATAGGCAAAAATAAAACGAGTCGGTGGTTTAAACGTTGGCCCTACAGTCATAACTGTACAACATGCACCACGTATAAAGTTTTCAACATTACTACCAAGCGGCTTATTGCGCTCTGCTGAACGTTCACCCACGCGACCAATTAAAACAATATCGTCATCTTGCAACACATTAAAACTTTGCTCCAAGAAGTCGCCCTTTTCCTGAATATGGGTGGTTTGAATACCATGCTTATCTTGGATCATTTCAGAAATGTGTTTGAGCAAGTTATTACTATAATCTAACGCTAAATCACTTTGTTTTTGTTCTAACTCCGCAAGTTCTTTCAAGAGCATGGCATTACTTTCAAACCCAATCACGCCACTGATTTCACCTAAGTGATAACTTGCCGGATAGTAATCTAGTATTTGTAGTAAAACCAACTCACGGTGCGTTTGTTTAGCAACCCAAGCAGCAGCATCAGCTAGTGCATTAATGCATGGAGAAGAGTCGATACAGGCGATAACTCGTTTCATGATTAGCCCTCGTTTTATTATTGCTTGGCTATAAAATGTTGTTTGTTATTTTTAACTTATCACAACTCTGTTTCACTGTGCATGCATTTGTGTAAGCATAAAAATGATTTATGACCTATTTGGTGATTATTTATTCACGATATCGAATGAATTTTGCAGGATTACCCACAATAATGGCACGTGCTTCAACATTTTTCGTCACCATACTGTTCATACCGACCACAGCCTGCTCAGCAATGTGAATGCCATCCTTGATTCCAACATGCGCCCCTAACCAAACATCACGCTCTATCTCAATCCCTTGTGATCGTACAGCCTGCTGATAAATGGGTTGATTAACATCCATTCCATGATCAAAAGCGTATAAATGGCAATATGCCGCCATACGAACCTGATCGTGAATTTTGATGCCCACTCGCCCACCATCTAAAATACAGTGATGATTGATCGCCACTTCATTGCCTATTTCTATTGGGCCATGCAAAGTGCAATCCGCCGCAATAAAGCTGTTATCTCCAATAACAATCTTACGTCCCGGTTCGGCAAAAATATGAGCCAATGGCGATATAAAACAGTTTTCACCAATTTCAACGGTTTCCATCGATTTGAGATAGTCTTGATATTCCTGTTGCCAAGCTTCGGCCCAACCACGATTTTTCGGTTTAAGTGACCAATACAACCAAGGCATATAATTCAGACGATGCTTATGTTGCTCTCGATATTTCAATAATGGATCTTGTTCATTCATCTTCATCAGCCTCGATGATATGCAATTGTTCACGTCCGCGAGTTACATCTTGAATCTTTAACTGTAGCGGTTGGATTTGATGAATTTGCAATGCTGCAAGTACATTTACGCCCTGCGCTGTATAGTCTTCCTGAAATTCAATTTGCTGCTGATTGAGTTCATATTGGAAAATTGCCCATTCATTAAACTGACAACTAAATTGCACTTTTTTCTTCTCAATAAGTTCAATTTTTTCAGCTTGTAAAAGGCATTGACCTGCACAGCCACCATAGGCACGTACCAATCCCCCTGTCCCGAGCTTAATTCCGCCATACCAACGATTAACCAAGACCAACACGTTGGTTAGGTCATTCCCTTCTATGGTTGCTAGAATGGGCCGACCTGCTGTGCCTGAAGGCTCACCATCATCATTAAAACGTACGGTATGTCCAATTTTCCATGCCCAACACTGATGTGTTGTTGAGATATCTTTATGGGCTTCGAGAAATTCTTTAACGGCTTGTTCATTTTCCACAGGAACTGCGATGGCTTGAAAACGACTTTTTTTAATGTCTTCTTCATATTCAAACTGTGCGGCGAGTGTAAATGGCATAACGTCTTTAGATCCTATATCAAAGGATATTATAGCGTTTTTTGAAAGACTTACATCCACAAAAAAGCCCCCAATGCTGGAGGCTTGATTGGCACTGCGCTATTAACGTTCGCGAAGTGCTTCTTTTGCTTTATTGAATGGCTTGATTAAGTACTCAAGTACAGTTTTCGAGCCGGTACGGATATCAACTGTCGCCACCATACCCGGAGTGATACTAAAACTTTTACCTTCTTTATTGCTTAATTTATCACTATCTGTACGAATATAAACACGATAATAGAACTGATCTTGTTTCACTTCATCACGTAAAGTATCTGGTGAAATGACGGTCACTTTACCTTTTAGACCACCATAGATCGAATAGTCATATGCCGTAATTTTCACTAAGGCTTCTTGACCCGGACGAATAAAAGCAATATCTCGCGGTGAAATACGTGCTTCTACCAAAAGCTGTTCATCCAAAGGTACAATAGTCATCAATTTACCATTTTGCGGAATCACACCGCCCAATGTCATCACATCAATCTCTTTGACCACACCACGAACTGGAGATTTAAAAACGGTACGGCTCAGCGTATCCGATTTGCCTTTCACCACTTGTTGCTGCGATTCAATATCAGTATTGGCTTTCGACAATTCTTCCCGTGATTTCACCAAATATTGGTTACGGACATCATTTAACTGATTTTGTAAGTCATTCGCTGAACGCTTTAAACGAAGTACTTCAACTTCACTTGCTGCCCCTTTAGCAACGAGCGGCTCAGTCATGGCCAATTCTTGTTGAACTAACACCAATGCCTGTTTTAAGCCGGCAACAGATTCTTCCAAGTTTGCACGACGTGAATGATATAAAGCTGTTTCTTCCTTCACTAAAGCTGGAATCTTTTGAACATCTTCAGGAAAGGTTAATGGTGTACCATTCACTTCTGCACGTAAACGTGCTGCTGTCGCACGTGATGCCACAAGTAAAGACTCGGTTTCACCAACATTTGATGCGAAGCGTGTTGGATCGAGTTGCGCAAGGACTTGACCTTGTTCAACAATTTGACCTTCCTTCACATTCAACTTGGTTAAAATACCTCCCTCAAGCGACTGAACAATTTGTTCTTTCGAAGATGGAATCACTTTACCTGTCCCTGTAGAGACTTCTTCTAATTTAAACAACCAAGCCCAAACTAAAAGGATTGCCAGACCAATCGTAATAATCCAAATGATTAAACTCGATTTCGGTAATGGTGGCTCTTTAAAGCTGACTTTGGTCGAGCGTTGTATTTCTTGTTTATTTTCACTCATGATTTAAGCCCCAGCTACTTTTTTCTGAGCATTCTGATTCAGAATTTGATCACGAGGCCCATCCATGACAATTTTACCTTCATTCACCACAATAATGCGGTCAACCAACTCAAGTACCGCACGGCGATGTGTTGCTACCACCATAGTTCGGTTTTGTAAATAACCTTTTAAATGATCGATCAACTGCTTCTCAGATACGTCATCAATGGCTGCTGTAGGTTCATCAAGCAATAAAATATTGGGTTGACGAATCAATAAGCGTGCAAGCAACAAAGCTTGGCGTTGACCGCCAGAGAAGCCTACACCACCTTCTAAAATGATATGGTCTAGCCCTTCTTTTTTCTCTTGAACAAAGTGAATTGCACCCGTAATTTTCAGTACTTCAATCAATTGTTCATCCGTAGCCAGCGGAGCACCCAAGGTCAAGTTTTCACGAATCGTACCATAAAATAACTGTGAATTTTGGTTCAATAGCCCCATATCACGGCGTACATCTGCGGGGTCAATTAAAGACAGCTCAATCCCATCTAATTTAACTTTGCCTTGTACTGGCGTTTGCATACCCGATAACAATTGGAGTAGCGTCGACTTACCAGCACCGTTACGGCCCAAAATTGCGATTTTTTCTCCAGCCTTAATTTCCAGTTTTGGAATTAAAAGACTTGGACGTGGGTCATCTTCACCATACTTAAATGACACACCATTGAGTTCATAATGACCATTAATTGATGGTCGATGAATAAGATGAGAATAATCCGGTTGATCGACAGGTTTCTTCATGAGCTCATCCAGACCGGCTTTTGCCACTTTAGCCTGTTGTAAACGACCTAATACCCCTGCCAGTGCAGAAATCGGTGCCAACATTCGTGAAGACAAAATCGAACAAGCCACCAAAGCACCTGTGGTCATTTCACCTTTCATCACAGCAAAACAGCCGACAAGTACAACAATTGCAAACGTTAGACCCTGAATTTTTTGCGTCCATGCCGACATTAAGCCCACAATTTTACGTTGACGCATGCTGACATCAGCAGACACTTCATTCATGTGGTTCCATTGGTTTTGGAAACGTGATTCAGCACGAAGTAATTTGATATCCTCCATACCTTGCACAGATTCAACCAATAAGGCATTACGAATCGAAGACTCGCGCATACCCATTTGTGCAAGTTTAGCCAATGGTTTTTGCGCCAAAATCCCTGGAATAATCATCAAAGGAACCACCAACAGCATAACCCAAAATAGATTGCCGCCAATTAACCAGAAGATGAACAGGAACAAGAAGAAAAACGGTAAGTCGGCAATCGCAGTAACAGTCGTCGAGGTGACCATTTCGCGTACCCCTTCTAATTCACGAATCTGTGAAATAAAAGTACCTGTAGATTTTGAGCGTTCGCTATTTTTAATTCTTAATGCATGACCAAATACACGATCTGAAATTTTCAAATCGGCACGTTTACCAATAATATCCGACAAATAAATTCGTGAAACACGTAATGCAAACTCAAATATCGCTGCAATTAACACCCCACCCGCAAGTACCCATAAAGTCGGCACAGATTGAGATGGAATGACACGGTCGTACACATTCATTGAGAATAAAATGGTGGCTAGGGCCAAGATATTTGCCATTAATGAAGCAAACATAATGTCGATGTAGCGTTTCCAGTCTTTTAAAACGATCGACCAGAACCAATTTTTTTCAAACGGCTTGATGTATTCATCAACACGTGCATCGGGTACAGATGACTCTGGACGCAGAATATATATATTGCGAACGCCATGGCTCAATCGTTCAATAGAGAAGACTTGAGATAAACCTTCATCTCCGCTCAATTGGACACTGGCATTACCGTCTACGTCGATGCGTTCTACCACACCCACTTCACCACTGATAAACTCAACCAATACAGGTAAGCGCCATGGATTGAGCAGATTTATGTCGTATTTGTTTTTACGAACACTTAATCCAATTTGGCGTGCCATAACTGCGACCAGTTCATCGGCATTTTTGTGTTGATCCCAATCCAACTGCAACCGTATACGTTCTTCAGAGGGTTCAATTCGATAATGCTTTGCAATATTCAGAACCGCTTGTAGCCACGGTTGATAATTTATTGTATTACTCATGGCTGAACTTCAAACCCCTGAATAGATATATTATTAAGTTCATAGATATTTCGTGAACGCCCTGTCACTTGGATGTACTGTGCAAGTGCTGAGTAGATATCATATTGCGATGTCACAATTTCTTGTGCGGCACTATGTATGGCTTGCTCTGCATTCAGTAGATCGACAACCGTTCGAGTGCCTAATTTATATTGTTCTTGATACAGCTCTTTGGTTCTTACCGTTGTTTCACGGCGCTGCACCAATATCGACATTTGACGCTTTTTATTTTCGATTTGTTCACGAATCATTCGGACTTGATCAATCACATCCAAATACACTGTATTTACTTGTGCTTTTGCTGCTTCTTCTGCATAGCTTGCGGCACGTGTTTGCGCTGCAATTGCACCACCTTGGTAAAAATTACTGGTGGCTTCCAACATGATTGAATTATATAAACCATCATCTTCATCATTATTTGGATTACGGCCATTCACCGCCTGACTCAGACTGCCTTTGACATTGAGGGTTGGATAAGCACTTAATTTTGACTGTTGCTTTTGCAGTTTGGCAACTTGAACTCCAGCCTGTGCTTTCATCATGCTCGGAATCATCTTGAAGTCCGGATCCTCATATAAAGCCGCTGCAGTTAAGATCCGATCGGGTATCACCCAATTGATCTGACTTACATCAAAACCTAACAAGGTACGAAGTCGCTGTTGGTACTGTCGAAGTTGAGTTTCTTGCACAATTAAATTTGATTCCGCAGCTTCTAAATTTGACTTGGCTTGAATAGGGTCTGCTTGACTACTGATCCCTGCGGTTGCACGTAAATTAGCAATCTCAGCAATCCGACTCACACCGGCAATTTGCTGCTGCGCAATTTTAGCAACTTCTTGATATCGTTTAATGTTGATAATGGCATTTGCAACATCAAAAGAAACTTCATCTAAATTTACAAGTACATTAGCCTGCTCTTGTAACATTTTTGCTTCTTCGATACCGACAGCACTTTTGGTTTTACCAAAGTCATATAACATCTGCGTCGCATTTAAAGATACCAACTGACGTCCACGCTCGCCTTTAGTCAGATCTGCAGTGCTCAATCCACCTGAAATTTGGGGATAATATGCAGCATTCGCTAGGTCAATATTAGCGTTTTGCGATGCGACTGTAGCAATACTTTGTGTGATTTCTGGACGTCTTTGGACGGCGATATGTATCGCATCAATAAAACTTAGATTCTTCGCTACTGTGTTTGGATTATAGCTGCCTTGTTGTGTTCGACCATAAGCAACGGCTGGCATTTCTTGGACACGTGAGGTATCTAAATTATATTTACTGAGTTCGGTGATGTTAATTTTTTCGGCAGAAGGTTTAGGCTTATTAGGTAAAAAAATCTTATCTAATGTCTTTTGAATGGTACTTTGTGCAGTGCTAGTATCTGCTGCATACACTGAACCAATGGAAAAGGGTAATAATAATATACAAAAGAAATTACACTTATTTTTACGCGGACGCCCAACTTCTGGACCATTCATCTTTCGTAATCGCATGATTTTTGCAGGTCGTATTTTTAGTTTAAAGTATACTGAATTCTTGTTAATTTTTTAGATTAATCGCTCAGTTTTTGTCATTTCAGACAATAACATAAACCCGCTGAATGAAACTAGCGCCATTCAACGGGAAATTTCTTATATTATTCAATTAAACGATAAAATCATCACCAAGATAAACTTTACGTACCGTTTCATCTGCAAGGACTTCTTCTGGAGTACCTTCTGCAATCACTGAACCTTCGCTCACGATATAAGCATGCTCACAAATCGCAAGGGTTTCACGCACATTATGATCTGTAATTAATACGCCAATACCACGATCTTTCAATGTTCGGATAATGTCTTTAATATCACCCACTGAAATAGGATCGACCCCTGCAAAAGGTTCATCTAGCAACATAAATTTAGGGTCTGCCGCTAACGCACGCGCGATTTCCGCACGACGACGCTCACCACCCGACACACTCATACCAAGAGAATCTTTGATGTGTGTGATTTTAAAGTCGGCAAGCAATTCCGTTAAACGTTGCTGACGTTGTTGCTTATTTAGATCTTTACGGGTTTCTAAAATCGACATGATATTTTCAGAAATGGTTAATTTTCTAAAAATAGATGCTTCTTGAGGTAGATAACCAATACCTTTACGTGCGCGCTCATGCATTGCTAAGTCAGACAAATCAAGATCATCTAAATGAATCTCACCTTTATCCATACGCACTAGACCAACGACCATATAGAAACTTGTGGTTTTACCTGCACCATTTGGACCAAGTAAACCCACAATTTGACCACTTTGCATGCTAAAGGACACATCCTTTACCACCCAACGCTTGCTGTAGTTTTTGGCTAAATGTTTAATACATAAAGTTTGAACTTGCGAGGTTTGCTCCATTAATCACGTGCTCCTGGGAAGGACTTAGTGCTTGACGGTGGAATTACGATCTGTACACGACCCGAAGAAGATCCAGATTTATTTGGTGTACCCTCAGCAACGATGTCACCTTTATTCATACTGTATTTCAGGCTATTACCCCGAATACTTGCACCATCTTGTTGTAACAAAGCACCACCTGTCATGGTGATAATACCCGTTTCAGCATTGTAGACAATTTTCTGAGCTTGGCCTTTTGCATAGCCTTTGGCAGGGTCAGTTTTTTGTTGGAAATGTGCTGGCCCACCCGTTGCTGTAATCGTACTGATCTCTTTTTTGCTGTTTAAGTTCGCAACGATTGAGTTTGCCTGAAGCTTCATCGAACCCTGTTCAATGATGACATTACCGGTATACGTCGTAATCCCGGTTTTTTCGTTAAATGTTGCACGATCGGCAACCAATGAAATCGGTTGATTACGATCTGAAGGCAAAGCAAAAGCTGCAACCGAACATATCGCCAGTGAACCGAGTAGCACTGTACGTTTTAGGAAAGTTTTTGCAGTTTTTCGATTAAAATTATGGTTCATACTTTCCTCGAATATTAAAAAATTCGTATTGACCGTCGTTTAAATTTGCTTTTAAACCTTGGCTGACAAATTCGGCTTGTGGTGAAATCACCGTTACAGTCTTGTCCGTTTCTATTTCACGCTGTTTTGGAAAAGCAGTTAGTTCCTCAGTACGAAACTCCATTTGCCCTTCACGCATCAATTTTGTTGCAACCACATTGTCACTCAGCACGACTTTTTGGTTATCGTCCATACCATTGGCTTGTTTGGCAAAAAACGTGGCATCGACAGCACCATCTTGATAGGTCGATGCTTTCAGATTGACCAAATGAGACGTTTGCTTTTGCAAATCCTGCTCAAGTCGATCGACTTGCGCACGAATATGCAATTTTCCCTGCTCATCAGTCTGCGTCAGGTTAATGTTTTCAGCTGAGTAAGTCATACTTTTCGAAGAGTCCGCCTGAAGCTTATTACCCTTTCCACCGAAATAATAAAAACCACCGCTTACTGCAGCAATGACCACAGCTGTCACGTATAAAACTTTAGTATCCATAAGCGGAGATTCAATCCAATGACTGCATCAATTTATTAATAAGGTGCACTTGCATATTTTTCAAGTAGTTCCTGGTATACACCTTTAGAAACTAAAAGCATATCGCAGATTTCACGAACAGCACCACGTCCACCCATCGCCTGCGTAACAAGATCTGCACGGCGACGTACTTCTAAATGTCCATTTGGTACGGTCACTTTCATCCCCGCAATAGCAAAGGCTGAAAGATCGGGCCAGTCATCGCCCATATATAGGCAATCTGAAGGATCAATACCGAACTGTGCGCAGGCTTCAGTCAAGGCAACGCCTTTATCTTCACGACCTTGAAAAACCAAGTCCACACCTAAGTCAGACATGCGTTTTTCAACAATATTACTTTTACGGCCAGTAATAATAATGACTTTGATACCCGCTTTTTGCACCAACTTCATGCCCAAGCCATCACGAATATCAAAAGATTTGATTTCATCGCCACTATTGGTCAACGTTACAAATCCATCACTTAAAATTCCATCTACATCCAGTACCAGTGCTTCTATGTGACGCGCTTGTTCTAGCAATACATACGATGCCATTTTCTTAATTTACCCCAGCCTGAATCAGATCATGCATGCTGATAATCCCAATCACTTTATTGGCATTATCAACAACTACAAATTGTGTAATTTTCTTTTCGTTCATACGTTCTAAAGCATGTACCGCGCGTTCTTCTTGTGAAATCGTCAACGGATTTTTAATCATCACTTCTGAGACTTTCATATTCACATCAAAGCCTTGCTGTTTATCAATCAAACGACGTAGGTCACCGTCGGTAAAGATACCCAATAAGGTATCGTTTTCATCGACAATCGTGGTAAGACCCAAACGCTTATTTGAAATTTCGTACAGAACTTTATTCATTGGTGTCTCTGGCGACACTTTGGGTAAGTCTTCACCTGTATGCATCAAATGTTTTACATGCAATAACAAACGTTTACCCAACGCTCCAGCAGGATGAGAACGTGCAAAATCATCTGAGGTAAAGCCACGTGCATCCAATAATGCAACTGCAAGGGCATCACCTAAGGCTAATGTTGCAGTGGTACTTGAGGTCGGCGCTAGACCCAAAGGGCATGCTTCTTGAATATTACCCAAGGTCAATGCGACATCGGCATTTTGTGGCATTGGGCCTTTATTGTCGCCACTCATGGTAATTAAAGGAATGCCCAAATGTTTAATCAACGGCATGAGCATCATAATTTCATCACTCTTACCTGAGTTTGAAATTGCAATGAGCACATCACCTTTAACTAACATGCCCAAATCACCATGTCCAGCTTCACCTGGATGCATGAAGAAAGATGGCGTACCTGTCGAGGCAAACGTAGCGGCCATTTTACGACCGATATGCCCCGATTTGCCCATACCAGTAATCACTAAACGCCCTTTGCACTGTAAAATGATTTCGCAGGCTTGGCTAAAACGATCATCTATTTGCGTCGCTAATACTTGTAAAGCATGCTCTTCAATACGCAAAGTTTCTAATGCGACTTTCTGAAAATCGACTTGATTCGGCATATTTGGTGGATTCAAAGTTGTTATACCTTAAGCCGTGAGAGGTGCGCTCTCACTTTCAAAATAAAAAATTTTCACAATTTTATCATATCTATGCAATTAGCACGTTTCCAAATGTATAAGAATTCATGAATTATGCAGAAAAGATGCATTTCTTCTTTTTTATCTTAGGAACAGATAAATTGAATTCAACTCTCAAATGAAATTCAGCCCGAATCAAATGAGCCTTCAACTTCTTTTTCCAGCAGTACAATTACATCAAGCATTAAAAAATATCTGCTTTTTTGGGTTTTAACTTTATGAAAAAAAATGCTTAGGTTAAGATGAGCCATCTTTCGGTAGAAACAATTTGAAGACCTATGCAACCTTTTGTTCTATATAACTCAGAGCAACGTAAAAAAGTAGAATTCGTACCTCGCAAAGAAGGACATATCGACATGTATGTCTGTGGAATGACTGTGTATGACTACTGTCATATTGGTCATGCTCGAGTTATGGTTGCATTTGACTATATTATCCGTTTCCTGCGCAGTCAGGGCTGGAGCGTTAAATACGTTCGAAACATTACCGATATTGACGATAAGATCATTGCCCGTGCCAATGAAAATGGCGAAAGCATTACTGCTTTAACCGACCGTTTTATAAAGGCCATGAACGAAGATGCTGCCAATTTAGGTTGTGCAGCACCTGATGAAGCACCACGTGCAACAGACTATATCGATCAAATGCAGAATATGATTGGTAGCTTGGTTAACAAAGGTACAGCATATCCATCTGCAAATGGCGATGTTTATTTTGAAGTTGAAAAGTTTGCCAAATATGGTCGTCTTTCGGGTCGTAAACTTGACGATATGCAGGCTGGTGCTTCTGAACGCGTTGATGTAGAAGTAGAAAAGAAACATCCTTTTGACTTCGTGCTTTGGAAACATGCCAAAGAAAATGAACCTTCTTGGGCTTCGCCTTGGGGCAATGGCCGTCCGGGCTGGCATATTGAATGTTCAGCGATGTCGACCTGCTGCTTAGGTAACCATTTTGATATTCATGGTGGCGGTTCAGACTTAACTTTCCCGCATCATGAAAATGAAATTGCGCAATCTGAGGCATCTACTGGCGAACAGTATGTTAATTACTGGATGCATGTCGGCTTTATTAATGTCGATGGCGAAAAAATGTCGAAGTCTTTAGGTAACTTCTTCACTATTCGTGATGTCATGGATAAATTCCACCCTGAAGTGATCCGCTTCTTTATTGTGTCATCACATTACCGTAGCCCAGTAAACTTCTCTGACACTGCTTTAAAAGAAGCGAAAAATACCCTTTCCCGTTTCTATCATTCATTTAAAGCGTATCAGCAAGTCTATGGTGAAAAAACCGTAGAAACTTTGGATGATGCTTTAGTTGAGCGCTTTAATGCCGCTATGCGTGATGATTTCAACACCGCAGAAGCAATTGCGGTATTGTTTGAAGTCAACAAAGAATTGAACCGTGCCGTGAAAGATGAAAATGCTGAACAAGCGACTGTGTATTATTCGACATTGCGTCACTTGACCAATATTTTAGGTTTGGTGCAACACAATGTGGATGATTTCCTGAAATCTGATATCGGTCAGGAAGCATTAGGCTTATCAGAAGAACAGATTGAAGATTTAATTCAACAACGTAAAGATGCGAAAAAAACCAAAGAATTTGCCAAAGCAGATGACATTCGTCAATCTTTGTTAGATCAAGGGGTTGTTCTGGAAGATACTCGTCAAGGTACTATTTGGCGCCGTGCTGATTAATTGAGCAAACAGAAGCATAGAGAGTTGACAGTTGTGTGAAATTCTCTATAATTCACCTCATTGCGGGAATAGCTCAGTTGGTAGAGCATAACCTTGCCAAGGTTGGGGTCGGGAGTTCGAGTCTCCTTTCCCGCTCCAGAATACGAAAAACCCTCATCGAAAGATGAGGTTTTTTTTATGTCTAAATTTTTCTTCAACGGCTTATTTTTAGATTTATTTACTCATGTTATGCACATAAAAGTAATTTCGCATTTAGGGATTGAATAAAGAGATTAGCCTTCGGCTGGAGGTACTCTTACGAAACGTTGTTTTTCATTCGGCAAAATGAGATGCGAAGCTTCGCAAGGAAACCATCTTGCGGTGCAATGCACCTCACCAACAAAACTCGTTCACTACCGTCAAATTATTCAACGTATCGCAAAAACATTTTTGATTAGAAGTCGTCCTGTCTCAAACAATTGCGCATGACATTACCGCGTATCTTTATTATTTGAAGCAAAGTACGCTTCTGATGCTACTGCGTCACCTCAGTTATTTATTATATTGTAGCGACGTTAATAGGCCTTAATTTTCCCCCAACGAATAAGGCTTCCCCTATTGCCACACGACCTTTCACCTACCTGTTAAAAAATAATCTGATGAAATGCTCATCTCGCCAATTTTCCTCAATTTTTCTCCATAATTTTCCGTTATTCTTTGCCAAAATTACATTTGGACAACCAAATAATGCACGGCGCGCACACTACACTCAAACTGACCAGCTTAAGTTACGCATTACTTACGATCTCAACATCAATTTGGGCCGCAGATACTGTTCAAAATCCGCAAGAATCTGTAGCAGTTCAGCAAATGGAAGCTTTAACATTTGAAGTTCCGACAGCAAGCACTAAGCCCAAAGACCCAGATATCAGTGCTGTCGCAAAAACCATTGTAAGCCGTGATGAAATGTTGAAATTTGGCGATCAGTCAATCAATGATGCGCTGCGTCGTGCTGCAGGGTTTCAACTCCCCGGTGCTGGTGGTGGTCCACGTGGTGGTGCAGGTGCTGGCGGCATGCGTTTTCGTGGTGGTGGCGCACCCGTGTTCTTAATCAATGGTGAACCTGTACAGGGTGGTCCTCGCGGCGGCATGTCAGTTGTTGATAGCATTACACCCGAAATGATCGAACGCCTTGAAATCACAAAACAACCGAGCGTCGCTCAAGGCTCGGTTGCATCATCTGCAGTCATCAATATTATTTTAAAAGAACCATTGAATGGCACGCGCTTGAGTGGATCTGTACGTGCTGGTTATGGCCTAACCAAATCAAATACACGTGAAGAAGAACGTACAAATTTAAACTTTCAAATGGATGGCCGCTCGGACCCTTGGATCTATAGTTTATCTGGGAGCCAAATGTGGAATGATTCAGATACACTCACCCGTACACAAGATGCAACAGGAACGAAAACCCAGAAACGCATCACCAATCGTACTTCACAGATGTTAACTCCTCGTGTTGAATATCAGCTTGATGATCAACAAAAACTGGTCGCTGAAATGTTTTATCGCAACAATGAAAGCGAAGGTTCAAGTGGCTCCCAAGTCCAAAAAGATAAAAATGACAGCATTCGTCTCAACACACGGTATGAGCGTAAAGACCAAGGAAATTCAGACAAAATTCGCTTATCTATCGAACAGCAAAATGAAACTGAATTGACAGAATTTAGAGATTCTCAATCGTATATTGACGAACAAATTAATGAATATGGCTTAGGCTACGACGGTGTCCGAAAGTTCGACTCAAAACGGCAAATAAAATTTGGTACCGACCTACGTAGCAATGAACTTGAAAGCAATATTGCAGAGACCTTAAATGAACAATTATATGCTGCATATGTCGAAGGTAGTTGGAGATATACGCAGCGCCAAACATTAACTTTAGGTGTACGCCAAGAGTGGATTGATCGTTCAGGTTTAGTGGATTATCAAGATCAGCATTTGAGTCCTGTATTAGCACACCGTTTTGACTTTAATGACCAATGGTCACTTCAAACCAATTTGAGTCAGGCTTTTAAAAACCCACGTAGCAATCAATTGATGCCGACTGTTTCAGTTTCTACAGATAGCGATGCAGGGACACTAAACAACCCTGACCGTGGTGGTAATCCTGACTTACGACCTGAAACTATTAATGCTTACGAAACAACCCTAGGCTATAACACCCCTGCTGGCGGCGTTAATGTCACAGCCTATTATCGAGAAATTAACGACTATATCGAAAAATCAATTCAGTCTGAAAATGCTGCAGGTGGTCGTTGCGAAACGGGAAATACAGATTGCCGTTTTGTCGAACGCCCATATAACCAAGACAGTGCAACCACCTATGGTGTAGAAATTGCAGGTCGTTATGCCCTAAAACAAACTGAAAACGGCCATTCATTTATGTTGAGTGCTCAGCTTTCAACTGTACGTGCAAAAATTGAAGAAGCTGACGGCTCTGACCGCTTGGCAAGCGATGTTGCACCGTATACCGCAAGTGCTGGTTTATCATACAACTACCAACCGTGGCGTATTGCAACAAGTGTGAACCTCAATTACACCCCAGAATATACACGAGCGCTGAGTAACGAGCCGTATAATCGCACCAGCAATGAACGTGTCAACATGGATGTGAGTTTTACTAAACGCTTTGATCAAAATTGGTCTGCATCGGTCAATGCACGTAATATTCTCAGCTCAGATTATAAAGAAGTGTTAAAAGAACAAAGTTCTGGCGCGCTATACCAATCTCGTATCAATGAAGCAATTCCAAGCTTTATATTTACCTTAGAAAAGAAATTCTAAACCGTTTCTAATAGACTTCTAAGAGATTCAATATAAAAAACCGATACGGATATATATCGGTTTTTTATGCGTACACGACCGCAAACTAGCGCTCAATTGCCTTCAGCATTTTCGCAATTTTTAGGGTATGTTCCTTCTGTCCTTTTTTCTCTAAGACTTTTTGCTCAACCCACCATAAATATTCAAAAATTTCTGATTCACTTGAATCCTCTTGAATTAATTTAAAAATATTGGGCAAATAATCATCATACTCATCACGTAAAGCAGGAATACGGCGAATCCCTAACGGGTCCCATTCCTTTAATAAAATTTTATGTATCGCATGCAAGAGACTGGCATCTCGATTATGTTTTGACTGCATACAAGTTCCCTGGCTTATATTTTTTTACTTTTAAAATCAGTTATCTAATTATGTGATGATATTAAAAGAAAAATGAACTGTTGTTTGTCGAAGATTTCATCATACGCATCTCTAAACGCTTTTCCATTGGTTTTTCATCTTTTTTTTATACTAAACCAAAGCTTTATCTAAATTTCATGCACTTTTTCTCATAAATTTTGCCAATAAAGCCTTGCGGGATCCCTTAATTCACAGCACCAAAGTTTTAAATGCTAAGTTCTATCGTCGAACATAATCACTCAAAGAAAAAACAATCCGCTTCAACCAACTTCTATATTTATTTCTTTTCGAAATTGTGAAAAATTTACAGTTTTCCTTTTTAATCTCCGGCAATTTAAGCTACATTCTATTTTGAAATCTTAATCCTGAAAAATCCCTATGAGTACTGCATTAAACGAAACCATCTACGTCATTCAACACCTTGCATTTGAAGATTTGGGTTCATTGGAAGATGTATTTTACCAACTGGGTTATCGGGTGAGATACTTCGAAGCTGGAGTCGATGACCTGAGTAAAGCTATGCAACATACAGGGCTTACCATCATTTTGGGTGGCCCGATCGGAGTCTATGAAACTGATGACTACCCATTCCTACAAAAAGAAATAGACTTACTTAAAGTACGTTTAGAGAGTAAATTACCGACTTTAGGCATTTGCTTAGGTGCTCAGCTTATTGCGTATGCATTGGGCGCTAAAGTTTATGCAGGTCATAGCAAAGAAATCGGTTGGAGTTCCCTAGCGCTTGAAGCCATTACTCACAATATTTTAGCGCCATTAGATCAAGTACCGGTACTGTATTGGCATGGCGATACCTTTGATTTACCTGCAAATGCACAGCTACTCGCCAGCTCGGCAATTTATCCAAATCAAGCGTTTAGCTATGGGCCCAATATTTTAGCCCTACAGTTTCATATTGAAGCAGAAGCACAGGCCATGGAAAAATGGCTGATTGGGCATACATGTGAATTACATAAAGCACAAATTAACATTCCAAATTTGCGCATGCAAAGCCAACAACAAGCACCTCATTTAGAACGTGTTGCTCCCCTTATTTTGCAACAATTTTTACAACAGCTTGAGCTTTAAAACAGCTATTAATTTAATGCTAAATGGCTTATAACGGTTGCACTTCAAAACGTATAAGCCATTAGAATGACTCCCTTACTCAGCATTGCGCTCATCCACTTTTTTGCTCTCATCAGCCCAGGCCCAGACTTCTTTTTTGTCACTCAAAGTGCTATTCGACAATCCAGATCACATGCATTATTTGCCGCATTAGGTATATCACTTAGTATTTTAGTTTGGTCAATTTGTGCAATAAGTGGCTTACATTTTCTATTTCAAAAAATGGCTTGGTTACAACAATGCCTCATGATTTTGGGTGGCTTATATCTTTTATATTTAGGCTCTCAGTTATTAAAATCTGCATGGAGTAAAGACCTCGGCACAATAACGAAACCAACCGAGCAAGCTGTACAGAAAAAATCGCCTTTGACGCTGTTATTCCAAGGTTTCTTGACCAATATGGCCAATCCTAAAGCATTGGTTTATTTCACTAGTGTATTTTCCATTGGGATCAGTGCAAAGGTCAGCATTTTTGATCAAAGCTCTTTATTGGCTTTAGTCTTTATTGAAAGTTTGATTTGGTTTGCATTGGTTGCGGTCTTATTCTCAGCACCTAAAATGACCCATTACTATCAAAAATTTAGTAAAAAAATTGACGCCATTACCGGTGGAATTTTCATCAGTTTTGGCTGCCTATTGCTGCTCAATCGCGATTGACCACTCATCAAATACTCATCTACGAGACATAAAAAAGCACCCAAATGGGTGCTTTCCTAACTTAGCTGAGGAAGCTAAATCTTATTTCGCTGCTGCCTTTGCTGTAGACACAGCCGCTTCAGTCGTAATATTTACCGTAATTTTGTCGCCTACATTTGGTACATATGCACCGACACCAAATGCTGAACGATCAAAAGAAGTCGTTGCATTAAAACCAATCGTTTCCGCCTTAGTCATTGGGTGAACGGCTTGCTTGTTCAATACAGCATCCAATACCACTGGTTTAGTCACATTTTTAACTGTTAAATCACCCGTGATTTTGTATTTAGTTTTGCTGATCGCTTGAACTTTTGTACTTTTAAACGTGATATTTGGATATTTTTCAGCATCAAAGAAATCAGCTGTTTTTAAATGATCATCTAATGCTTTGACATTGGTATTTAAGCTCGATAATGGAATCGTCACATTCACAGACGAATTTGCAGGTTTTGCATTATCGACATTGATTGTCCCTTGAATGTCACTAAAGTTTGCAGAAGGCGTTGAGAAACCAAAATGATTCCAAGTAAATACTGTTGCGGTATGAGTAGGATCAATTTGATAGGCAACAGGTTTTGCCATAGAAATTGTTGTAACTGATGCTACCGCCAAACCGATTGTTAATGCTTTAAAGTTCATGTTTTTATCTCACTTTCGAATACCATTAAGTCTATAGATTTTTAGCCGTATTACAGCTTTAAAGATAAAACGTTTTGTTGCATGTTTAGAACGATAGTTTTGTAAAATCTGTAGCAGCATCTACAACCACTCTCAATTATTAAATTTTCCATATATTTCAAATAATTATTCTTTTCAAGCTACTCCCCGACGATTTATCCTAAATTTAGGAAACATCAACCTATCTGAGTCGTAGGTTTTCTAAACAAATCCACTTAAGATTTTTAGACATCATAAAAATCTGAGTACCCAAAAATGACAGAACAATCGCTGGCTATTGAAAAAGCCTTAAACACTAAAACTCCCAAAGATGTCGTTTTGGCATTTCTTATGAATACTTCAAAAGAACTCGTCGAAAATGCAACTCAGCTGCTGGTTGCAGAAGACGCGGCGTATGTTTCCTTAAACTTCAGCAACCCAGAACTTAAACAAATTGAGCCGTGGGCTGGGTCTGGAACAGGTAGAGACATTTATATATACCTTTGCCAATGTCGGCACTTACTGGAATATCGATGAATTTCATATCACGGATATGATCGCTGAAGATGAAACTGTAGCTGTATTTGGTCAATTCACCTACACCTCAGTCTATGCAAAAAATACTTTCACCTCGCCTTTTTCAATTAAAGCCAAAGTTCAAAACGGTTTAATCAGCTTTTTCCAATTTATGGAAGACACCTACGCCTCAGCATCATCATTCCGCGTAGGTGGAGAATGGATCATTCAGCAAGAAGCCGACTCAGCTAAAAACTTTAAAGTTTCAGCTTAAATGCTCAGATCCAGCAGCTCTTCACGCAAGAGCTGCTGTTCATTTAGAATAGCCTTTTACATTGAGTTAATGACAGCGATATTGGATAAATCCTGTTTTTTTCGCGATTTGATCATACAGTTTTTGCGCAGTTTCATTATCCTGATGCGTAAGCCAATACACACGGTCACACTGCCGCTGATCACAATATTCTTTCACTTTCGCGATCAGCGCCTTGCCGATGCCCTGCCCGCGATAATCTTCATGGGTATATAAATCCTGCAAATAGGCATAAGGCTGTAATGTCCAGCAGCTCTCATGTTCAATGACATGCACAATCCCAACTACTTGATGATCAATCACAGCTGCAAAGCCATACATATGTTCGCAGTCAGCAGCATTTAACCTGTGCCACGTTCGCTCAGTCACTTCATCTGGCACCTGACTTTTATAAAATTTTAAATACAGCTCCCAAAGCGGCTGCCATTGGTTTTTTGAAATTTCTGTTAAATTTTTAATCTGTATTTGCACGTTTGATGTCTTTTTTAAATGAGCACTGGATTTTTATAACTGAAATAAAGCTTCATGTGTTTAAAACACTTTATTTAATGCGCTCTTTTTTAGTCTTGATAAGTCTTGGATGGACTTTTTCTTATCCGTTTTATAAATACGATAGGCAAATAAAAAGCCCGAACAATCGGACTTTTTAACCATTTAGCTTATAGCTTCTCAACCAAAATGCGGTCAACCTGCTTCAAGCCTGTATGCTTTTCATGGTTCTTACGGCGAATCTTAATCACTTTGTCTTCTTGCAAATCTTGCAGCATCAATTCTACTGCAACCATGGCTTCAAGCTCTAAGTCCGTGCCTATCCATTTCTGTTCACCAGCATCCATCAGTACAATTTCATCATTTATCTGATCGTAAAGGCTCATCGTTTCCTCACTTGGGGCAACATTGCACCCGTGGCTGAATACTGCATGAATGAATTAATTTTAAACCAATGCTTTAATTCATTCGTTACAAATCGTTATTTCACAATTAAAAATAAATTTAATCTCTGCAATAAAAAACGCCCCTTCTCTGGGGCGTCTTTATTACGGTTAATCTTTACAGATTAAGCGGTAATTTCTTTCACAGCAGCAACAACAGCATCAGCAGTAATACCAAAGTGTTGATACAAGTCTTTTGCTGGAGCAGATTCACCGTAAGTCGTCATACCGATTACACGACCATCAAGACCAACAAATTTCCACCAGTAGTCCACATGCGCAGCTTCAACAGCAACACGCGCACGGATCGCAGCAGGAAGAACCGCTTCACGGTAAGCAGCGTCTTGTTTTACGAATTCTTCAGCACATGGCATAGAAACAACACGTACGCCTTCAAGCTGTGCGTAAGCATCCATTGCCAATGAAACTTCTGAACCAGTCGCAATGATGATTGCTTTCAATTCGCCTTTTTCTTTTGCAAGTACATAACCGCCTTTCGCAACGTCAGCAATTTGATCTGCTGTACGAGTTTGGAATGGCAAGTTTTGACGAGAGAAGATTAACGCTGTAGGGCCTTCGCTACGTAACAATGCAGATTTCCAAGAAATAGACGCTTCTACAGTGTCACATGGACGCCAAGTGTTTAGGTTTGGTGTTCCGCGTAAAGATGCAATTTGCTCTACAGGTTGGTGTGTAGGACCATCTTCACCTAGACCAATTGAGTCATGGGTATACACATGAATTACACGCTGTTTCATCAATGCAGACATGCGTACTGCATTACGTGCATATTCCATGAACATCAGGAATGTTGCTACATAAGGAACAAAACCGCCATGCAGCGCTACACCGTTCGCAATTGCAGTCATACCGAATTCACGTACACCGTAATGAACGTAGTTACCCGCTGGGTTAGATTCAACGCCTTCTGCGCCTTTCCATAAAGTCAGGTTAGAACCTGCAAGGTCAGCAGAACCACCTAGAATTTCTGGAAGCTGTGGTGCAAATGCTTGAATGGCATTTTGGCTCGCTTTACGAGTAGCGATTGTTTCAGCTTTTGCATTTACTTCTGCAATATAAGCATCCGCTTTTACAGCGAAGTCAGCAGGTAATTCACCAGAAAGACGACGTTTGAGTTCAGCCGCTTCTGTTGGATATTTAGCAGCATAAGCCGCAAATGTGTCGTTCCAAGCAGATTCAGAAGTAGTACCTTTCGCTTTTGCATCCCAAGCTGCATATACATCAGCAGGAATTTCGAATGGACCTTCTGTCCAGCCCAAAGCTTCACGAGTTAAAGCGATTTCATCATTACCAAGCGGCGCACCGTGGCAATCTTCTTTACCTTGTTTGTTTGGAGAACCTAAACCAATAATGGTTTTACAGATAATTAAAGTTGGTTTAGCTGTTTCAGCTTTCGCTTCAACAGTTGCTGCGCGGATTGCGTCTGCATCATGACCGTCAACTTTAAGCACTTGCCAGCCGTATGCCAAGAAACGCTGTTCTGTGTCGTCAGAGAACCAGCCTTCTACTTCACCATCAATTGAGATGCCGTTGTCATCGTAGTAAACAACCAATTTACCTAGACCCAAAGTACCTGCCAATGAACAAGCTTCGTGAGAAACACCTTCCATTAAACAACCGTCACCCAAGAAGCAGTATGTGTTGTGATCTATAACTGTGATGTCTTCTTTGTTGAATTGAGCCGCTAAAGTTTTTTCAGCAAGTGCAAAACCTACAGCGTTTGCAATACCTTGACCCAATGGACCAGTCGTTGTTTCAATACCCGGTGCATAGCCCAATTCTGGGTGACCTGGAGTTTTAGAATGCAATTGACGGAAAGATTTTAAATCTTCAATAGACAGGTCATAACCTGTTAAGTGCAATAACGCATATTGCAACATAGAGCCATGGCCGTTTGACAATACGAAACGGTCACGGTTTGCCCATTGTGGGTTTGCAGGGTTGTGGTTGAGGAATTCACGCCACACCACATCAGCAATATCTGCCATCCCCATTGGAGCACCTGGATGTCCTGAATTTGCTTTTTGCACAGCATCCATTGCCAATACACGAATTGCGTTTGCAATACGACGTTCGTTAAGCGGGGTTGTCATAGGTCAGAGTCCAAACAAATGGTTTAAAAGAGTAAGATGAATAAGAATTCAAAGATGCGTATATTGTCTTAAAAAAAGCGGAATGGGTAAAGCCTCAGGGGCAAATTTTCGCTAATTATTCCTGCACCACCTGTATTTTGGGCGCTTATTGCTCAATTTCAAGCCTATGCATGTCGTTTATTTTGTATACAGTGATGCTTTTATATGGCGAATCAATGACAGCGCAATGCATATTTAGAGTTTGGTAGAGAAAGTAAACGCTTTATAACTGATAAAAGTCCGATACATCGAATGGAAATCGTGAATAAAAATAGCAGCCAAAGCCGATCCAGATAAATGACCATTTGAAATTTGATTTCATATAAAATACACCCACTACGGTTTGGGTAACTCAAACAGCAAACTCATCCCTTTGAAATCAGCACTTATCCAATATACTCACGGTTTCACATTCAATATTTATATACCACGACCAATATTTATATACCACGACATGTAGCAGGCAAATTTCGCTGCGAAATATCATCCGATTGACAATTCCAAGCACCATTTAAACCATCTGGAATATTAAAATAAATCTGCTTTGAACGAAGACCTAAAGTTACATCTGTTGATTTAAAGGTAAAAACCACTGAACACGTTCCTGCCACATCAGTAATTTCACTACTCGCAATATACTTGGTACTGATACTTTCATTCAGCGCTGTATTCAAATCTACACAGCTTTGTTCCGCTGAATAATTTTCAATCAGTTTTAATTTATAGGGTGAAATCATTGTTAATACTTCAGCCACTTGCGCCCGAGCGACATAGCCATTGTAAGATACAGTAGCAATTGCAGCCAAAATACCGATGATTACCACCACGATCATAATTTCAATGAGTGTAAAACCAGACTGTTTCATTACGTTTCCCCATTCAACGTAATGACAAATAGGCAATTTGCATACCAAGTCTCAAAAGTCCGTATTTATTGTGTTTTATTTTTCAAATTAAACGAATAATTGTCGTTTACAGTCATATTCTGACAGTTCATGACATTCATCAATGATAAATCTCAGGATATTGATTTGATTTTTTCTTATAATTGATTCACTTAAAATGCCAATTTAGGCATTTTAACGCCTAATCACATTGTTGCTTGTGCCAAAGCCCAATATCTCTGTTTTATCTCATCATAAAAATTTAAATTGAGAAATCCATAGCTCATATCAATTTTTTAGATGCATATATCAATTAAAAAGTCATTGAAATGAATTAATTTCATCCAATTTGGTCATGTTGAGCTAGTCCTAAACGCTTTCTCGATGTAACATATTGCGTCTTTAAATTTAACTGTGATAGGACTTATGCGCGAGTACGCTGTATTTACCTCGGAATCTGTAAGCGAAGGCCATCCGGATAAAATGGCTGACCAAATCAGTGATGCTATTTTGGATGCAATCTTAAAAGAAGACCCATATGCACGGGTTGCTTGTGAAACGCTTGTAAAAACGGGTGCGGTTGTACTTGCCGGTGAAATCACAACAACTGCAAATGTTGACTTTGAAGCGATTGTTCGTAATACCGTAAATGGTATCGGATACCATCATTCAGATCTTGGCTTTGATGGTTCAACTTGTGCCGTGATCAACATGATCGGTAAACAATCACCTGAAATTGCTCAAGGTGTAGACCGTCAAAAACCAGAAGATCAAGGTGCGGGCGACCAAGGTTTAATGTTTGGTTATGCAAGCCGTGAAACTGATGTGCTTATGCCAGCACCGATTTCATATGCGCATCGCTTAATGGAAAAACAAGCTGAACTACGTAAACAAGGCAAACTTGCTTGGTTACGTCCTGATGCAAAAAGCCAAGTAACATTTGCTTATGAAAATGGCATGCCAGTTCGCTTAGACGCAGTTGTACTTTCAACTCAGCACGATCCAAAAATTACCCAAGCTCAATTGAAAGAAGCGGTAATTGAAGAAATCGTGAAAAAAGTGATTCCTGCTGAAATGTTCCATGCAGACACTAAATTCCACATCAACCCAACAGGTATGTTCGTCATTGGCGGCCCTGTAGGTGACTGTGGTTTAACAGGCCGTAAAATCATTGTAGATACTTACGGTGGTATGGCTCGTCACGGTGGTGGTGCGTTCTCTGGTAAAGATCCATCAAAAGTGGACCGTTCTGCTGCTTATGCAGGCCGTTATGTTGCTAAAAACATTGTGGCTGCCGGCCTAGCTGACAAATGTGAAATTCAAGTGTCTTATGCGATTGGTGTTGCAGAACCAACATCTATCTCGATCAACACATTCAATACTGCAAAAGTATCTGAAGATTTGATTATTGCACTTGTACGTGAACACTTTGACTTACGTCCATACGGTATTACTCGTATGTTGAACTTAATCCAACCGATGTACCAACAAACTGCTGCGTATGGTCACTTTGGTCGTGAAGGTTCTGATACCGCATTTACATGGGAAAAAACTGACAAAGTGGAAGCGCTTAAAGCATCTGCTGGTCTTTAATCTTAATAGATTAATTTCTCAAAAAAGCCTGCATTGATTGCAGGCTTTTTTATGCCCAATATGTTCATAAATAAAACATTTAGGATAAAAATATTGACTAAAATTTACGCCTAGCTTATTCATAAAACACCAAAATAATTTAAGAACAACATCATGCCCTTTCCATTAGACTTAAAATTTATTACTGCAACTGAAGAACAATTAGGATTTAAGTTTCCAGAAAAATATAAAGCCAAAATGCAAATTGAAAATGGTGGCGAATTCGGCATTAGCTTTTCTAGCGCGGATGAATTTAAAGATGGTGATGACATCGAAGCATGGTGGCTTTTTCCCTTCCAAGACACCAGCGATGTGAAAAGAATAAAACGTACAACGAATCATCTAGCCGTAGAACATCAATCCATCAGTGAAATAGAAGACTTCCCTGAAAACAGCATTGCTATTGCACATAACGGCGATGGCGATTATTTATTGATGCGTACGGTAGACGATACACAATTGGGGGAAGAAATATATTTATGGCGCCATGAAGACAGTGAATTTATCTATCTACTTGTGACTTCAATTGAAGAATTATTTAGTCAAAACCCTTAACGCTATAAGTAGATATAAAGCCTTTCAAACTACAAAATAAGCTGAATAAAATTACACTAAATCAACAATTTTTGATCGATTTTTGAATATTTTTTCAGCTAATATAAATTCAGCCCATGCTACGGGCATAACAAAAAAAGGAAAGATCAAAATGAATAAATTACTTGTTGCTTTAGGTTTGGCTGCAACTGTTGCACTTGTTGGCTGTAATAAAGACAAAGCGCCAGAAACAGGTGCAACAACTGGTGAACACCTAGAAAACGCTGCTGACCAAGCAGGCCATGACATTGCTGATGCAACTTCAGAAGCAGCAACTGCGACAGCTACTGCTGTAGATAATGCTGCAACTGCAACTGCGACAGCAGCTGATAATGCAGCAGAAAATGCTGAAGCTGCTGCACACAATGCAAAAGAAGCAGCTAAAGACGCGACTGCTGCAACAGCAGGTGCTGTTGAGCAAGGTGCAGCAAACGTGAAAGAAAAAGCTCAACAATAAGCATTCTTTAAAAAAAGCACCTTCGGGTGCTTTTTTTATATTTGTCTTTTGTTCAGCGTGTTGTTTCAATCCATTTTTAACTTGAAATTTAACTGACGTCAGGTCAATCTTATGACGTCATATAAATAACAAATTTAGAGAAAAGAATGTCTTATTCACATCATACCGAAAAACATTTTATGGAACGTACAGGTTGGCTACGTGCATCTGTACTCGGTGCAAATGATGGCATTATCTCCGTCACTAGTTTAATTATGGGCATGGCTGCAAGTGGTGCTTCTAGCCATACCTTACTCATTACATGCATTGCAGGACTCATCTCTGGTGCAACCTCTATGGCGGCGGGCGAATATATCTCTGTGAAATCTCAAGAAGACGTCGAAAAAGCAGATCTTCACATGGAGCATAAAGAATTACAACGTAACCCAGATATGGAGCTTAAAGAGCTGACTCAAATTTATGTAAATCGTGGGTTAGAGCCGAACCTAGCACATGAAGTTGCAGTCCAATTAACTGCCCATGATGCACTAGAGGCCCATGCACGAGATGAAATTGGAATCCATGACAATACCGCAGCAAAACCCGTTCAAGCAGCACTCTCATCGGCTTTAGCATTTTCAATTGGTGCGCTATTTCCGATGGTTGCGATCTTGATCAGTGCTGACATGCATATTGAAAAAACTGTTATGGCCGTTGGCGTAATTTCCCTAGCACTCCTCGGTGCCTTGGCCAGTTATGCAGCTGGCACTTCTATGTTGAAAGGCAGTCTACGTGTTGCGCTTTGGGGCATTGCAGCCATGCTTTTTTCTAGTTGGATTGGTTCTTTATTTAATGTAAATCCAGTTTAATGCCCACTTCATCAGTTTTTTAAATATATTAAATCAATTATACACAGCAATGATTGTGTGATTTTTCAACAATATTCATTTTTACAATATATAAAAACCGTAAAATAGAGATACATTTTTTAAGCTTTTTTCTCCATGTCTGTTATTGCTACGCCAGCCAATCGATCCAATGTATCGATTTGGGTGGCTTTTGTTTTATTAATTTTAGGCACCCTTGGTGCTTATCTGGTTGTAGGCGTTAACCAAGCATTGCTATTTTTAATTGGCGGTGCTTTGGGTATGACCCTTTATCACGCATCTTTTGGTTTTACCTCAAGTTGGCGTGTCTTTATTAAAGAGCGTCGTGGTCGTGGCTTGCGTGCACAAATGATCATGTTGGCTTTGGCTGTACTGCTCTTCTTCCCTGCTTTAGGTGCGGGTGAATTATTTGGCAACCCAGTCAAAGGTAACGTTAATCCTGTTTCAATGTCCGTGATGATCGGTGCCTTTATTTTTGGTATTGGTATGCAAGTCGGCGGAGGCTGTGCATCAGGTACACTGTACACTGTGGGCGCTGGTAGCGCACGTATGATTGTAACGTTGATCTTTTTCTGTACAGGTTCACTGATTGCAACTTCACATATTCAATGGTGGTTTGACCTTCCCCACTTTGAGCCGATTTCTTTAGTCAAAAGCTTTGGTGTAGTTCCTGCACTGGCATTAAACTTTGTAGTTTTTGCAATCATTGCAGCAGCAACAGTTTACTTTGAAAAGAAACGCCATGGTCAGCTTGAAGTTGAGCCGCAAGCTAACCAACACGGCTGGAAACGCTTTCTACGTGGTCCATGGCCATTGGTTTGGGGCGGAATTATCCTGACTTTACTAAACTTTGCCACACTCGCACTTGCAGGCCGTCCTTGGGGCGTGACCTCTGCCTTAGCCGTTTGGGCAGCAAAATCAGCAAGTATCATGGGGATCGATGTTGCATCTTGGGCATATTGGCAGCAACCTGCGAATGCCAAAGCACTCACCGAATCATTATGGTTTGATATCACGTCGATGATGAATTTCGGCATCATGCTCGGTGCATTACTCGCAGCGAGCCTAGCAGGCAAATTTGCACCGAACTTTAATATCCCAAAACGCTCACTGCTAGCGGCTGTGATCGGTGGTTTGATGTTGGGTTACGGCGCACGTTTAGCATACGGCTGTAACATTGGTGCGTATTTCAGCGGTATTGCTTCAGGTAGTTTGCATGGCTGGTTATGGTTAGTATTTGCCTTCATTGGGAACGGTATCGGCGTCAAATTACGCCCAATCTTCTTCCCTGGCGAACGTCCACAACCTGAAAAATTAACAGGCTGCTAATTTCTGTAAATAAAAAGCCCCTCAAATGAGGGGCTTTTTTTAATCTGCTAGTGCAGCTTTTAGATTACAACCATATTGCATGGTTTCTTGTGCATGCTTGTATGTGGTATAGCGGTTGATAATAAAATCATAAAATTGGTCTGTATTCGCAAATACCTGACTCAAATCTTCGTTTGCGGCATTTGGCAGTTTAACGTCTTTCACCAAGGCTAAGTTCACATGTCCGAGATGATACATTTCAGAAAAATAATGATTCATTACTTCGCAATAGGCAATTTTGGAGCTTTTTAAAGCGGTATTGGCAACAAAATGCTGATTTAAAGTTTTTAAGTTCTGAACATCTAAAGCGGATTGATCTGAAAAAGCCATACTTTCTACTTTTTTTAGTTGGCTAAAATCAGCTGCTAGAGTCTGATTTAATTGTTCAAAGCGTTGTTGTAATCCCGCTGTATCGGCAACTTGATAACTTTGCGGATTGAATGTTTTCTTTTCTTGTTCATTTGCAGAACACGCCGTGAGCGTCATTGCCGTCAGAACGGTTGTAACAAGAAATAATTTCATCAAAGTCTCACTTAAACAATCAAAAGCTCGATCATTATGCCCGAAAACAACTAGATGATTCGCACCTAAATCGCTTTTTCATTCAGATAACGCCAATAACGACGTGGCACATACTGCACATGTAATTTCATATTACGTCGGGCTTCAATATTGACACTTCTAAAATAATCTTTCCAAAGCTGATCATATAAAACTTCCTCATCATCCAGTTCGATATTGAAAGATTGACTATGGCCTGACTGTATTTGCCCATCTATGGTTGTGGCATCCATATCCGCTTGATGCACCTGCTGTAGATCATAGTAAATGCCGTAGCTGCGTTTTTCATCGTAAATCAACCAACGTTGATCTTGATAGCGTGATTTGAAATGCCGTTCGATCAAAGGCAATACATTAAAGTCAGGTGAGACTAAACTGATAAACAAGCCATCCTGACATTTTTTAAAACGCACAAAAGCTTCCATTCGGTGCTTTTCACGCCCCACTTGCTTCGCCCACTGACTCATCCCTAATACATCAGCATGACCATAGTTTTTAGACACATCACGCTGTTGCTGGAACGCATAAATCGCAAAATTAAAACAATGTTGAAAAGCCTGCTGCTGCTCGGATAAAAACGCATAATAAAACTGCTTCAAAGCACTTTCAGATGCTTTAAGCTTTAATCCTTGCCATACCCGCTGTGCTTGTTCATCGTGACTAGCCACATCAATGACTTCGGCGAAAAGACCTGCCTGCACTTGCCCATCTGTACAAATCTGAATGTCAAATTGCTTAAATTGAAAGGCCCGAAAAACACAACTTAACAATCCTGTCATCGTGCCATCAAAGACATAAATACTCACGACTGTATCCTAAAAACCTAAGTTCAATTGTGGAGAAATTTGCTGCGTATATTTCGACTGGCCACTTTGCAAGATCTGCTGACGTATTTGATGTGGCTGTTGATCTCGAATAAATTTTGGAGAATCTTCACAGCGTATAAAATGTTGTGCTCTGTTGTAGGAAATACCCATACGTTTTAATTGGTCGATATGGATTTTCCCAAAACGTCGTGCTTGAACAATTTTTTGAGCAGAACGTACACCAATACCCGGCACACGTAAGATCATTTGATATTCAGCACGATTGATATCCACGGGAAATTGCTCGGGATGACGCAGTGCCCACGCTAATTTAGGGTCAATATCCAATTCTAAATTTGGATGCTCTTCATCGACCAATTCCGTCGCTTCAAACCCATAAAAACGCATCAACCAATCACTTTGATACAGCCGATTTTCTCGTAATAAAGGTGGCGCAGACCCCACAGCTGGCAGCGCACGCTCCTCTTCATTAATTGGAATATAACCCGAGTAATACACACGCTTGAGCTTAAACTCTTTGTAATGACGGTCTGCCATCAGTATGACATCACGGTCAGACTCTTGATGTGCGCCCACCACCATTTGCGTCGTTTGTCCTGCGGGTACAAATTTAGGAACTGTGCGTATTATTTTTCGTTCATCTTTGAATTGAATCAAACGATCTCGCACGATACCTAAGTCTTTTTGGACTTCAACATGACTTTTTTCAGGTGCAAATTTTTTTAAACCATCTTCTGTCGGCATTTCCAAATTAATGCTCATACGGTCGACATATAAACCTGCTTCGGTAATGATTTCCTGAGATGCCCCCGGAATGGTCTTCAGATGAATATAACCATTAAAATTTTCTTCTAAACGCAGTTTTTTTACCACCTGCAACATACGTTCCATGGTGTAATCCGCCGATTTAAAAATCCCCGAACTTAAAAATAACCCTTCAATATAGTTCCGTCGATAAAAATTCATGGTCAAATCGACCACTTCCTGTACCGTAAATGCTGCGCGCTTTACGTCGTTACTTCGACGGGACACACAATATGCGCAGTCAAAAATACAGACATTGGAAAATAGAATTTTTAACAATGATACGCAGCGGCCATCTTCAGTATAGCTATGGCAAATGCCATTTCCAGTATTACCCAGACCTTTGTCTTTATTTTGGCGCTTGCTACCACTCGAAGAACATGAGACATCATATTTGGCAGCATCGGCTAAAATTTGCAGTTTTTCACGGATACGTTCAGACATGGGAGAGTTTTAAAATTTAAAATGATCAGAGCATTATTTTAAAATGATCAAGTTCAAAAGTTAGGTCATACATCATCAATACGACATGAGGTGTCGCTTAATTTTAAGTACAGCATTGGTGCAGGCTCCAGACCATTTTGATATGAAATAACGAATATTATTTGCTTAATTTCACTCGCTTGGGCAAAGTATTTAGAGTGATTGGAGTATGCACATGACTTTATTAGAAAAACTTGGCATCAAACACCCTATATTTCTTGCCCCAATGGCAGGTGTTTCTACACCTGAGCTTGCTGCAGAGGTGTCAAATCAAGGTGGACTTGGTTCACTGGGTTTAGGTGCAAGCAGTGTTGAGAATGCACGTCAGCAAATATTACAAACTCAAGAACTTACTGACCAACCTTTTCAGGTCAATTTTTTTTGTCATGACACTGTAGAACTCGATGAACAAGTTGCTGCTAAATGGATCATGCAATTTAAGTCACGCTTTGCCCAATATAATGCAGAAGCTCCAGAAGCACTCAACTGTATTTATCCAAGCTTTAAAGACAATGACCAGTTTCTAAACCTCGTATTGGAAACGCGCCCTAAAGCGGTGAGTTTTCATTTTGGTATTCCACATCCACATCAAATCCAAGCCTTGAAACAAGCGGGTATTTTGACTCTAGTTTCTGCAACCAACTTAGCAGAAGCTAAACTGATCGAAGCTGCAGGCATTGATATCGTGATTGCTCAAGGTATTGAAGCTGGTGGTCACCGTGGCATTTTCAATGAAAACTTTGATAGCAGCGTTAAGACTCGTGATTTGGTTCAGCTCTTGAAACGCCATATTCAATGCCCCGTTGTTGCTGCTGGCGGCATTATGAATGGACATCAGGCCTATCAAATTATGGAGTTGGGTGCAGATGCTGTTCAATTGGGCACTGCTTTTGTGCAATGCAAAACATCAAATGCAAATGAAGCTTATCGCAAAGCATTATTTGATGCACCCATCACGCAGATTACATCTAGTATTTCAGGCCGCCCTGCTCGTGGCATTATCAATAACTGGCACACAGATATTGACACACCAACACGCCCGACCGTCCCGGCTTACCCATATAGCTATGATTTAGGCAAACAATTACATGCCGCTGCTAGCAAGCATGGTGTACATGAATATGGTGCTTTTTGGGCGGGAACCAATGTCTCTCAAATACGTGAATTGGAAGCACCTGACTTGATCAATCAATTGGTTTTAGAAATGCGCTTTAACTAAGACCTCGCTCAACGCGACATTCAAACATGAATGCCTATAAAAAGCCCTCAACATTGAGGGCTTTTTATGTGCAATTTAGGCTGTCATCGATGCACAATTTAATAATTGCTTCAGATCATTTGAATCAAGTTAGTTAAATCTATTTCAAATAAATCCAGCTAATTTTATCGACCTACTTTGTATCACATTGCACAGATCCATTTCGATTGGCTTTAAGTTACTTGGTTTCAAGCAAATTGACCTGATCAACTTGAACATCACTCATGATCTGACCATGATCAAGTAAGTGATTAAAATAGTTCTCGACGACTTTATATTGATCTGCTGTAGATTCAACTTTATACATATTTTGGCGGAACTCATTACTAGAGCGTAAACCCTTGGTGTACCAAGCAATATGTTTGCGTGAAATTCGACAACCTGAATATTCACCATAAAAACCATATAACTCAGATAAATGTCCGAGCAATACGTCACGGACTTCCATAATACTTGGTGCCGCCATATGCTCACCCGTCGTCAGGTAATGTCCTATTTCACGGAATATCCATGGGCGACCTTGAGCTGCACGGCCAATCATGACTGCATCGGCACCAGTATAATCCAATACATATTTGGCTTTTTCAGGTGTATCAATATCACCATTGGCAATCACAGGAATATTGATCAACGATTTCACATCTTTAATTAAGCTATAACGCGCCGTATTCAGATACATATCTTCACGTGTACGACCATGAAGCGCCAATGCAGCAATCCCAGCTTCTTCGGCACGTTTCGCAACGCGCATAATGTTTTCATGACCATTGAGATAGCCCAAACGGGTTTTTAAGGTCACGGGCACATCAACTGCATCAACCACAGCATCTAAAATGCGAGCCACTAAGTCTTCATCTTTGAGCAGCGCTGAACCTGCTAACTTATTACAGACTTTCTTCGCCGGACATCCCATATTAATGTCGACAATTTGCGCACCATTTGCCACTTGATAGCGAGCGGCTTCAGCCAGTTCAGCTGGATCTGACCCTGCAATTTGGGCAGAAATAGGCGCTATTTCACCATCAAAATTGGCACGATAAAGACTCTTTTTACTCATGCGTAGTGTCTTATCTGCCGTCATCATTTCACTGACCGCATGACCTGCACCAAAGTATTTGCAAAGTGTACGAAATGGGCGATCTGTAACCCCTGCCATAGGTGCCACCCACAGTTTTCTCTCGATGGGACGATCGAACAATTCTTGAATGACAGGATGTTGACTCAATGTTTTAACCTCTAGCTATATTTAGCAAATGATGCCCGAACCACATTCGAAATCTTCGAAGCCACTTTTACAATGCTAAATTCAAATGTATGTTCGCAAAATCTGTTGAGCGTAAAAACGTTTCATGGCAATGATTATGCAATTGAATGATGACAATGAATATCAACATTGCTCAACGATTGAATTGAGGAATTTGAAGCTTCGGAATTGGACGGCAAATTTGCAATGCGATAGTTTAGTAATTCCAAACAAAAATTTCTACGCTTTTGCTTAAGAGTCGTTGAAACTTATGCATCAGCCATGTAGTTAACACACTATCGATTCAACATCAGACTTTCAGCAGATCTGCCTGTACAGGTGTTACTATAGAGGGATACTGCTAAAATCATTGAAAACTTAAATCTATAAATTCACATCAGTGAGTTGAACTTTATGAAAAAATTGAAAATTCTCTCTTTTATATTTTTCGCTACTTTTCTGACTGCCTGCCAACAACCCAATGACGAGGTGGCTGCAGCTGAAAGCCAAAACGCTGATTTAACAACGGAACAAGCGACTCAACAATTTGAGCAGTCAGATGCGCAAATCAGTCAATACCTTGATGTTTTAGATGCCCCAAGCACATCTATCAAGGAAAAAACACAAGTCTTATGTCATGACTACCCTCATGAATATAAAACCAACTATATGCCTGCCATGCTCAAACTCGCAGCCCAAGACTATACTCAAGATAAAATGTTAAATGATTTGAAGATTGCACAGGACTACTACAAAGTAAAACTCAAAATTGAATGCCCTGCTGAATAATCTCCCTTTCATCATGGCGTCATATTTCAGCGATAAATTGTTATTAAGCGAAAAGTGTGTAAGTTTCGCTGTAATAACAATGTAAAATACACTTCCCGATTTATTCGGGTTTTTCTTTTTAAAGCCTTTCAAATATTAAACGACATTTGAATGACACATATTATTTTGTAATGGATTTCAAACTATTGATTTATTTTGATAAGTTTTTCGCAAATGTTCACAATCTAGACACATAACAACTCATTTTAATTACACTTTTATCATGATTAATACATTAAGTTGTTTTTTCCAAAAAAATAGACTGAAGATTGAATCATGAAAACTTTAAACAAAGTACTTTTCGCTACACTTATCTCTGCTGCTGCAACTACATTTGCTGCTGAAGAACAAAAAGTTGAAGCTGCTGCATCTGAAGCTCAAACAACTGAAGTTGCTCAAGATGCAACTGAAGCGGCTCCTGCTTCTGAAGCTGTTGCAAAATAATTGAGCAAAAATTTAAAAGCCCACAGATTGTGGGTTTTTAAATTCACAGACATTTTAGATCTGTCGCAGCTTTCAATGAATTTGATTTCAATTATTTAAAATATAAACGTTGAATTTGACGTGCCCGCCGGTTTAAACCCAATACTTTTTTTCTTTGTAAAATGTCTTCTTCACTAAATCCCAAGTGCTGGATTAATTCAGACATAGCTAAATCTGCATGTTCGATCAACACGGCATCTTGTTCAGTTGACCAAATCACGTTTGATACCTTTAATTTGTGCTGGCGTTTTAAATTTCTCATTTGCACAGTATAAAATACTTTAGACACATCAACAAAAAGCCCACCCGATGTGAGCTTTTTGCACAGACTGAGTAGTGATCATCTATTGGATTGAAATATAGATTTACTGAACGATGATGTTAAAGATTTTCATCCTTCGTGATCATCACTGAGGTTAAAATTGGAACGGCAAAACAAGGTAGTAAGAGTAAGATCCAATATTCCACCATCGGTTTAGCCACAACAAAGTTAATAATGATTGCCCCCAATACCATAACTAACGCAATCAAACCCAAGAAACGACTGAAAAATTTAGCTGGCATAATAATTCCCTTAAAAAATTATGGATTTCAGCTAGTATATACCTTCATTTTTATAATCTGTTGAAAATGATATTGGAATATTCATCTATTTAGCTCAAAAAGCATTCTTTTTCCAATCATCCTGACAGAACTGCTTGTTTTTACACGCGTAGATCTCCATAAATAGATTGACAGTCCCCTATGAGGCATATACATATTTATTCATTACTTATGTATTTTGCATAGTATACTGCTCTTGCTTTGTCGCCCCCATATGGCTGAGTTTATTGGAAAATATGAACAAAACTTTTTCGACCACATTATGCTTTAAATCCCTTTCTGTACTGGCTTTATCCATTGGCTTGGCTGCCTGTGGTAATGGTTCATGGTGGAGCAAAGATGAACCCACTATGGAAGCGGAACAGATCAAAAAAGCCATTCCACCTCGCGTGAATGAACGTCTTTCATGGGCCAATGATATCTACGACATTAGTGATCAGCTCGGTATTCCAACCACGAAAGAAAATGTTTGTACGATTGTTGCTGTAGTCGATCAAGAGTCCAATTTTGTTGCCGACCCGCATGTGCCGGGACTCGGTGAAAAAGCCGTCAAAGAAGTTCAAGATCGTCTTGAAGAAAAGTTTAAAGATAAATTGGGTGATGGCATCGGTGGTACAGTCGCTGGCTATTTCCAAGATGTGTTAAAAAATCAACCGAGTCCAGAAGATAACTATCTGAGCCAAATGCGCCGTGTACAAACTGAACGTGAACTAGACGAGTTATATCGTGAAATTTTTGACTATATGTCTAAACATTATCACGTGAGTGCTTTGACGGGCGCAGCGAAACTGGTTGGACAAGATATTGGTGAAAAGCTCAACCCCATTACCACTTTGGGTTCCATGCAAGTTCATATAGGCTATGCCAAAGACCACAAACGCCAAGGTGGAAATATTGCTGCTCTACGTACTGACATGTATAGCCAATATGGAGGTTTGTATTACGGCATCCACCGTTTAATGATGTATCCAGCTGAATATGACAAACCGATTTATCGTTTTGCAGATTATAACTCGGGTCGTTATTCGAGTCGTAATGCGGCATTCCAAAGCATGTTGAATGACTTAACCCCTGCTGAGCTCGGCTTAGATGGTGACCTCTTACTTTATAATAAAGATGGTTCTCCACGTTCTGCAAAAAGCCAGTCTGAAACCGCGTTGATTGCCGTTTTTGCAGAAAACAATGTGATCGCGACGCCACGTCAAATTCGTTCAGATCTTAAAAAAGAAAAAGATCAGGACTTTGAAGATACTTTGACGTATAAAGCGGTCAAAAAATTGTACCAAGAAAAGACTGGTAAAGAACCGTTTTACGCCATGATGCCTGAAGTCGTAATTTCGGGGCCAAAATTAAGCCGTGATTACAATACCAATTGGTTTGCCACACGAGTCGATGGACGTTATCAAACATGCATGCACCGCATCAAAAACCTAAAACTTTAGCCTTATTTGATTTTGACGGAACCCTGTGTAATAAAGACAGTTTTACAGGGTTCATCTTCTATTCCCTGCCTAAAAGGCATATCGTGCGCCAAGGGATTAAAATTCTTCCTTGGATTCAAGGCTATTATCTCAAGCTATATCCTGCACATGCAATGCGTCCTCGCCTATATGCCGCAATGTTTAGCCAAGCCAATCATGAGCACATTTTAAATCAAGCAGCGCAATATGCTGAACATTTGATGGCAGAACTCAATCCTTCACTGTATGAACAATTACAGCAACACCAAAAACGCGGTCATGAAGTCGTTTTAGTTTCGGCCTCCGTCGATTTATATCTTAAACCTGTGGCTGAAAAGCTCGGGGTCAAACTGATTTGTACCGAAACAGCAGCCAATGACCAAATACTGACTGGTTTGTATCAAACCTTAGACTGTAGTGGTGAGCAAAAGAAAATTCGCGTTTTGGAGCAATTTAACCTTCAAGACTATGAGCATGTTTATGCCTATGGAAATAGCGATGAAGACCTCGCCATGTTTGAATTGGCCACCCACCATTTCATGAATGGACAGGATAAGTGCCTACCAGAACTCGACTAAAGTCGAGTAATTTAGTTTGTTTTATTAATCAAAGTTAACAATCACAAACTTAAATTTAAGTCGCTCTAATATATGGGTAAATTTTGAAAATTCTGCTTTTATTTTGACTTTATAGTGTGCTATTTTTCTCATTAATTAGAAATAATGCGGTCAAATATTAAAAGCGGGAAAAGAATATGAATCAATTCAATCCACCGAAATATGTCAAAGGCCTCCATATTAAATTTGGCGAAAATCCATTTGTACTCCTTGCTCAATTTGCCTTCTCAGCCACTCGCCAGATGTGGACGAAAGAAGAAATTGAATTGGTCATTCGTATGGCTAAAAAAGGAAATTATATGAATTTGATTAAGATCCTCAAATTACATATCAAAAAGTAAAATAGATATTTCCCCAAAGTTAATATAAAAAAGCCATGCAATTGCATGGCTTTTTTTCCCGTAAATTTAGTGTAGCGTTTATTACTTTTTAAATGGAAACGCATATTTCACAATACGTTTTAGTACACTGCCGTACTGTTTCACTAAGCTTGCGTTGTTATAGTTCAAACCATATTTTTCACATACGGCCTGTACTTTTGGCGCCATTTTACGATAACGACGCGCAGGAACATCAGGGTATAAATGGTGTTCGATCTGATGGCTTAAATGCCCTGTCAAAATGTGAAATGCTTCTGAACCAGTAAGGTTTGAAGAACCACGGATTTGACGCATGTACCAATGTCCACGGCTTTCATTTTCAAGTACTTTTTTCGGGAAAACTTCAACATCTTTGGTGAAGTGACCACAGAAAATAATACTAAACGTCCAAATGTTACGAAGACCATTCGCAACGAGGTTCCCTGTGAGCACAGGTAATGCTGCCGGCCCTGCAATAAGCGGGAAAAACACATAGTCTTTAAATAATTGCTTGCCGATTTTGGCTTGCATTGGCTTCCATTCTTCTTTGGTCTGCTGTTTTGTTTTGCGACCTTTAAAGTATTTACCCAATTCAAGGTTTTGAATGGCAACACCCCATTGAAACAATAAGCAAAATGGAATGCTATAAATCGGTTGTAATAGATAGCCCGGCTTCCAACGCTGTTCTGGGAACAAACGAACGAGACCATAACCAATATCATCATCCATACCTTTAATGTTGGTATAGGTATGATGTTTAAAATTGTGAGTTTGGCGCCAGTTATCTGCAGTACCCACGATATCCCATTCATAAGTCTGACCATTGAATTTAGGATCATTCATCCAGTCATATTGACCATGCATGACATTATGACCTAATTCCATGTTTTCCATGATTTTGGCAAAACCTAAAAGACCTGTGCCTAAAATCCACGCTGGCGGAAACCAACCTGCAAACAATAATGCACGACCAGCCATAGATGAATATCGAATAGTCGAATACACACGACGAATGTATTTCGCATCCTTTTCACCTAAGTCATCTAAAACTTCTTGCTTAATCGCGTCAAGCTCACGCGCAAGTTCATCTAATTGCGATTGGGTTAACTCACGGTTTTTAGGATTTTTAAAATATTCAATTTTTACAGGCATGTTCATATTTTTTCTACCTTATAAATCAATAACGAGATCTGACTGTGCTGAGTTCACACAAATTTTGAGTAAATTACCCGGTTCTGTATTTTGGCTACCATTGACCATATTTTTAGTCGAACCTTCAACTTTGTTGCAGGCACATTTATTACAAATGCCCATACGGCAACCGTGATTTGGTTTGATATTTTGCTGTTCAAGACTCGCTAGAATTGATTGGCCTTTTGGAATACTGACGGTTTTATTGGATTGTGTAAGCGTGACATTCACAAAGCCAATATCATCCGTTGCAATTGGACTCATGCTAAATGCTTCACTCATAAAGCACTGTGCATGATCAAATAACGCTTCGGCCTGAGTGACGAAACCCGATGGACCACATGCAAACACAGTACTGTGCTCAATGTTGTCAAATTGAGCAGCGTGAGAGGCATTTAATCGTGGATCGGGAACATCTTCTTGGGTAAAGAAAATTTGAAATTTAAAGTTTGGATATTGATTTACCAAAGCTTCGAAGCGTAATTTGAATGCAGCATCATCGTGATACTTAACCCAATACATTAACTGAATTGGTTGCTCCGCAATTTGCTTGGTTTTGCTCATCGCTTTCAACAAACTCAACATTGGCGTAATACCACTACCCGCAGCCAATAGTAGCAAGGGTGTAGAATTTGACACCAAAGTCATATCACCAAAAGGCTGACCAAATTCTAAGATATCGCCCACTTGCGCTTGTTCTACCAGCCAAGTACTCACAATACCCGTATTCACTTTTTTTACGCTAAGCAATACGTGTTGATCATCTAACTGAGTCAAACTATAAGTACGTTCGTAACGGATCCCATTTACACGAGCAAAAACAGGATGATGCTGACCAGCTTCACCCATTTTAAACAAACGGTTCACCTGTATAGTTAGGCTGACCATCTCATTTGCTGCATTTTCTTTTTGTACAATTTTGCCGAGTGCCTGATTACCAGACCATAACGGATTAAATTTCTGCAACCAGAAATTTACCGCATTGACGTCTACAACACTGTCTTTGAGTGCGTTTAAAGGCTTTTTCGCTTTTTCGAGTACATGCATAATCAAATACAACTCATGGGAGGTTTTTAATTATTATACACATGTATATATATTTGTATATACGCTTGTACGTTTAATCAACATTTCCACAAAAGCTATTAGCAGACGCTATAATATGTTAATGTTTTTAATCTATTAAAAAATATGACTCAGTCTGCACAGACGAATATGGTTAACATGTACCAGGAAGAATTACATTCTGAAGCTGAAACTCCACTTGCAGTTCGCACTGTAGGCCGTAAAGCAACGATTACCAAGGAAGAACTGTTTCAGGCAGCGCTTAATTTAATTGGTCCACAAAAAAGTATTTCATCACTGAGTTTGCGTGAAGTTGCACGTGAAGCTGGCATTGCTCCAAATAGTTTTTATCGTCACTTCAAAGATATTGATGAATTAGCCATTGAGTTGATTGATCGAGCTGGCGGTGTGTTACGTCAAATTTTGCATGAAGCACGCCTTCAGGCATCACGCCAAAGCAGTATTATTCGTAGTTCAGTTGAAGTATTTATTCAGCAGCTAGATGCCGATGAAGGCAACTTAAGCCTTTTACTTCGTGAAGGCTATACTGGTTCGCATTCCTATAAAAATGCAGTTGAGCGTCAACTTAACTATTTCCAACAAGAATTAAGAGAAGATTTAATCGTCCTAGAACGTTTAAATCAGAGCAAGTTGGCTCATCCTGACATCGTGGCACGTGGTATTACCCAATTGGTGTTTAACATGGGTGCGAAAGTCATTGATCTACCGACAGAACAACGCAAAGAAGTTGCCGAACAAACCATGATTATGATTCGTATGATCTTGGAAGGTGCTCGCCATCTAGACGAAGCCCAAATTCGCTAAAAATTAACGGTGAGAAAAAAAAAGAAGACGTTCAGGTCCCCTTTTTTATGAGCAAAATATATTTTTCTAATGCTGTAAGTACTGCATGACGTGTAGCGCTGTCTGTTTCGGCTGCTCAAGTGGAAACATGTGCCCACCATCAACCACACTATAATCTATACCATAGGTTTTCTTCATTCCGTCAGGCAAACCTTGTTTATAAAAATGGCTGTCATCTGCGGTGATAAGGTGTACAGGTATTTGGGGCGCTTTACGTGGAGTACGCCACCACCATGCAGGCACTGTACGGAAAATTTGTGCTTCCACGGCTTTTGGAATGCTGAGGGTCACGCCACCGCGTTTTTCATCAGCTTGAATGCCTTGTGCAAAATAATCTTCAAAACACTGCGCATCAAAACTTTTAAATAAACGATTATTCCGTAGTGCCGTATAGGCTTCATCCAAATTTGGCCAATGGTCATTACGCTTCAATGTAATTGCTGCTGGGGTAATTTTATCGACTGCTTTGAGCTTTAATTTTTGCATGCCTTCAAAAATTGCGGACTTAGGGCCGATTACGAAAGGTGGATCCATAATGATCAGTTGTGAAAACAAATCTGGACGTTTATAAGCCGCCATCAAGGTGACTAAAGAGCCAAAAGAATGCCCAAGCCCAATCACTTGTTGCTTTGGAAATTGGTGCTCAATATCTGCAATGACTTGTTCGACCAAATATCGCCAATCTTTGGTGATCGGATAGCGCTCATCCATACCAATCAGCGGAATCGCCTTCACATCAAATTGCGGTGAAAAGTAAGATAAAAACTTTCGATAACTCGCGGCAGGAATACCATTGGCATGGGTAAAATGGATCGCGCTTTTCATGTAAAACTCATCCAATCAACTGATGATGACCCATCATAAAGAGATCAACTCGATTAGAATAGGACTCAATGAGTTTATTTAGATGAACTAAAAGTCAGTATGCAGATTATTTTTGTGATCCGACCATCGATTGATTGGGTAAAAAGGTTGCCCCACAAGTGGTTTTATCTCCAGCAACCACAACACCACGCCCCTTTACAGTTGTACTTTGATCTGCCGCGATCGCAGCCACAGCCGTATTGCATTTCGGGCAATAATGTTTCATGCCATTTAAATGTACTGCAATACCATTAATCACAAATGAAGGTTCACATTCTGAAACCACACCACCGTGTGACGTTTTACTACCTAAAGTAATTAAGGATTTCATATTTTTATTTTCTTCTAACGAACCGCTGAAATTTGAAGCATTTTAACGGAACTGCCCTCAACTCGCCAGCATCGACGTATAAATTTAACCAAACCAAAACTTTACTTAACTAAATCATCAAAACACGACATTAAGGCAGTTCGTGAACAATCATTTGATTATGATGCTATCGCTATATGTCCGAATACATTTAATAATTTCACTTTCATAATTCAATCGACACCAACAACGACAGTTTATGTCGCGATGCCGATTCTTTTACTAATCAAAGCATGTATATTGGGTCTAGCAATGAGCATGAAGCATAGCGCCCTATTTTACAATTTCAGTATTTAACTGAGCTTCGAATCAGAACAAGGTGTGTTTCTACACCATGATTAACTTTAGATCGTTCATAGATTGAACACATTATTCAAAACCATTTTTAGAAAATTTTAGATTCGATAAATAGCACCATTTCATTTTATAGCGCCGATAAATAAAGCATAACCATTCTATTTTCAGGAGGTTTTATGATTTTAATAAATGACTTTGATTTAACTCAACCGCAAAAAGTCATCGTGTTAGACCATACACTGGATGAAACAACCCTATTAACAGAAATACTGGCCTTGTGTAAGACCGCAGACCCAGAGCTGATCGTGGCGGCAAGCAAAGAAGCTGATTTAGTCTTACGTTTATTACCTGAAATACATGATTATTGCGGTGCCATTGCCTTAAAACAGCCGCTATGCATTGACATCAACTTTGATTTACTTACTGCTCATTATGCAACACGCAGCCAAGCAGACCGATGTACGATCCAAATTCAGTTAGCAAAAAATCATCCGGACTTTACCAAGCTCGAAGCCATATTTTATATGTTGGATGAACTAGAAGATTTTGATCAAGCTGTAGAATTACTGAAAAATAGTTACTTTTTTTATGCCGATGTCGACAATTTAGATTAAAAAAATAATACAAAACTAAGATTTAGCTTAAATCTGTCGTGATTAATTTTACAGTTATAATTTTAGCCATAAAAAAAAGCACCCGAAGGTGCTTTTTGAAGATTCTTAACTTATGGCTTAACCACTACCATAATTTGAATCGCTTCTGGTGTAACCGCTAGACCATCAAGCAGTGTTAAACCTTCTTTTTGCAGTTTTTGTAAACGTGCAATTTCGTCTTCACGAATACTTGGGTTGAACTGCTTCAAATAAGTCAAACGGTCAATTTCATACTGCCATTTGCTACCATAGATTTCTTTGGCTTGTTGTTTAAAGCCCGGTAATGCACCACGAGCAATTTCAAGCGCTTGCGTATAACGCTGTTCAATGACATCACGACGCGCCTTAACCACTTGGCGGCAACTGTTGCCATCAAGATGATGTAAATAAGGACGTAAAATTTCAGGTGCAATTTTTTGCGATAAATCCTGACCTTTTTCGCTCAGTAATACACGAACCAACTGTTGTGGCAAACTTGACGGCAAATTCAATGCTTTCGGTGCAACGACATCGACTTTAAACCACACTTCCATTAACACAGAACCTTGCGGTAAAGCGGCCGATTTCAATACAGCAACGTTGGTACTACCAAAGCCTTGCGTATTAATCATTTCCATCACACTTTCAGTGAATGGATGCTCAAGTGTTAAATACTGAGCATCTTCACGGATCTGTGCTTGGTCACGATAGAACGTCGCCGTCATACCTTCTTCGTCCAAAGTCAGACCTTGAACTTGCATTTGATCCGTTGGCTTGATGATCACGGTACCATTACTTTGCTCATCAAAATCAATGTTTGTAGACGCCATAAAGCGTTTCATAAACATTGGCAAAGTCGTGTTGTCATCATAATCTTCAAGTGCAGTCACAATTTCTTGTGCCACGATTGGACGGCAAGAGTTGTATTCAAGTAAACGGTCACGACCTTCTTGAAGTTCAGCTTCAAGCGCTTCACGTTGCACACTTACGGCTTCGAGCAGATCTTCAAACTCTTGGCCTTTATCTGCCAACAAACAATCTTTCAGATTGACGATGAAGTTTTCTTGTAAGGTTTGCGCAGTCGGCGAGATATTACAGAAAATATTTAATGCTTCGTTATACCAACGGAACATACGCTCTTGCGCAGTGCCAACCAGATAAGGCACATGAATTTGAATACGATTTTCTTGACCAATACGGTCTAAACGACCAATACGTTGTTCAAGTACGTCTGGGTTTGCAGGCAAGTCAAACAAAACTAAGTCCGATGCAAACTGGAAGTTACGACCTTCAGAACCAATTTCTGAACATAGTAAAATTTGCGCACCGTATGACTCTTCCGCAAAATAAGCTGCTGCTTGGTCACGCTCTAATAGGCTCATGCCTTCATGGAACATCGCTGTGCGAATACCCGCATGCAAACGAAGTACATTTTCTAAAGACTCAACGACTGGACCACTACGTGCAATCAATAACACTTTTTTGTGTTTTAGGTCTGTACGCAGACGTTCCATCAACCACATCACACGTGGGTCGGTTTCCATCCACGAGCCATCAAGCTGCGCTTCTTCAGGCCACATTTGTTCACGTAGCTTGCCATCTTTAGACCAGTTTTCAGGTGCAGGTAATGGCGCAGGCTGACAGTCACGACCTGGGAAACCTTGAATCGCTTCACGGGTATTACGGAATAAAATACGACCGGTACCATGACGATCTAATAACTCATGAATAGCACGGAAGCGTTGTTCAGGCTCGTCAGTAATTCGATGACCTAATAGACTTTCAATCGCTGCCAAATGCCCTTCTTCGAGTGGGAGATCAGACATAAGCACTTCAGCAATTTTAGCTGTTTGGTGATACTGCTCTTCTTCATCCAAGAAACGATCAAGCGAACTAAAACGTTGTGGATCAAGTAGACGTAAACGAGCAAAGTGACTTTCCACACCTAATTGTTCAGGTGTTGCGGTTAATAACAAGACACCCGGAGTTTTTTCAGCAAGTTCTTCAACAAGGTCATAACGGTCATTGCCGCCTTCTTCTTCTGACCACATTAAATGATGGGCTTCATCGACCACGAGCAAATCAAAACCAGCTTCAAGCGCTTGTTCACGCAAGTCATCATGGTCGATCATCAAATCGACACTCGCAATGATGCATTGTTCAGTTAAGAATGGGTTGAGGTCTGGATCGTGTTCTTTAATCGAAGCTGTACGCGTCAAGTCAAATAATGAGAACTCAAGATTGAAACGACGACGCATTTCAATCATCCATTGATATTGCAATGAATCAGGTACTAAGACCAAGATACGTTCTGAACGACCCGTTTTGAGTTGCTGATGAATGATCAGACCGGCTTCGATGGTTTTACCCAGACCAACTTCGTCAGCAAGTAATACACGTGGAGCAAAACGTTTACCCACTTCATGCGCAATATACAGTTGGTGTGGAATGAGACCCACACGTGAACCTACCAAGCCACGTAGAGGGCTAGACTTCATATTGGCTTGAAGAAGCAGTGCTTCGATACGCAGGTCATACCATTCTTTATAGTCCACTTGGCTTGCAAGCAAACGATCTAATGGTTTTGCTAACTGAATACTTGCACCAATACGTGTTTCATTCAGTGCTTTACGCTCTTCTGTGCCATCGGCAAGTTTACGTACCGCGTTATAACGAACCACACCACCACGGTCTTCAAGAGATTCAACAGTCCAAATTTGACCTTCTTGGTCTTGGACTTCGTCATTTACATTGAAAACAATACGAGATAAAGGTGCATTGTGACGGGCATAGACACGAGTTTCATCACTTTTCGGGAATAAAATGCTGACCGATCGCTCATCAACATCAATAAGAACACCTAAACCCAGTTCCGTTTCTGTATCTGATAACCAACGTTGACCAATAGCAAACTGCTGCAATTTTTCCACCTTTTTCTCAAGTTCGGTCTGAAAATATTATGCTCAAACTGTGAACGTTATTTGAGCAAAAATCTAGACCATAAAGCAATATATTTTGACATAAAGCCCACTAAATAGTGAGCAGAATTCTTAGGGATTTAAATGATTTTCCTAAAATGGTACGGGACAGTGAAATTCCACTGTTTGCTCAGTTTCAGGATGGTTAAAACTCAAGCGCTCAGCATGTAAACATAAGCGCGGCATCAGCTGCTGTTGCTCAGGTGTTGCATACAAAGTATCACCTACAATAGGATGACCTAAATATTGCATATGAACACGAAGCTGATGTGATCGACCGGTAATAGGCGTTAACACTACACGTGTTACGGCTTGCCCCTGAATCTCAAAATGTTCAGTGGCTTTCCAATGCGTAAGCGCAGGCTTATTGTGTGCAGGATCGGCAATATGCAGTGGCGGATGTTCTGGGTCATATATGACCGGTACATCGACAGTACCTTCACCTTCGAGCGTACCCGCAACCAATGCCTGATATGTTTTTGAAGTTTGACGTTCTTGGAACTGGCGTGAAATTCGATTTTGCCCTTGACGGGTTAATGCAAAAACCAAAATACCTGAGGTATCACGATCCAAACGATGGATGAGCAAGGTATTCGGTTCAATTTTTAATAATCGATTGATAACACAGTCTTGTAAATCTGCTGTTTTTCCCGGAACTGTGAGTAAACCTGCTGGTTTATGGATCACCATAAAGTCAGTGTCACGATGTATCAGGTGTTCGGTTAGAAAATTACTCAAAGTTCAATCCAGTTCTGATCTCGAAAAACAAGGCGGCAATAATAAAAAGCTTAGCCAACAATTACAATGCACAAAGGCATATTTCCCGACGTATTTTCCGATTTAGAACAAAAATAATTCCAATTGGCTTTGTTTAGTCTGTACTGAGCAATTTTTCTAGCAATGCTTTTAGACTTGCATCATCTAAAAAGTCTTCATAACGGATGTTAGCACCATTGGCACGCCACAACCCAATTAAGCTGACCATGGCAACGGAATCTAGTCCATAACTGCGTAAATCCAATAAGGGATCTATTTCCAATGCCTCCATATCTAGCTGTTCTGCGATAGCCAATAATATGCCTTTGGCTGACAAGACGAATTCAGTTGGTGCTGACAGATTCCAAAGCCGCATCAAATTATAACTACTCATGTGATGAATCCCTTGGCCTGACATGGAGTCCACCCACTGAATATGCTGCTCCTGATTATTCATCGCAATCGCATCATCAACGATACAGATTTGCTCTGTTACGCTATATAGATGCGGCAAGATCTGTTTCAGCATAGGCGTGATTTGCCCTGCAAAGATGAGCTGCGGGTGTGTTGTTGCATATTCACCGAGCTGCGGCATGCCTTGAAGTAAATCATCACCATATAAATCGACAATAGGAATCTCTAAGGCTTTGGCTTTATTGGTCAGCTGGATAATATTTTCCATCAGCTGCGTATCCTGTATACCCTGCTGCATGCGTAGATTTTGCAGTCCTGCTAATACCAATACTGACTGTGTTGAAGACAGCTGCCATTTTGCTTGAGATGGTGAAAATTGGATTTTTTTAGGCATGGGATAAAGCATGGGAGGCTCTAAAAAATATTTAACGATTCTATGGATAGGCTTTGTTGCATAAATATGTAAGCATCTGATTTAAATAAATTTAATTTTGGATCAAAAAATAATCAAAACCTTTAAAATCATATAGTTATGAAATCTTTGTGCAACAAAGCCGATAAATTGCTAAAATTCAATTTAGTTAAACTAAAACAATCATCCTGCTTGCATCAAAAACTTCTCAATCGCCTGCTGTGCAATTTCTGCATCCTGAAATGACTTTACCCCAGACACGCCCATTGCACCCACCAATTGCCCTTCGTACATAATCGGCTCACCGCCTTCCAGCATGCCTGAAAAGGTATCCATGGTCAGAAAACCCATCTGACCACTTTTGATGATGTCTTCAAATAACTTTGAAGGACGACGGCTAATGGCTGAACATTTGGCTTTTTCTAAGCATAGATTTGCTGTCATTGGCGATGCACCATCCATTCGTTTCATCGCCAATAAATTGCCTGTATCATCCATTACCGCAATGCTGACATTAAAACCATTTTCTACTGCATAAGTATGTGCTGTGTTTAGTAAAAATTCTGCATCTGCTAAAGTTAAATAATGCTTGGTTTTCATTTAAAAATCCTTTTCTTAAAAAACTGAACTTATAACAACAAAAAAGCCCACAGCAGGCTGCGGGCTTTATTCTAAAGCAGAATTTACCGATTTAAATGAAAATTACTTCATTTCAGCAAAAACTTCTTTCGCCATTTCAATTGTAAATGCGATATCTTCATCGCTATGCGCGCTTGAGAAGAACCCTGCTTCAAATGCAGACGGTGCAAGGTTAACACCACGTTTCAGCATGCCATGGAAGAAAGCGCGGAACGCATCTACATCACATTTCAAAATTGAATCAAAACCAGTGATTTCAGTTTGATCTGTAAAGTAAATACCAAACATTCCACCTACTTGCTGCGTAAAGAACGGAATGCCCGCTTCGTCTGCAGCTACCTGTAAACCAGCAAGCAAACCTGCCAATTTTTCAGTCAAAGTTTCATAGAAGCCCGGCTGACGCAAATGTTTAAACATCTCAATACCGGCACGCATAGCCAATGGGTTACCAGACAATGTACCTGCTTGATAGACTTTGCCAAGAGGTGCAATGCATTCCATCACTTCACGCTTGCCGCCAAATGCACCCACAGGCAGGCCAGCACCAATAATTTTACCTAAAGTGGTTAAATCAGGTGTTACGCCATAATGCGCTTGCGCACCGCCAAGACCTACACGGAAACCTGTCATTACTTCATCAATGATAAAGACTGAACCATGCTCATCACACACATCGCGAATTGCTTGCAAGAAACCATCTATCGGTTTAACCAAGTTCATGTTGCCTGCAACTGGCTCGACAATTACACCTGCAATTTCTGAACCGAATTTTGCAAAGCATTCTTTCAGCATGGCGATGTCATTGTATGGCAGTGTTAAAGTGTGTTTGGCAAAATCAGCCGGAACACCTGCAGAAGTTGCTTCACCCTCACCCTTTGTCAACAAGCCTGAGCCTGCTTTCACTAAAAGCGAATCTGAGTGACCGTGGTAGCAGCCTTCAAATTTTACAATCTTGTCACGGCCAGTGTAGCCACGAGCAAGACGAATTGCTGTCATGGTTGCTTCTGTCCCTGAGTTGGTCATACGCACCAGCTCAATAGACGGCATAATTTCGCAAATAATATCCGCCAATGTCGTTTCATGCACAGTTGGCGCACCAAAACTTAAACCATCAACAGCCGCTTCTTGAACCGCTTTAATAATGTCGGGCTGCGCATGACCTAAAATCATTGGGCCCCAAGAGCCGACATAGTCGACATAGCGTTTTCCGTCTACGTCATAGAGATATGCGCCTTGCGCTTTTTCGATAAATACCGGTGTACCGCCTACACCATTAAATGCGCGTACAGGAGAGTTTACGCCGCCAGGAATATGCTTGCTGGCTTGTTTAAATAATTGTTCTTGCTTAGCAGATAAGCTCATAAAAATTCTCTACTTATTCAATCTAAAAAATAAAATTAAGCTTGTTCAGCAAAAAGCTCAGACCATTCATAAACACGACTGCTTACAGCAGACATTGAACGACCTAATACATCACTAATCACAGCACAAAGATCAGCACCCGCTTCAATCACTTCAGCAGAATTTTCTACAGTTAAACCACCAATTGCACAAATAGGTACATTTAGTTTCGCTTTGGCTTGTTTTAGCGTTTCTAAGCCAATATTGCCTGCTTCAGGCTTAGTTTCAGTCGCAAAAATGGCGCCAAAAGCCACATAGTTTGCACCGTCTGCAATCGCCTGCTCAGCCAGCTCTAAAGAGTTATTACAGCTTCGACCGATCAAAACATTTTTAGGTAAGCGTGCTACAGCTTCAGCAATTGAACCGTCATCTTGCCCTAAATGGACACCCACACCATATTGAACTGCAGTTTCTAAATCGTCATTAATAACAAAAGGCACTTTGTACTGATTACACATATTTTTCATGTATTCAATTTCATAAGCCTGATCTTCCTTTGCCACTTTTTTACGGCGATATTGCAAAACAGCAACTTCATAAGTTGCCATCGCGCCTTCGAGTTTGGCTAAAAGCAATTCGATAGGATCATCATTGGTAATGAGGTATAAACCACGCATAGTTCAATCACAACTTAAAACTTTTGAATATTATAACGATTAGGTCTATGAAATGTTGCTTGGGGCATAAAATTTTAATGCTTTGCTGCTGAGAAAGTTATATTCCTTTTCACAGGACTACTTATATAAATGTTTAATTAAATTTTCTGTAGAAAATGGCAAAAAATACCTATTTTCAGGTATAGAACAAAACTGATACAAATTATTTAATAGTGCACTAGAAGAACTCAAAACTCAGCGCATAAAAACACAACACTTTTATAAAAATAAAAATGTGTAACCTATTAGACTTTTTGGTGCTTGGTAAGAAACGTTTTGGGGAGCGTTCAGAGCATCAAAAAGTCTAGCCTATTTTATAAAAGTTTTTATTGTAATATTTTTCAAATAATAGACTTTTCTAAAGCCATAAAAAAAGCCTAGAGAAGGTCACTCTAGGCTCGGAAAACTGGGGTTTATCGACTTTTCATCTTATAGACAGGAAGTAAATAAACAATATGAACATTATTAGACTAATCGCTCTAATTTTGCAAGTCATTTACTCAAAAAAATCACACCTAGATCCATAAAAATTAAACGTTTGATTAATAAATAATTAACTATCAATCTTATCTAAATTACGGTCTTTTAAGCTTAAGTTCCCCTTCACAATATCAGACAGCATGCGCCAATCGGAAATAAAACTGTACAAAGGTTGCTTGAAACTTGCTGGCTTGTTTTTTTCAAAGAAAAAATGTCCGACCCATGCACAGGCATAGCCTGAAACCAGGCCATAAGCAAAATACTTCGGTTGTTTTTTTAAAATTGCTTTTGCGAAGAAATAGAGTCCTATACTGCTGCCTGTGGCATGTAAACGTCGACTCATGATATTTCGATGTTCAGTCAAATAAAATCGATAAAATTGCGAATAGTCACGAATAGGCAACTGAAATTCGGGCTTTAAATCTCGATTAAACTCGGGTTGTACTTGTGAATTCATTTTGTGCTCATCCTGAACTTATTTTAATCAACATAGCTCAAAACTCGCCCACTTTAAAGGCGTAAAATTTTATTTTGATCCCATGAAAGTCGAACCATTGTGAATTATACAATTGATGGAATATCCATCTTTTAAAACTTTTATTAGTCCAAAAGCAGAGTTTTCAAATCCGTCAAGTCTTTCTTCTCAACTGTTTTTCGCTACAATCGATACGCGTTTAGCTCATAGAAAATGTACGCGCATTTTAGTTTTTCATTTTTATAAAAATTTAAAGATCGCTTCATGCCAGATCATGAAGTTTTGACATCAGGACAGAAAACCATGGTTGAAGTTGAATTAAAGTTCCAGATTCCAGAAGCACGTCGAACTGCATTATTAAAGGCACTCGATCCAAAAAAATCTGAACAAATTCAACTTAAAGCTAAATATTTTGATACCCCAGATCGACAAATGGCACAGCAGCATGCAGCCTTGCGTCAACGTTTAGAAGGAACCCGCTGGATTCAAACCCTGAAAGCTGCAGGTAAAAGCCACATTGAACGCTTTGAGCATAACTTAGATTTGGGTGAACTTGAACAAGCTCCTGCCCTAGATTTATCTGTTTATAGTAATGAAGCTGAAGTTCAATCAGTTTTAAAAACCACTTTAGGCGATCAGCAAGATTCACTACAACTTCAGTTTGAAACCGACATTCTGAGAACTTATCGCGTCATAGAGTTTGAAGACGCCAAAATCGAAGTTAGCTTAGATATCGGCTGTATCCGCAGCAACAGTACAGAAACAGAAGTTCACGAAGTTGAATTTGAACTGAAAAGCGGCTCTATTCAATCGCTCCTTGCCTTTAGTTTTGAATGGGTTAAAAAGTACCATTTGTGGTTAGACGTTCGAAGTAAAGCCGAAATTGGCAACTTGTTGGCATTGAGTCAAACTGTGAGTCCAGCAGTTGAGGCTAAAGAATTTCAACTCAGTAAAAAAGACACTGCCGCAAAAAACTTACGACTTTTAATTGCACAGGAAATGCAGCACCTTCTGCCTAATATTGCCGCAATTTCTGCAGGTGTTGCTCAAGCTGAGCACATTACACAAGCTCAGAAAGCACTCCATCATCTACAATTAACCATTTCGCTGTTTAAAGATTGGAACAGCGATATCGTTGAAAAATGGGCTGTGCAATTAGGCGCATTTAAGCAGCAGTTTGAACAATTACACCATTTTGAGCACATGCAAAATACCTTGGGTGGCTTTTTACAAAACCCAACGACCTCAGAAAATTTAACCAAAGATATTTTGTATGCCAAAGAGAAGTTAGGCAATTTGGTTAAATCGACTCAAAATGTGCATCATTATCTTGAGCTTTTAATGTTTAGTTTGAAAGTCGATGATGCACCGCAGCAGCATGATTTTAAATGGCATGCTCAAACAACCCTGCAAAACCAATATAAAGCCCTGCAAGAGGCTTTAAATGATGCCGACATTAACAATTTTGAAAGCTTAGATGTGCTTTCTCAGCGCATACAAGAGCTTAAATTTAGCTTCCCAATTTTGACGTCGATTTACGATGTAAAAAATTTGCAGAAATACAGTAAAGCACTCAATGATGCACAAGTTGCGGCACAGGAATACCAAGTTCTTTCCTCTTCTGCACAGTATATTCAGCAAACAGAGCTGGAAGCTAGCGATTGGTTTGTTCTCGGTTGGTTGACTGCAAAGCAAGAGGTTTATGCAGATAAACTTTTAGAAGCGACGGAACAATTCCTTGTCAGCCGAAAACTCATTAAATAAAACCTAAGGGAGATTGAATGAGTCTCCCTTTTTATTTGCGTCCCACATTATTATATAGATATTCATTTATTGGACATTCAGATTCGAATTCGGCTATTTTCAATTCATCAATTCCTTAGTTTGACTCAGTTACATTGAAATATTTTGAGAAGCTATTATTTTTGTTTTTTGAGTAAAAACTTTTAAAATAAGCTATCTGAAAAATTAGATTCAGGGTGGTTTTATGTTGAAAAGTCACATACCTGTAATTTATCCCCTATTTTCATTTTCACTTATTTTTATATTTTTCCCAATACTGAGTGCTTGTAGTGAACAACATAAGCCTGTGCAAAGTACCGAATTAAGGCGCACGGCATCCTTACAAGTCGAAAAGCCGCTTTCTCCAACTCAAAACTTTGATCAGACACGACGAACCTTTAAAGTCCTGCGCAATAATAATGAGGACTATGGTGATGAGTCTTACCAAATCAAAACCGATGCTGGCACACTGAGTATTTACAGCATGAACTTGAATCCGCAACAAGGTCAGCTACTATCTAGCGTCAAGTCTGGAGAATGTCTCACCCTATCGAGTCAAAGCGACAATTTGATTGCGGTTGATGGTTATATCAGTGTGATGGAATTGGGTGACATTAAAATTCATCCCTGCAAATAAACTTCAATATAGTATTTGCATATCAGTCATTCAAAAAAACTAAGAAAATTGCCTTAAGGCTACACTGCTATTGGGGGTTTAATTCATAATCCATACTGATTTAACCTTGTGCTAATAACCCCCATGATTTCATGGCATTACTCACCATGCGTTGTAATTGTGTCAAGGCCATACCATCACGTGCTTGTATCGTCATCCCTTGCAATAAGGTCATATAAAAATCAGTCAATTGCTCTGCATGAGCCAAACTTTCAATTTCGGCATTTGCCATAGTGGCTATTTTCACATTAGGGCGTGGATTACATAATCCAAAGCATCCTTGTGCAGCGAACTAAATTCACGTTCTAAGTAATATCGTCAACATATTTAATTAACTGATGTTACGCACGTAAAAGTAATTACGCATTTTTAAAATGATTTTTAAGTCTATTCGACGGAGTCTTACATCTAGGGTTTAAATAAAGGGATTAGCCTTCGGCTGGAAGTACTTTTGTTTCGGCAAAATGAGAAGCGAAGCTTCGCAAGGAAACCATCTTGCGGAGCAATGCTCCTCACCGCAAAACTCGTTCACTAGCGTCTACTTATTCAAAGTATCGCAAAAACATCTTTAAATAGATGTAGTTCTGTCTCAAACACTTGCGGATGACGTTGCCGCGTATCGCTCTTTTATTTGAATCAAATGGCGCTTCTGATGTTACTGCGTAACATCAGTAATTAACGATATTTATTAATTAACGATATTTCCCAAAGATTTTCCACGTATTGTTATCTGCTAAAGGGTCACTATAGCTATCGCTACGGGCTTTACGTGGTTTGTCACGGGCATCCACCAATTTAAAGTCGTTTTCGACACTGAGTACAATGCCATTCACATAAAAACGGGTACGGGTGTAATCACTTTGTCCATGTTGAAATACATAGGTTCTGAGATCAATAAATTCACGGTGTGCGACCAAGGCTGCCGTGTCATCGCTGTCAAGCCAATGTCGCATCGCTTGAATTTGATCTGCTTCAAACTGCCCACATTTTTCAACTAAGCTGGCAATACCCCGAAAGGTTTTAGATTCTTTTGCACGTGTTTTGTTGATTCGAATACGATCCACATGAAAATAAAAAAGCGGCAGATTCAAATGACTCGGCAAATGGATTGCATCAAGGACTTCATCTTCCACAAAGGGTTGAAATAAGTCTTGAGCACGTTCAATTAAACCTGTCCACTGTGCATAATATTCGGCTACTTCAGACTGCGTACCATAATAAATGGGCAGCCCTTCTACATTGGCTAAGGTTGAGGGCGGCCAAACATTTTGTCGAAGTAATCCAATATCACTTTTCAGACTTTGCACTGCGATTGCATCTTGCATGAAGCATTTCATTTTACTTAGGCTATTTTTTAGATTAAGTCAAAGGTTTAGTTTCTGCAAGGCTTTGCCTATAATACTGCATTAGATTTTTATGCTAGGACACATTCATGGTTCAAAAGATTGAAGCTACTGATGTAACCGAAGAAGAAGCGTTGAATGCAGCTTTCTTTGAACGTGCGGATGAATTTATTAAACAAGCCAATGAATTTTGTCGTGTTGAAAAGGGTTCTCAAGTCAAACCGGCAGAAATGCGCGGCCAAGTGAGTGCTGCCATGTTATTTGGTACTGCTCGCTTTAATACTTGGGTTGCTGCAAATGGCTTCAAAGATGGCAAAGAAATGCGTGATGCCAAAGATCAAGTGATGTCTTATATTCTTCAACAATTTCAAATGATGCTTGAAGATAATTATGATGAATATTGCGAACAGTTTGAAAACTATCTTCGCTTCCGTCATAACGAAGAATTCCATGCAAATAAGCATGATGACCACCACGATCATCAGCATTAATCAAAAGCCCTTCGGGGCTTTTTTTATACAACTTCTCTTTCACAAAGCTTTGATTTAATATTCAGTCATAACGTTGTATTTTCATCATTCAAACTATTTTCAGTGCCTCGCGTATTCGAAAATACAATGAAATACGCAAGAAATGGACATGGTTTTAAGGACAAGGATAGCAATGCAGACGCTCGATTTTGCCATCGTGGATTCACATATACATCAATGGGATCCATACAATACCCCACATGCCGCTTCACTTGCCGTGAAATTATTGGGTAAACATCCCTACTTGCTCGACAAAATGATGCGCTTAGTTAAGCCGCAAGAGTTAATTGACACAGTTGGTTTGACCAAACATGTGACGACACCGTATTTGCCTGAAAATTATAAGCAAGATGCAGGACATTATCAGGTTGATCAAATCGTACATGTAGAAGCGAGCTGGCATGACCATAAAGGCAAAGGGGTGGTTGGTGAAACCAAGTTTATTGAATCTTTAGACTTTAACGCTCAAAAGATTAAACTTGGTGCCATAGTCGGCACTGCAGACCCATGTGACAGTAGTTTTAAGAAAATTCTTAAAATGCATAAACAAGCTTCCCCGCATTTTCGTGGCATACGAAAAATGGCAGCTGTACATGAAGACCCAAAAGTTCATGCATGGACCAATGAGCCGCATCTCTATACCAATAAAAAATTTATGAAAGGTTTTGAAGCCCTCGCTCAAATGAACTTAAGTTTTGATGCATGGGTTTATTCAGACCAGATTCGTGATTTAACCGCTTTAGCACGTGCTTTCCCTGAAACATCTATCGTGCTGGATCATTTTGGGACACCTGTCGGTGCCTTTGGCGCTGTTGGCTCACATACAGGCTTAACCCAAACTTCACGTGACAATATCTTGTTTCGTTGGAAAGATGATTTAGCCGAACTGGCAAGTTGCCCAAATGTTTATACCAAAATGTCTGGTTTATTCATGCCGGTGTTGGGTCATCAGTTTCATAAAGAACAACGCCTTGCATCCAAACAAGAGATTTTCGATTGCGCCTTTCCGCTTATTTCTCATGCTCTACAATGCTTTGGGAAATACCGTGTGATGTTTGGCTCTAACTTCCCGATGGATAGTGTGAGTGCATCTTTGGTGAATATTATTGACGCCTTTTCAGATGCGGTCGCGAGTTATGATCATGATGCACTGACTTTAGTCTTCCAACAAAATGCCCGTCAGTTCTACCGCCTATAAGTTCGTTAAGATAATCTTACAATCAAGTCATACAATCAAGTCATACAATGCAGCTCAAAAAAAATCCTCCAGATGGAGGATTTTTTTATTAAGTTTATTTTTGAGTAGATTTTACAGCTTGACCATATTGGTCAGCCATCACCTCAACCAAACGCTCAGGTTGAATATATTTTTTGATGACAGCATCAACATCCGCCTTGGTCAAAGCAGCAATGCGTTGATCACGTTTTTCACGATAGTTTAGGTCACGACCTTTTTCTAACTGTGGAATCAACATACTATGAATGCGACGGTCATCTTCAAGTGCAGTTAAACGCTTTTTCAAAATACTGGCTTTGGCTGCTTCTACTTCCTGTTCCGTCACGCCATTTTTCAATAAGTTTTGCAAAACTTTATGAACAGACTGAGAAACTTGTGCTGATTTACCCGCAGTGTAGTTTGCATCAATACTCAGTACACCTGAATTCACCCATTCATCAAAATTAATGTCTGCACTAAAACCATAAACCAGTGCATTCTTTTCACGTAACTCTTGAGCTAAACGTGAAGACAACTGTGAATCACCAAGTATGTGGCGTAATACTTGTAGTGCAGGAGAATCGGTATGCTCTACGCCTACAGGTAGAGTCATAATGGCTTGGTAACTACCAAACTCACGCTGTTCAGACAATGCATGCACTTTCTGTGCAGGATATGCCGTAAACGTAGACTCTAAGCGTTGATATGGCTCGCTGGTTTTCCAATCTGCAAATTCTTTTTTCAGAATTTTTTCTATTTGCTTAGTATCAAAATCACCTGTTACCGCAATTTGTGCATGCTGTGTTTTAAAGAATTTTTGATGTAACTGCTGCACTTGATCACGTGTAGCCGACTCAATTTGTTTTTTCGCAAGTTCAGGTTCGAAGTGATAACGAATATCCCCCGGCTGATAGATCTCGACAATACGCGACAGAGTCATTGCAGCAACGGTATCCGGCTCTGTATAAGGTCGATCCAAACTCGATAAACTTTGCGCTTTGATTAAATCAAATTGTGATTGTTCAAATGCCGGAGCTTTAATAACATCAATGACATATTGCAAAAAGTCAGCAAATTTTTCTTTACGAGCAACCACTTGAATCATGAGGCCATTATCATTTGCACTAACCGTTGCACCGCCACCGACATCAATAATTTTATCGGCAATTTGCTGTAAGCTTTGATCTTTAGATGCACGGAACATGAGATAAGCTGTCAAATCTAGCAACTCCCCTTTATTCATTAAGCTTTGTGCTGTACCAAAATCCAATGCAATTGTTGCATAAGTCTTGTCATCACGAGTTTTGGTTGGAAACAATGCATACTGAATGCCGTTTTTAAATTTAGCGCGCTGAATCTGCTTTTCTTTCTGATTTAGATATTGCTTAGACTCAGCTACATATTGCTTCACTTCAGCTCGATAAACACTCGCATCTTTCAATGGCTCTTCTGCAGGCGCTTGCTGATCTAAAGTTTCAGCAGGTTTCGACGCTGCTTGTTGCTGTGCTTTCTTTTGATCTTCAGGTGTAGGCAGAATATTTCCTGTGACACGGTATTCAGGCTTTAGAAAGTCCTTATACACCTGATTCACGTCGCTTACATTCAGCTTTTGTACTTTATCTAAGTCTCGGAAATATTGAGACCAGTCCCCGTTATAAGCCACAGTATAAGAACTGAGACGCTCGCCAAGTGCTGTTGCGCTATTTTTGACATTGTCAGCCATATTTCGAGTTAGACTTTTAACACGGTTTAGCTCGACATCATTAAAGGCTTTGGTTTGCTCCACACCTTGTGCAAGACTGGTTGCCACTTTGTTAGCATCATGACTTGGGCCATATATCGCCCCCATAAACACCAAATTAAAATCTTTATCTAACCATGTGGTGGATTGAACTGCGGTTGCTGTCCCTGTTTCCACCATGCTTTGATACAAATGCCCACTTGGCTGTAAGGTATACAACGTTGGAGATACCGCCAAAGCAGTTTTAATTGGTTCGACTGCACCATTTAAATAAATATTAAATTTACCAAAGTCACTGCCCTTATGAACTGTAAATTCGCGTTGCTTTAATTTCGTTCCATCTAATTTAGGGACTTTGGCCTGTTCAGGAATTTGGCGTGCGGCAATTGGGCTAAATTGTTGATCAATTTGTTTTAATACAGCCGCTTTATCAAACTTACCAGAAATCACCATCACTGCATTATTTGGCGCATACCAACGGCGATAGAACTGGTTTAATTCGTTCATATTGATGGATTGAAGTTCTTTCAAATCACCTATCGGTAAGCGGCCTAAAGATTGATTGCCATAGGCTTCTTTTAAAACTTGGTCGATTAACACTGAAAATGGCTGATCTAAACGAATTTCACGTTCACGCTTAACGATATCAATTTCTGTTGGTACAAATTTTTCCTGAAGTACCAATTTGTCCATCCGTTCTGCTTCTAAATGCAAAACTTGATCGATTGAACTTTGTTCAGGACGAATCACATTGGTGTATTTCGTTGAATAATAATCCGTACTGGCATTGGTCATCAGCGTGAATTGGTCTAAGCGACGCTGAAATTCATCACCTTTGACATTTTCAGTGCCTTTAAAGGCCAAATGTTCGAGCAAATGTGCCAAACCACCTTTGCCCGCAGGGTCATTTAAAGAACCCGTGAAATACACCGTATTCATAAACACTTTGCTTTCTTTATCGTTTTGCGCCAAAACCACACGAAAACCGTTATCTAATTTATATTCTTCAATGGCTTGTTCAGTTTTAACCAATACAGGTTGAGCAAAGAGGCTTGTACTTAAACCTGCAAAAAAAAGTGAAAGCGTTAAATGTTTAATACGCATGTAATTCAAGTGTCCTTTATATTTAGCATCGATCAGCGCAGTGCTGTCGATCAGATTGGTTTTGATTTTATGCTGAGCTTTTCAGGATTAATAGTTACTTTTTATTAAATACATGCCGCAGATTTCGACAGCATGTATTTGATTTATGTTCAGATATAAATGTCCGACTGCATATACAAACACGCATAGCCTGAGATTTCTATACGGTCATTTTCGAGCATTTGACAGTGTAGTTCACCACCACGACTTGATGCTTGATATGCCAAGATCTGACTTTTTTGTAGACGTTCTGCCCAAATGGGCACAATTCCGGTATGAATAGAACCCGTAACAGGATCTTCATTGATGCCATTACCCGGTGCAAAATAACGTGAAATGCAGTCATATTGCTGGGCTGCCGCAGTGATTGCAACATCGGTAATCGTACCCGGTGCTGTAATTGCGGTGCGGATTTTGCCAAGACGTTTTAAAATTTCAAAATTCGGTTGTTCATCCAAGACTTGTTGAGCCGTTTCATATTCCACGATATACGCCTGCGCATTCAGATAAACTTGCTTAAAAGGTTGACTCAACCCTAGATGTAGCTCTTCAGGATATTCGCTCACGACCTGTGGCCGACGTACAGGGAAATTCATCAGAATTTTTCCATCTTCAGCTTTATTTACACTAAAAATACCGAGATTTTTGACATGAAATTGGATGTTTTTTTCAGCTGTATAAAACTCAAAAAGCACATAACTACTGGCCAATGTCGCATGTCCACAAAAGTCCACTTCAGTGGTCGGTGTAAACCAACGAATTTCATAATTACTGCTGTCAATTTTTTTCACAAATGCAGTTTCAGACAGATTATTTTCCAAAGCAATCTGTTGCATCAAGTGTTCATCTAACCATTCATCCAACACCAAAACCGCCGCTGGGTTGCCTTTAAATAACACTTGGGTAAATGCGTCCACTTGATACATTTTCATTGATAGAACTCCTGATTTAGTGATTTATATTAAAGGCTTTTGAAAATATTTCATGCGTTATATGCTATGTAACAACACTTTTTAATAAAACATCTAAGTTTTAGATGCACTTAAATATAGGTACAATTTTGAAAACGCATATTCACCCTGTTCCTTTAGAAAAATCATACCGACTTTTAAATCATGGCCCGACTGTGCTCGTCTCTGCTCAGGATCAAACCCATACTGGTGTGATGACTGCAGCATGGGCATGCGCCTTAGAGTTCAACCCTGCAAAAGTGACGGTAGTACTGGATAAATCAACTAAAACACGTGAGATTATTGAAAATTCAGGTTATTTCGCCTTACAAGTACCGACACTGAAACAACTCAAAATGGTCTATGCACTTGGCATGATGAGCCAACGTGATGCGCCAGAAAAATTACGCCAATGTGGCGTGGAATTATTTCAATTTAATGCCTCTGATATTCCTGTGGTTGAAGGTTGTGCTGCTTGGCTACTGTGCAAACTTATTCCTGAACCTCACAATCAACAAGCACATGATCTGTTTATCGGCGAAGTCATTGCTGCTTATGCAGACGACCGCGTCTTCCGTAACGGACATTGGTATTATCATGAAGTAGCAGATGAATGGAAAAGCCTACATCATGTTGCTGGCGGGCACTTTTATACCATTGGTAATCCTGTATCTGTAGACGAGACACCAGACTAAAATAGCGCTATGAACTCTGTCGTTTATTTAGGGTTGAAAATCGATAATCATACCTTTTGAGCATTTTCATGCTAACTTTAACTTAATTTAAAATATTGAATGAATGGATATGACGTTTAAAATACATACATTGGATGTCAAAAATTCACTGCAAAATTATATTTGGCTGCTTGAGCACACCGAAAGCCATGATGTCATTGCAGTAGATCCTACTGAAGCCGCTTTGGTCGAGCGCTATTGTCAGGTATATCAGCTCAATCTTACGCAAATTTGGCTAACGCATTGGCATAAAGATCACGTCGGTGGTGTACCTGAACTTATTCAAAATAAAAACATTGCCGTTTACGGCCCCCGTGCAGAATTAAGCCGTATTCCATGGGTGAATTTTCCTCTCGATCATAATGACCGTTTTGAATTTCATGGTCTTGAAGTTGAAATAACAGCAACGCCCGGCCACACCCTCGGTCATATCGTATATTTTATCGATGACATTCATACACTTTTCTGTGGCGATGTATTATTTGCTATGGGCTGTGGACGTGTATTTGAAGGCACCTTTCAACAAATGTACGATTCCTTGAACCGTATAGCCGCATTCCCTGCTGAAACTCAAGTGTATTGTACTCACGAATACACCCTATCGAATGCGCAGTTTGCGCGGCATGTTGAACCTGACAACCTTGCCATACAACAGCGGTTTGATGAGGTTGAATCCCTACGCATGCTCGGGAAATGTACTTTGCCAAGCAGCATTGAATTAGAACTAGAAACCAATCCATTTTTACGTGCAGAAAGTGTTGAAGCGTTTCAGCGCTTAAGAGAACTCAAAGACAATTTTTAATTGGATTGCGAGTTATAAGCATTTAAGATTTCATCACAAATAAACTGTTTTATTTGTGATGAATATTTCGGGCCGATTCATCATTTTATTTATAAAATTTGATTGGTTGCAGCAAAATCATCCAATTCGGCTTGAGTCACAACTCGTACGGCTTGCATTTCATCGATACGTACCATCAATAAACCACCTAATGCAGGCTGATAACGTCGCGCACTGCCAAAAGGCGTATATGCCACTTTGGATTGCTCCGAAAAGACCAACCAATCTTCATGTCCAAGCATCACCGCAATAGGCGTCTGCCCTGCTTGTTGCATCTGTTCAATTTTTGCTTTGACATCGTGCTCAATGTTTTGCATGCGTTCAATCTATTTATATCGATGGGATATAGTATAAAAGCATTTCGACAAATCTTGATGTGAAATAGCTTTGCATGCTCACCTATCCAGTTAATTTGGCTGTGAACAAGTCTTTATTTGCAATCAATACTGCACACCTAATCCACTATACTTTCTAAGTTAAGTCATCGCTTATTTTGCACACAGCTTCTCTATAGGCATAGGATAGATTTTAAGCCAGCAATTAAAACCCAAATTTTCAAAATACGTTATATTTACTTACATTAAGTTTAGATTGTTATAAAACAGCGAGTTAAATGAATTTATACAATTTATAAGCCGATAATCTGTTTATTTATCCATCAAAATTTCATATTTTAAATAAAAGTTTTCCATTTCCCCTTTAAAAAATATTTTGACACCCCTATTTAATATTTTAATGATTGATAAGGAGTTCGCTCGTGAAAAAAGTGGTTAAAGCAAAAAATTTAGTTGCCTTCCGTCTTTGGTTAGAAAAGTTAGGATATTCTGTTCGTACACTGGCAGATAATCGTGGATTTACATTCAGTTTTAAAAAAGAATATGGTCTAGTGACTGTAGATTTGTCTGGTAATGCTTTGGCCATGCAGCTCGGTGAAGAGTTTGAAGATCATCTAAAGGCGTAATCTTCTCTATAATTTATTCGAACGATTTGAAATAAATGATTTAATTCGAATCCGCATTTCTAAATTTGCCCGTATATGCGGGCTTTTTTTCACCTTTGTTTTACTGACTCATTTTTAACGAGATAAATTTCAGACAATAAAAAAGCAAGATTAGACATCTTGCTGTATCTCTTGGTTCATCATCTTTCATTAGATTTATTTCATTAGATTATGTTTTCAAAAAAACCACGTTTGAGACACTGATTTTTTCGAATTTCAAAAACAAAAAAGCAAGGTATAAAACCTTGCTTAATCTAATGGTGGGGACGGAGAGACTCGAACTCTCACACCTCGCGGCGCTGGAACCTAAATCCAGTGCGTCTACCAATTTCGCCACGTCCCCAACTCGGGTGCTGACAATGTCAGACTTTAATTTGTTTTAAAAACCTGTTTATTTGGCAACTTATAAATTAAGTGGTGGGGACGGAGAGACTCGAACTCTCACACCTCGCGGCGCTGGAACCTAAATCCAGTGCGTCTACCAATTTCGCCACGTCCCCAACAGGGTTGCTGACAATGTCAGACTTTTTAAAACTTGGCAGAGGATCAAGGATTCGAACCTTGACGAACGGTTTTGGAGACCGTCATGCTACCATTACACCAATCCTCTGTGACCTTCATTACCAAACTCATGTTTAGTAATTCAGTGGTGGGGACGGAGAGACTCGAACTCTCACACCTCGCGGCGCTGGAACCTAAATCCAGTGCGTCTACCAATTTCGCCACGTCCCCGATGGCTGTGTATATTATAGAGATCACCCCTACATGACAAGCCTTTTTTATAAAAAAGCATCTTGTTTGTTTAAATAAAAAACAATAGTGCTTTTTTTGTATTTTTCTTAAGCAAATTCAGCAACTAAGTCGCTTTTTAAGCGATAAAAATCCACCAATCTGTCATTTTTTTGCTTCATCAACATGTGTTGCAATAGCTGACTAAACCCTTGATATTGCATTGGCAGATCAAGCTTTAAGCGTTGGCAATGTAAATAGGCCCAATCTTGATAGTTTTTCGCCTCTAAACGCTGTGATGTCAGCCATTCCAAGAAAATAATCCCCAGCGCATAGATATCACTGTGCAAAGATTTCGCTTGTCCATGGAAAAGTTCTGGAGCCATATAACGTGGTGTCGCAGTTAAGGCATCTAACTGATCAAATTCTAAAGGTAACGCTTGCTCAAAATCGATGAGTCTGCACTGCCCTTGCCAATTCACAAAATGCTCTTGTTTTAAATCTGCATGTATCCAACCGTGCAAGCTTAATCGTTCAACCACATCGAGTGCTTGCCATAGCACTTGCCTCACCTGCGCAAGGCTCAAATTCGATGCAGGCTGTACGAACCAAGGCTCGGCATTCGGGAGTATTAATAGGCGATCAATAGACTCTTGCTGAATACTGAGATGCGACTGTTTTATCACTTGAAAAGGTAGCGTGATGCTGTTTTGTGTAGACGCTTGACTAAATAGTTGGTACAGCTCAATTTCACGACCAAAACTAGCTACATGTTCAGGACTGCTGTTACTGACTTGCGCCTTGAGCCAATAACGTTGTTGATTGAATTGAAATTGATATAGACGACGCCCAAAAACCAAACTTTTAGATTTGGTTTTTGGCTCATAAATGATTTGCGTTAAATCTGTGGATTTAAACCGCAATAAACTCTGCATGTCGTTGGCTGGGTTCATTTTGATAATTTAATAATTCCAAACAATGCTGAATGGTCTTACCGATACGGGCTTGCGTTTCGATTAATGAAATCTTCGGCCATGTGGCTCTTTCACCTTCACGTTGCAATACCTTAAACAGATAAGGTCGAGGATTTTGCAACATATAACTATAGTGTCTTAAGCCATATTTCCCCACAATATTGACATCACCATAGTAACGCTGATCCATCACGCCATAACCATGATCAAGCAAACGTCTAACAGGTGGAATACTTCCTGCGCGCTCACGGGCAAAATCCATAACCCCTTTACTAATCACCTTACCTTGACGACGAACGATCCGCTCAGGCCAACTCAACATGCTTTTACGAAAGCGTGCAGCATCATCCTGCATAAACGGCACAATATGCGGATTGACCTGACTGGCGATACTATAATTAATATTATATAGACGTGCCATTTTCTCCTGTGGGAAATCACTGCGCACACTACCATCTACCCAACGTGTTGCCGACATATATGGCGTAAATTGCCCGTCATAACGCTTACTTGTCAGTCGTACCGGTGGAAATAGAATGGGCACTGCACATGATGCCAGCACTGCACTCCATACCAACAAATCGGGTGATGTATAGGCATTCATAATTCTTGCATCTTGTGATGCATCATAAGGCGCAACTGCCACATTGATATGCAGACCAGATTGCTTATAGGCTTCGGAAAAAGTTAAGTCACCTAAGTTTTCAACCAAAAACTTTTTCAGATATTTTACATCCGCCAAGCCGCCATTACCCTGCACTAACTCAGTCAATTTCCGAAAGTGAAATGCCTCACTAAAGAAGTTTTGTCCGTTTAATAAATTGGTAAATTCTGACGGTTTAGATACACCCAACATCCCTGTCATAATGGCGCCAGCACTGGAACCTGACAAAACTTTTGGCATGAGGTCTTGTTCCATCAGCGCTTTACACACACCGGTATGAAACAAGCCTAAAGTTGAACCGCCGGAAAACATCAATACAGGTTGTCCATAGGCTTTTTGGCTTTGTTCAAAGAATTCAATTTTTTGTGCAGCATTGAGACAAACGCATTCTTCGGATGCGATAAATGCCAAACTTTGACTCACCTCATCAACATAGTCTTCAATAATTTTTTTGGTGCCGACGTAGGCTTCTGTAAACAGCAAGGGATGGGCAATATTGCCCACATCATAAGTTAAACCTTCACTTAAAATGTACATCAAATCTCGAGTACGTTTCTGAGCACGATATCGTCTCAGTAACCCTAAACGATGAGTAATAATTTCTGCATCAAAATACGGTGAACTATTATCGAATTTCCATTCTTGCGCACCCGATTCTTCATCTATTTTAAGTGCGATATCTTTCCATTCTTCATAACATTCAGCACGGTCGAGCTGACGCTTTAATTTTTTTATCCGATATGCCTGATGTGGATTAATACTTTTTGAAAACTCTGTAAACAACATGACTATCCCTCAGCACATTTTAAACTGTTCACTCGGCTAGATTTATAACAACTTTTTGGTTGTTCGAATAGCGCAGATCTGCCAGAACAATCATTTAACTTTGACATATTTCAGCAATTATAACTGCATTATTGATGTACACTGCTGTCATATACTAACCAACAACAAGACACGACAAGCTGACTTATCATGGCTACAATTGATTTACCTGACAACATCCTTCAATCGCTATCTACTGTACTCTTACAACTACAGCACAGTTTGCCTGAGCTTAAACAAGCACCCGATTTTTCGAGTATCGCGTTTAAATGGCAAGATAAACAGCTTAAAGCCATTCAACAGCCCAAAGTCATGTATTTAGAAGATTTAAAAGGAATTGAACGTCAAAAAGAAAAAGTGATTCAAAACACTTTACAGTTTTTAAAAGGCTTACCTGCCAATGATGTTTTACTCACTGGCTCTCGTGGTACAGGTAAATCATCCATCGTCCGTGCTCTGCTCACCCATTATGCAGACCAAGGTTTACGTTTAATTGAAATTGAGCGTGATGATTTATCTGATTTGCCAGAAATTCAAAAGTTAATTGAAAATCGTCCTGAAAAATTTATCGTATATTGTGATGATTTGGCATTCAATGCTGAAGATGAAAACTATCGCAGTTTAAAAAGTGTTTTAGATGGTTCATTACAGTCAGGTTCAAGTAATTTTATAATTTATGCTACCAGCAACCGTCGTCATTTATTACCTGAATTCATGCATGAAAATACACCTGTAACTAAGGTAGATGTTCCTCAATATACTGAGCTCCATCCACAAGAAGCGATCGAAGAAAAAATATCCCTTTCTGACCGTTTTGGGCTTTGGCTCTCGTTCTACCCAATGGATCAAAATTTATATCTCGAAATTGTGGAACACTATCTTGCCAAGGCTGATTTAGCCATGACCAGCGAAGTTCGTGCTGAAGCCTTAAGATGGTGTCAGTCTCGTGGGCAGCGTTCAGGCCGTGCTGCTTATCAGTTTTCAAAGCATTGGATTGGGTCTGAAAATCTAAAGGCTTTGGAAAAATAACGTCTACAATATTTTTATGATCTGAAAATATAAGTTCTGCAAAGCAAGTCAGACAATTTCAGCTAAAAGCAGCCACATCCTCGTTGGCTGCTTTTAAATGCTAATAAACTCTTGATTGAACCAATTGCTTGAAAATCATTAAGAACACACCACTTATGGCGCTAAATTGAGTTGACCAATCACATATAAGGTATTGCAATCAATCACACTTTTCTCCGCATCAAGGTATTTTTGCTCCAAGATCCCATCCGTTTCTGTAAAACCATAATCATCATCATTTATAATTGCCAAATGCTGTTCATCAATCACCCTCAAGCCTTCAACTTTATCGTGTGGATAATGTAAAGTTTCGACTAAATCGACAACTAAGCTCTTTGCCACAGGCAAAATATTTAACTTTTTGAGTGCTTCCCAACCATCATTAAGCAGATATTGTTCAAGTGTTTGCCCATCAATGAGCAATCCTAAAGATTCATTTTGCTGAAAATGATCACTTAGTTGAACTTTTTCTAGGTTTGTCGCCGCATCGAGATATATTTTATAGATTCGTTTAAAAGCGTTTGAATTATCTTTATAAAAATCATCATCACGTTCAGCGACTAAAAGCATGTCTCACTCAGCGCAACAATAGCTGTATTTGAGTTTGACCTAAGTTCTTGCCGATATAAATATTGTGCAATTGACCCATCGTCTAAATTGACCACCACAATACGAACCAAGTCTGACGTTGTGACTGATGAATCTGGATTACTCATCGTCGACTGCATGATGCCGACCAATTTTTTTTGATCTGGTGTAATCGTCAAACCTTCCATCCCTCGATTTTGCTTACGATTGGCAAATGCATTTGGAAGAAAATAACCCGACTTGCAACGCTCATCTTATTTGTATGCATTAATACGGTCTATTTCCACGCCTTCGCTATTAAAATGAACGAGATGAGGCCCATATTCATCACTCACCCAAAATGTGCCATCTTTTAATGCAACCAAACCCTCAGAATCTAAGCCATATTCATCTGTGCCAATTGCTAAAACCACACCATTTTGATCATAAGCCACTTCTTTTGTTGCACCGAAATGCTGATTTGGCAAACCTGTTATAGGTCTCCCAGTTGGATCTTTGAGTAATATTTCTTTCAATTTTTTAATCGATCCATCGAGCTGCAATTCAAAAAGTCTGATTTTTGGCGTATAGCTTGGATCTAAGAATATCTTGCCTTTATCTCCATTCACATCATAGGTTGTATTCGGACCTCGATCCGTAAGAGCATAAAATTGATATTTTTGAGTGGGATGTGAGAAAATTTCCGACCCAAAACCTCCACAATGAATTTCAATAAAATGGTCTTGTTTTGCCCCATCTGGAATATTGTGGATATCCAAAGTTTCATAGGGTAAAGAAACACCTTTATAAAATTTCTTTAGGTCAATATGACTTTGATTTGGTTTTGATTGATCCAAAGCTTCATTATTTTTTGTCATTATTTCACATGGCTCTAATTATTTATTGAGCCATCATATCCACAATATTGTTCTAAAACCACAGTCTCTTTTTTGAAACACACAATAAAAAAAAGAGGCTAATTTAGCCTCCTTTTTAAACGATTTTTACGCTTCGTTTGGATTACCTAATTCCGTCATCGGCCAACGCGGTGTAGTCGTAACAGACAAACCATCATGCTGGCCCGCTTTAAGACGCTGATAACCAGCAAATGCAATCATTGCGCCATTATCTGTACACAGTGCAGGTTCTGCATAAAACACATTTGCACGGATTTTTGCCAAATCAGCTTCTAAGCGCTCACGTAAACACTTGTTTGCACTTACACCACCGGCAATAACTAAACGTTTTAAACCAGTTTGTTTTAAGGCTTTCACTGATTTTTTCACCAATGTATCAACCAACGCTTCTTGGAAAGATGCAGCGATATCCGCCTCACGACCTTCGCCTTCAACTTTTTTCAATTGAACTGAAACGGCAGTTTTTAAACCACTAAATGAAAAATCTAAACCTTGGTGTAGCATTGGACGTGGAAATTCAAAGGCATTGATGTCGCCATTGATCGCCAATTTCGAAATATTTGGACCACCTGGGTATGGTAGACCCATCATTTTAGCGACTTTATCGAATGCCTCACCTGCTGCATCATCAATCGACTCACCCAATAATTCATATTGACCAATTCCATAAGCAGCCATCAATTGAGTATGTCCCCCAGAGACTAAAAGTGCCACAAATGGAAATTCTGGTGGAGTTTTAGACAACAGCGGCGCCAACATATGACCTTCCATATGATGTACACCAATTGCAGGTTTATTCAGTGCAAATGCCAACGTACGACCAAACAATGCGCCTGTCATTAATGCACCCATCAAGCCCGGCCCGCGAGTATATGCAATGGCATCAATTTCTGATTTATCAACTTTACTTTCTTCAAGCAGTTGTTTTAATAACGGAATTAACTTACGCACATGGTCACGTGAAGCTAATTCAGGTACCACACCACCATATTCTGCATGCAGTTTGATTTGGCTATACAATACTTGTCCGCGTAATCCTTGCTCACTATCGTAGAGTGCGAGTCCTGTTTCATCACACGAAGTTTCCAAGCCTAAAACGATCATTAAACTGCCTTTTGCCCATTTCAAAATATTGCGAAACCTATTATAGACTTGTGATATGAGATGTAAATGAGTAAAATACTGACCTTCACTTGTGATCAAGGGTAATTCGACCCGAGATCTTATCCATAACTTAATGAGGATTCTTCATGCCACAAGTTAAATTGAAAGAAGGCGAACCAGTAGACGTAGCTATCCGTCGTTTCAAACGTTCATGCGAAAAAGCGGGTGTTCTTGCTGACGTTCGTAAACGTGAATTCTACGAAAAACCAACTCAAGAACGTAAACGTAAAAAAGCTGCTGCTGTTAAACGCTACCAAAAGAAATTGGCTCGCGAATCAGTACGTACTACTCGCCTTTACTAAGATTAATTTGTGATTGATTGACTAACCTGGACAAGATAAATGACTACTTTAAAAAACCAAATAACTGAAGTTTTAAAAGCCGCTATGCGTGCTAAAGAAATGGACAAGTTAACGGTAATACGTAGTCTACAGGCAGCAATCAAGCAAATCGAAGTCGATGAGCGCATAGAGCTTGACGATAAGCAAGTTCTTGCGGTCATTGAAAAGCAAATCAAACAACGCAAAGAATCGGTTAAAGCCTTTTTAGGTGCAAATCGAGATGATTTAGCTAGTAAGGAACAAGCCGAGATTGAGGTGTTATCTCAATTTCTACCAGAAGCTATGACTGAGGAAGAACTTGATTCCATCATTGCGCAAACAATTACTGCGCAAGAAGCTACTAGCATGAAAGATATGGGTAAGGTGATGAACTCTCTACGTCCGCTCATAGCCGGACGTGCCGATCCTGCACAAGTTTCAGCTAAAATTAAAGCGAAACTCTCTTAATCTTTCATCTATATTGTTTGATTTGGTCTATTTAAGTACGCTGATGACTTAAATAGCCAAATTATCCAAATTCAAATTTATTCATCATTTATAATTTTCTTTCTTATCTAACGATTTCATACTTACAAATATCTCGCCAACTTCCATCTACTGGATTTTGAATTGCAGCTTGTTCGATTTCAATCAATTTAAAATTTGCTCGTTCACATAGACGTCGTGCTTGCTTGTTTTCTACATCTACAAAAGCGTTTAATTGCTGAAATCCTAGATCATTCAATAATTGATCCACAAATAACTGCAAAGCTTCTGTCATCAAACCCTGCCCTTTAAATTCAACATTTCCCCAAAACCCAACGTTAGCTTGGTTTTCCATCCAATTGATTTGATGAATATCCATGACACCTAGAAAGTTATGCGACTGTTGCTCACGAATCACATAAACAAAATTTTCCTGATTTAACGCAGCCAACACTCTCGAATCACAAAATGCCAATGAAGCATCTAAATTAGGTTCTTGTAAGGACCAAGCCAAACTTGCAGGAAACATTCGTAAGGTCTCTATACTTTGACAGATCGCTTCATAAAGTGCTTTTGCATCGTGACGCTGAATCAACTGAAGCGTGATTCTGCCATGACTTATATCAAAATCATCGAGTTTCATTTTTTTCAGTTTCTCGCAATGATTTAAAATGTTTGTAAAACCAATTTTAATTTAGGGCACACTGCACATTATATTTTTTTAATAATTGCATCTCTTTTGATGCGATCACCTGCTGAATCACATCCTGCTTATTCATATTACGGTACTCACGATCTAAAAATGCACGATTTTCGTCTGCAGCACGATAAAGATCATTCACATAAGTCTGAACAATACCGCAGTATTTCACTTGCTGGTCTGCTTTAAATCCCTGTTGCTGCGGGTCTAACTGACTAAAAAATTGGCGTACATCAGTTTTATATTTTTCGTTAATATCATTCACAGCAATCACATATTGTTCTGCGCTAGCTGCTGCAATATTCGTTGCTAAGCCCAACAGACAGGCCGCCAAAATCATATTTTTCATTTGTAAGTTCTTAATCATAAACTTTTTACATCCAGCTAGTTTACACTGATTAATCTAAACCACTAAAACTACAATTTGCACTTTATAATCGACATAGATAAGTACATCACATTTGAAATCTTTATATTTTTAATTTCCGTTCATTTTGCATTTCGTCCACACGCTGCTTGATTTTCGCAGAAAGACTTTTCGAGTCTTTGGCGATGCGCTGCGCCTGTAGCAAAGATTTAATCGCGCGTTCTTCATCCCCACCCCAATACTCTACTTCAGCTCGATATCGCAGCACATTGACCGAACGGAAGCTTGCATCTTTGTCTGCATCAGCCATTTGCAACATCAGTCGCCAACCACTCAAGTCACGTGGATTTGCTTGTAAAAATCGCTGTAGAATCAGTTGTGCCTGGGCATATTCTTTGTTTCGAATCAAAGCCTCTGCATATTTATAATTTAATGCCCGATTTTCAGGCATGATGATTGCCGAACTTTTCACAGCGTTCACAGCATCGGCTGTTTTGTTTTGACCCAACAGCACATCGGTCTGTAAAATAGTAAAAAGTGCATGCGATGCATTTTGTTTTGCTGCTTCATTTAATAACTTTTGGGCAGCACTAAAGTCACCTTGTTTAATATGCAAGCTCACCAAAGCCAACTCAGCTGCATAATTCTTTTGCGCCACCATCGCATTTAATTGCAATTCGGTTGCCTGACCCGACAGTACTCGACTATACCAACGCAGAATTTCAAAATCTTGATCAACCAAACTGGTTTTAACTTGAGGCAACTGATTGGCACGTAAGCGCGCCTCGCTCATACGTTCCGTGGTTAAAGGATGTGTCAACCAAAAATCAGGCAGAAAGCTCACTCGACTCGTAGAGCGATGCATCACTTCAAAAAAGTCAGCCATGCTTTGCGGATTGTATCCTGCACGGTACATATACTGCATCCCGATGCGGTCTGCTTCACGTTCTTGATTGCGGCTATAGGTTAGCTGTTTATCCATCAAAGCGGCTTGTGAACCCATCATTACAGCCGCACCGACATCACCATCTGCCTGTGAGGCCACCAAGGCGCCGACCAAGATACCGGCTAGGGACAATAAACCTTGCCCTTTAAAAGCTTCTTGTGAACGACTGTAATGACGTTGTGAGACATGTGCAATTTCATGTGCCATCACCCCTGCCACTTCATCCATATTACGTGCTGAATTAATTAATCCCGCATTTAATGCAAACAAGCCACCTGGTACAGCAAAAGCATTAATTTGTGGATCATTAATTAATAACAATCCGACCGGTTGGTTGAGTTGGGTTTGGCTCAAAATATGCGTAAAGACAGATAAAAGACGATCTTCCATCCACGGATTTTCAGTCACAGGAAGTTGACGATGCACCTCACGATACACCTTCTCGCCAATGGCACGCTCTTTTTGTTGATCCAACAAGCCGACGCCACTACCTATTTCAGGCACAGAAAATTGTGGGGATGAACTAAAATCTACGGACTGCGTCTGCGCCAATGTCGAACAAAGCCCGAGACCACATGCCAGTAAAATCTTTTTCAAGGTCTATTCTCTAAATTTCATATTCGTACTTCATCGAATATAGCATTGAATTTTGGTGAATTATGGAGAAAACTGTTGTGATTGTTTATTCAAATTTTGGATTGACCACATAGCGTGGCGCGCGTTCATGTACCAAAACATCCACTAAATTTTGATAAGCCAACTCTGCCATACGTTTACGGGTTGCCGCTGTTGCTGAACCTACATGGGGTAATGTCACGACATTGGCTAATGTAAATAATGGGGATTCTTGAAGTGGCTCTTGCTCATACACATCTAAGCCTGCTGCAAAAATTTGACCACGACTTAATGCATCGATTAAAGCGGCTTCATCAATCACTGAACCGCGTGAAATATTGACCAATACCGCATGCGATTGCATAAAGGCCAACTCACGTTCACCAATTAAAGCTTTCGATTCTGCATTTAAATCCACTGCAACGACCACAAAGTCAGCACGTTGCAACAAATCATCCAAATCGCAATATTGCGCTGATAAAAATTCAGCCAATTCAATTTTTTCTCGGCGATTATGATAGAGCACATTCATATTAAAGCCGTAGCGAGCACGACGCCCAATTGCTGCGCCAATATGTCCTAAGCCAATAATTCCGATGGTTTTAGCAAAGACATCCATGCCAAATTGCTCAGGACCAACTGTACGCTTCCACTGCCCTTGTTTGGTCCATTGATCCAATACAGGCACTTTACGTGCTGCACTCATCAATAAGGTAAATGCTAAATCTGCTGTAGTTTCCGTCAATACATGCGGAGTATGGCACAACCAGATATTTTTTTGATTTAAAAATGCTAAATCATAGTTGTCATAACCGACACTTACACTTGAGATGACTTTTAATTGTGATGCATGCGCTAAATTTGAGGCATTCAACAAACGTCCCGCACCAATCATGGCGTCAGCATCTTTTGAATGCTCAAGAATTTGCTGATTCACATCGCCCAATTTAGGACTAATTTGGAAAACTTTAAATTGCTGTTCTAAACGTTGGATTATTTCTTGATCTATTTGACTAAAAACCACTACTTTTTTTTGCATAAATTTTCCATTTACGTCATTTAAGTATTTTGTCCTGCCTTATTTTGCATAAATTGCCATAGGCGTTTTTTCAATAAAGGCTGTTCAATCATTTGCTGTAAAGATGCCAATGGATACACCTTCGCATGCTCTAAATGCGGAATATCGCCTAGACAAATGACATTTTTATCCAAGCTCATCGCATCGATAAAACCCTGTACATAAGATGCTGCACCACGACCATCTTGCAAATTCACCCAGCCAAAAGGCCACTGTAAAGCAAAGAAATCGGCACTGACTGCGCGCTGAATATTGCTCCACAAAACTTGCTGCTCTGCCGTTAATTCTGTGGCATTAATGACAATGACACAGTGCATTAAACAGATGGCTTCTAAGTTAAACGAAGGTATTTGAACAATTGGACGAACTTCAACAGGCTCAACAACCTTTAGTTCATCTTTAGGTGCTTCTACAGGTTGATTTACAACAACATCAACGTTGTTTTTAAGCTCAGTCTGTGATGAAACAGGCGTTGGCTGAGGCTCATTTTTGAGTAGAATTTCAGAGACTATTTCAGGAGCCGCCTGATCTCGCCAAATATTTGAGCTAAATTGCTGACACGGAGCCGCCTGAGGAATCCATACATCAATTCCCATTGCCGCCATTATGCTTCGCTGATGCCCAATCATGCTTTCATTTTCACCTATTCAAGGCTTGATATTCTAACGGGATTCACACTTTTTTGCTGAACTTTTATAAAGCAATTAGACCACTCTATTTCTTTAAAGATTTAGTAGAATCGCTCAAGCTACTTTTGATTCCCCCCACAATCTATTCATAAATCAAGCAGCTATAAACAATTATACGATCATTAAACTATTTTTCTTTTGCATTAATTCAACCATTTCAGCCGATTCAAATCCAATACGCCAATATAGCAACTGCAAAACATCCAACTCATCTTGCGTGATAATTCGATCATTCCATAGACATACTTCTGCAACCCCAAGGATGCTTAAACGCTCACGCAGCAACAATCCTGAAATATCATTTAGGATTTCAGCCAAGTCTATTGGCTCATCAGAAATATCACGATAAAACTCTAGTTCTTCTTTCGTTAAGATTCGATTGAGGATTTTTTCACGTACTTCGAGCTGGTTATCACTGTTAATTTGTTGCACATGCAACAAGGCATCAATCAAACGCACAATACTCGGTTTTACATCTTCTAATGATGTAGGTGTATGTGCAGGCAAAAGATTTAACTCATATTTGACTGTTTCAAGTAGCAAGGCATCGAGTAGACCAATTTCACCATCTTCTTGAATAATCTTAGCAAGCTTGGTTAAGAACTGCCGAGAAATCGTCGCAGGCATGGTGCCAATATTTTTACATGCTTCATGAAAAATTGAGATATGCACACGACCATCAAGATTCAATAAGGCATCTACAATCGCACGACTCACCTCAGCTTCAGTCGGAATAAACTCTCGGTACTGACGAATCATTAAAATCGCAACCATGACCTCACGCGAACCCGTTGCTGTTTGTAAGGCACGTTGGATCAATTCAGGTCTTTGCCAATTTTCACGAATCTCGGGGTTCAACGGTTTAATTGCATCTCTTATCGCAAAACTAATCGGTGATAAGCGCAGTAAAGGCAATGGTTGTGGCGAATTCCATGGTGTTGCAACATCTGGATTAGCTTCTTCCAGTGAACGGAATAAATAAAATAGCGGTTGGTTTCGCAGTTTTTTTAAATTTTCTAGTTGTAAATCATGAATGAGCGCTGGATTTAATTCAAAAATGCGCTGTTCAATACTCGGATGAATATTCATCCAGTTTTGCGGACTGAGTGAGTTTGCAAAACACATATGAGAAATCGATTCCGCATATTCACTATGAATTTGCGAACCTGAATGATGCACATAAATCCTTAATAAGGTTTGAATATTGGCATCATTTTGAATCAGACGTTTGGTTTTCTGATCATTGCGATAGGTTCGAGAACCCAAAGAGATATATTTAATAAAGCGGGAAATCAAAACACCCAAGCTTCCGATCAACCAAATGACCGCGCCAATCGCTACAAAGAGGGTTTCAAACTTATTGTCCCGTGCTTGTCCATTTTTATAGAAACCACGTTTTGCAATTTTACTACCCCACTGACTAAAGGTCGTCAAACCGCTATATAAGATTTTCAAACGGGTATTTTCCGCAGCTTCCCCTGACAAGATTTTATTAAATTCATGGCTCAGCAAACCATACATTTCCATCTCATCTAAGGTTTGTAATGCACCCCAGGTTAAAATGATCGATGTATCTCGAGGGCTAAAACCTGCGGTGAGTGCATTTACACCCACTTCATCGGGTAAGACATAAAGTGCAGGAGTATCGATTAGAAAGGTATCTGCCAGCTGCTCAGTCATACGCAGTGCAACACTTTCTTCAGGAATACTTTCTATCAGACTCAGACGACGCGCACCCAACTGTTTTGCAAGTGAATAGCCGCCTAAGCGAAAGGTGTAAAAATCATAGAGAACTGAAACCAACATAATCAGCAGCACAGCAGCCACTAAAAATGGGCTAAGTACATGCCAATAAATAGACTGAGTGGAATCATAATAATCCACAATTAAACCAACAATTACATTAATAATTGCGACGGTCAAAAACACTGCCGCCATACACATGGTGACAGGCCAAAACATATTTTTGTTTTTTATAAAATCATAACCCACACGTCTCAATGTAATACCCTTAAGCTACATTGTCTTTTGTTTGCTCATCATAAATGAAAAAAGCGGGAAATTCCCGCTTTTTCAGTGTGTTTTCAGCAGATTATTCTTCGCGAACACCTGTTAAATCCACAGAAGCTGCATCAATGTTAACATCGATATAAGCTGGCTTTTCATTTTTTGCAGAGTCATTACGCTTACGCTCTAATGCTGCCAAATATTCAGCATCAATACCGCCTGCCACATATTTACCATCAAATACCGAGCAATCAAAGTCTTGTAACTCAGGGACTTTCTTGGTGCGTACTGCAGATTTCAGATCTTCCAAGTCTTGGAAAATCAAGCGATCAGCACCAATAATTTCACGGATTTCTTCAACGCTACGTTCTGACGCAATCAGTTCAGATTTGGCTGGCATATCGATACCGTACACGTTTGGATATTTCACCATCGGTGCAGCAGACGCAAAGAATACTTTTTTCGCACCCGCGTCACGCGCCATTTGAATGATTTCGTTACAAGTCGTACCACGTACAATCGAGTCATCGACCAATAGTACGTTTTTGCCTTGGAACTCTAGCTCTACAGGGTTTAGCTTTTGACGCACAGATTTCTTACGAAGTTGCTGACCCGGCATAATGAAGGTACGACCGATATAACGGTTCTTCATGAAGCCTTCACGGAATTTCACACCTAAGGTATTTGCAAGCTCGAGCGCAGAAGTACGTGAAGTATCAGGAATTGGGATCACGACATCGATATCGTGCTCATCACCCCATTCACGTAGAATTTTCTGAGCAAGTTTTTCGCCCATTTTCAAACGTGCTTTGTAAACTGAAATACCATCAATAGTCGCATCTGGACGCGCAAAATATACGTATTCAAAGATACAAGGACGATATTCAGGGGCTACTGCACACTGCTTGGTCGACATCACGCCATCAGCAGTAATATAAATTGCTTCACCCGGTGCAATATCACGCTCAACCTTAAAGCCGAGCGCTGTAATTGCGACAGATTCAGACGCAATGATATATTCCATACCATTTTCAGTCTCACGCGAACCGTAGATCAATGGGCGAATACCATTTGGATCACGGAAACCAACAAGGCCCTGACCGGTGATCATAGCAACAACCGCATAACCACCTTTGCAACGTTCATGCACACGTGAAACCACGTGGAATACATCTTCAGCGCTTGGTGTAAGTTTTGCGCGTTTTTGCAATTCGTGAGCAAATACGTTTAATAATACTTCTGAGTCTGAATCGGTGTTCATATGACGTAAGTCAGTCTTGAACAAGTCATCATGAATTTCAGCAGCATTGGTTAAGTTACCGTTATGTGCAAGCGTAATGCCATAAGGTGAGTTTACATAGAATGGCTGAGCTTCAGCACTGCTAGAAGAACCCGCAGTTGGGTAACGAACATGGCCAATACCATAATTACCCTGTAATGCACGCATATGACGTGTGTGGAACACATCACGTACCATACCCGTATCTTTACGCAGGAATAAACGACCATCCTGACAAGTTACGATCCCGGCTGCATCCTGTCCACGATGTTGTAACATCGTTAACGCATCAAACAACATTTGGTTAACAGGTGATTTACCAGCTATACCAACTACTCCACACATAGCAACCTCGCAGACAAGCTAGGGTTAATAAAAAGGATTATTTGTTGACTCATCCGATCCAGAACGTCCGTGCCTGTTCTGCGACTCAGATGGGAGGTCTGAAGATTTCTGAGCATCTTCAGACTGAATATGATGAAGTGCTTGATTTGCAGCATCTTTGGACAATTCGGTTGCCCAAGGCGCATATGGCAATAATGACTGAACCATTTTAGATTGTTTCCAATGTGGTGAACTTTCTACCCAAGGACCTAGCCCCTGCATAGTGATCAGCACCACCAACAATCCTTTTAAGCTTCCAAAAACACCACCTGCCAGTCGATTTAACGGACCGAGCTTTAATGTTTTCAAAATACTGTTCAATAACCATGTCGCGACCCAAGTCATGACTACAATCAACAATACAATAAATGCGAACGCGGCAATCTTCTGTACCACTGGATCTGTACTTAAAGATGTCATCGAAGGTGCAAGGACGGTTGCATACTTTGCCGCAATGACAAGTGCAAGAATCCATCCAATGAAGTTCGCAAAGGCTTTTACAAATCCTTGACGCAAACCGTTAAGCCCTCCAATGAGCAAAATAATCAGTATAAAGATATCAATGGTATTCATGATATTTACAATGCGTCTACGCAGTCTTTTACAAGTGTCGGACCTGTATATATGAGGCCACTATACACTTGTACAAGGCTAGCTCCTGCTTTTTGTTTCGCAACAGCATCCGCGCCCGACAAAATACCACCTACACCGATCAATGGAATTTGACCGTTTAATACTTTAGCAAAAGCCGCCAAACATGCCGTACTTTTTTCAAAGACTGGCGCACCGGATAGACCACCTGCTTCATCACCATATGGAAGGCCTTCAACACCTTCACGTGACAAAGTCGTATTGGTAACAATCAGACCATCAATTTTAAATTTTAACAATTGTTGGGCAATAAAATTAATGTCTTCTGGTTCTAGATCTGGTGCAACTTTAAGTACTAAGGGTACATAATGTTGATTTTCATCCGCCAACTCGAGTTGACGTTTCTTGAGTGTCTCTAACAGTTCAGTCAAAGCATCACCGCTTTGTAAGCTGCGAAGATTTTTAGTGTTAGGAGATGAAATATTAACCGTAATATAAGAAGCGTAGTTATAAACTTTTTCTAGACAAATCAGATAATCATCAACTGCTTTTTCAACAGGTGTAACTGCATTTTTACCGATATTGATCCCAAGTACACCCTTAAATTTTGCAGCTTTGACATTTTCGATCAGCTGATCCACGCCATCGTTGTTAAAACCCATACGGTTAATAATGGCTTTTGCTTTCGGTAAACGAAATAAACGAGGTTCAGGGTTACCTAATTGTGGAAGTGGGGTAATTGTACCAATTTCAATAAAGCCGAAGCCCTGGCTCGCCAGCGCATCGATATAAGCACCGTTTTTATCAAGACCGGCTGCTAAACCAACTGGATTAGGAAATTCGATTCCCATACATGTCACTGGTTTAGACGCCACGTTTTGACGCATCATTCCCATCTTGTGAGAAGATTTCAACAGCGATAATGTCAGCTCATGTGCACGCTCTGGTGCTAAAGTAAACAACAAAGGGCGGGCTAGAGAATACAACATATCTATAAAAGTCTACTGCTTTTTAAGTCGGCATATTATAGGCACAGCACAAATAAAACACCATGCTTAGCAGATCTTTATTTTTACCGATTATTGCACACTCGCTGTTAATTTGACCTGTCCCGCTTCAGAACTTAATTCCATCTTTTCAATACTTAAGCCCATTTGAACCAATTGCGTCAAAAAATTGGCCAGAATTGCATAATTTTCATGCATCACTGCAATCTGTATTTGCTCACCGACTTGTTGCGATGCTACTGACAAGCCCTGTTGTTGCGATACACGCTGAACTTTTTCCAACGCGCTCAGTTGTGTATCACCTGCTGGTTTCATCGTGACGGCATTACTTTGCATCCAAACAACAGTATCTTTGAGTTCATTCACGCGCTTTTGTTGAAAATTTGCAGCTTTGTTCATATAAAACAGTGCCGAACCAATCGCTGCCACTACAACAAAAATCGTGGTAAAGATCACCATGACTCGTTCACGAGTAGAAAGTTGGTCTAAATAATCAGTGATGCGCTCAATTTGCCCATCTATTCGTTGCTGTAAGTTTTCCATTTTTGTCATTATTGTATTTTCACCAATCCAATCGCGCCGTTGGCACTTGGTTGAATATTCCCTAATTCAACCTTAAAACCTTGTTGTTTTAATTGATTGGTTAGGGTTTGTAGTACTTCTGCCGAATTGGCTTTTAGCTCCATATTCAACATCGAGGCTTCATAGCTGACACGATTTGCAGAAATTTGGTTTTGCATTAAAACTGGCCCGACACGGCTCAGTAAAGACAAAGCCTGCGCATTGCCTGTTTGACTCTGACGCAATTGTGATTCGAACTGGCTTTTCAGCGTTTGTTCAGTCACAGGATAGCTTTGACCAAACCAATATTTAAACTGATCAATCGCTTGTGACGCAGTGATATTTGCCACTTTTTTGTATTGATACCAACGAACTGCATCATAGCTAAACTGTGTAATTAAAGCCGCAACCAAAACTGCTGCACATGCTTTCCAATAACCACTCACACCCGTATTGGCTTTGGCTTTCGGCAAAACATTCAGTGGATGTTGTTTCGGTTTTTTTATATTGGGTAGTTCATAATGAAAAGATTCAATGTAATCATGCGTTACAGCGGCTTCAAGACTATGCGTCTGATCTGAACTTAGATTTGAAATCTTATAGTTCGGCTGACCAATTTGATAATCTAAATACAATGCCAAATCATCAACAGACTGACCGACATATTCATTATTTCGGACCAATAAATGACCGCTGACATTTGCCAAAACATGTTGCCCTGATTCTGGACTTGGTAAGACCAAAAAGTCTGGTAATAATGAAATAACTTTTACAGGAATTAGCGTCAAAGCATGCTGCATCGTTTCGACTGCACTATGTGCAATCCCCATGACCGTTAATTCATCTGGACTTTGAAAATGATGCAATACTTTCATTGCATCCAAAGGCAAAATGACATATTCCTCAAGTAAATATTTTACGCCGTCTGGGCCAAGTTTTTTATATTGGTTTTTTGGAAAATTTTGCTGAATGATTTGTACATCACGACTCGGAAAGAAAACAACCGCTTCCTTTCCCGCATGTGGCTGAATTTCCTGAATCAACTGTTCAAGTGTCGATGACTGCTTCCAGAAATCCCCTTCTGACCATTGCCAAACCCCATTGGCTTCGGGCATCCATAAATACAACATTAATTTTTCTGCCGTTTTAATTGGTTTTTATGTTGATGGTATAAACGTTTTAATTTGAGTTGATAACCCTGGAGCAATGACCGCTTGTTCATAAATGCGCGCTTCTGCCAAAGCATAGGGATTAAAATATTCTGAGACCAAAACACTGGCCATATGTGCCACAACGTTCATATGGCACACCACCACAATAGACTCATACGGTAAATGTGACAACCATTCCACTGCAACTTTGGCATCATCTTCCGGTTTGATGGCATTACAAATAACCACAGGTACATGTGGAAAATGTTTTTGCAAAAATGAAAGTGTTTGCTGCGCACGCAGTAACGGACTCACCACAAAAACGTCTGGTTGAATTAAATCTTTCAAATATGCTGCAGTTTCTTCCGCTTGAGTTTGTCCACGCGCTGTTAAAGGACGCTTTTCATCATTCCCCATTACAGGTGGAGCAGCTTCGCCATGCCTAACCAATGTCAGTTGCATAAAATTTCCTTATTCTATTCCGCACATTATATACAGCCAGTATGACAAAGCTATGTGTATTGCATATTAATCAGCAAACTTAAACTTGCTGATGTGGCAAGACAAATTCAACGTCACTGCGATGTCCATTTTTCATCAATGACAAAGCAATGTTCAGGGCCGGCGCACCTTCAAAAATCACTTCATACAATGCACTGGTAATTGGCATATATACACCCAACTCCTCAGAGCGTGCGCGTACTTGCACAATAGTATTAATCCCTTCCGCAGTTTGTCCTAGTTCTTTGGTCGCTTGTTCTAAGCTTTTACCACTGCCGAGTGCAAAACCGACTTGGTAATTACGACTGAGCGGACTACTACAAGTTGCAAATAAATCACCGACACCAGATAAACCTAGGAATGTTAATGGGTTTGCGCCTAATTTCACTGCAAAGCGGCTCATTTCTGCCAAAGCACGTGTCAAAATCATACTCTTGGTATTTTCACCGACACCATAAGCTGCAGCTAAACCCATCGCGACTGCATAGATATTTTTCAGTGCACCGCCCAATTCCACACCATGCACATCATCACTTGCAAACACACGGAACAAAGCACTGTGTAGCGCTTGTTGAACTGCATAACGAACCAGTTCAGATTGGCTTGCAATCACAGTCCCCGCAGGTTGTCCCGCAACAATTTCCTTCGCCAAGTTTGGCCCTGAAAGCACACCATAAGGGACTTCAGGAAGTTCTTCACGAATAATATCGCTCATAAAACTAAAGGTATTGGCTTCAATACCTTTGGTCAAAGACACCACTGCTTGTGACGTGATAAAAGGTTTGATCTGCTGTAAAACACTACGGAAAGAATGGCTCGGAATAGCCACTAAAATAATGTCACGATTACATACTGCTTTTTCTAAATCTGAAACAGCGAGCAACCCAGCTTCTAATTGAAAATCTGGCAAGTAACGTTTATTGATATGTGTTGCATTGATATCCGCAGCCGCCGCCTCATCACGAATCCATATCATGGTGTCACAGCCATTACGTACTGCGGTATTGGCCATCGCAGTACCAAAACTCCCGCCACCCAATACCGTAACACGCAGTGCAGTTTTTTGGTCAACTGACACAGGGCTAACAAGACTTGCAAAATCAAGTTCTGACATTGTTCTTTTATCCTAATTTCTTTACTGATCGATCTTGTTCAATCGAACTATTTTTCACTTTTATTGGTTTGCTTTATGCCAATGGCTTACAAAGTCAGCAGACTGTATTTCAGCACGCGGTGGAATTGCTTTCACTGCTGTACCGATATAAATAATGCCTGAAATCAAATCGTTTTCCGTTAAGCCTAAGGCTTGTTTAAACAATTTAGATTCAACCACCGCCCCACTACGCCACATGGTTGAAAAGCCCTGTGCTTGTAAAGAGAGCAAAAAGTTTTGTACTGCTGCGCCTGAACTTAAAATTTGTTCGAAATGCGGAACTTTGGGATGATCTTGTAATTGAGTTAAAGCCAAAACCAAGAGTGGCGCACGAAATGGATGGTGTTTCACACGTTCCAACTGCGCTTCTTCTGTTTGTCCAGTATCGGCTAAGGCATGTGAAAGTAATTCACCAAATGCTTCACGTTCAGTTTCAGGAATAATCACGAAACGCGTAGGCTTAAGACGATGATGATCTGGCGCCGTTAAAGCGGCTTGAAACGCATTTTCCAATTGCTCAGCATTCGGCGCAGGTTCAATTAAATGACCAATCGACTGACGCTGATGAATATTTTGATGAACTGTATCAACTGCTGATTTTAGAATTGACATCTATACACTGTACTTTAAAACGTTTGCTCAAGATTAGCATATTCTCAATAACTTACTCTAGAATGTTTACATCAGACTCGGTGCTTATTTGTTAAGTCAGCTTTATTCACAGATTTACTATAAAAAATCGCATAACTTGTACAGCAGTTCCCTGTTCTATAAGAAATTTTATGTTCAAATAAATCAAATTGTTTCTAACTCGGGGCACCGCATGAAAAAATTCAACAAAACTGTTGCCATTGTTAGCACGCTAAGCGCAACTGTGCTTTTAGCTGCATGTACATCTACGCCAACAAAATCTTTAGCGATTCAAAAACCGAATAATCAATATGAAGTGACTGCCGTAGGTAAAACCAGTTTAGCGGCAAAAAATAATGCAATTGCAGCAGCAAATAGTACCTGTGGTAAAAATGCGACCCCTGTTGTCGTGGATGAAAAGCAAGAATACAACGGTGTTTTAAAAGGCGTGGTCGATGAAAAGACAGGTCAAATGATTCAGGCTGCGGCTGGCGTACTTGGCACCATTACAGGAAATAGCGGTAGCATCAGCAAGGATGATGATTACCAAACTGTACTAACCTTTAGTTGCCGTGCAAACTAAAACGTTAGTCTGTGATTTTGTTTTGTCATTAACTCAAAATGAAATAGTCGACATGAAATAAAAAAGCCTGCAAATCTGCAGGCTATTTAGAAGCAAAATTAGCAATAACCGTCTAAACGGGTTAAAGGTAATTTTTGACCAATGGCTTTTTCAATTTCAGGCAGTGAAAAAGCATCATCTTCAGACAAGAAACTAATACTCACACCACGAGTACCCGCACGACCTGTACGACCGATACGGTGTACATAATCATCAGACTGTTCAGGAAGTGTGAAGTTCACTACATGAGAAACACCATCGACATGGATACCACGACCCGCAACGTCTGTTGCAATCATGATGTTATGTTGACCATTTTTGAACTGATCAAGCATTTTCAAACGTTTATCTTGAGCGATTTCACCTGACAACATCACCACTTTATAACCATCTTTTTTGAGGTGATCATAAAGTTTACGCACTTGATCACGACGGTTGGCAAAGATCATGACCTTTTCAATTGGTTCATCACGTAAGATGTCTTCCAATAATTTATATTTATCAGACTTCGCCACCATGTAGACACGTTGCTCTACATCTGCATTGGTTTTTTTCTCAGGTTCAATTTCAACAGTTACTGGTTCAAACAACCATTGCTGTGCCAAATTTAAAACGTCATAACTAAATGTTGCAGAGAACATCAAAGTTTGTCGTTGTTCTTTACGTGGTGAAAAGCGCACGATACGTTTCACTGAAGGAATAAAGCCCATATCTAAAAGACGGTCAGCTTCATCGATCACTAAAAATTCAATTTGATCGAGCCAAACTTCTTTTTGTTCCACAAAGTCAATTAAGCGACCTGGGGTTGCAACCATAATGTCGACAAAATTACGATTTAATAGATTTTTTTGCTTATCAAAATCTACCCCACCGAGCAAAGTCATGACATTGAGATCAGTGTATTTCACTAATTCTTTTGCATCACTTTCAATTTGCAAAGCAAGTTCGCGCGTAGGTGCAAGAATCAATGCACGCGGTTCACCACGATAACGCTGTTCCTTAATTGGATTATTCAACAAGTCATTGATCACACTGACCAAGAAAGCAGCTGTCTTCCCTGTACCAGTTTGAGCACGACCAATAGCGTCATGTCCAGCCAATGTAAATTTTAAAACCTTTTGCTGAATAGGCGTCATATCCTTAAAACCTAAAGCATCAATGGCTTTTTTAAGGTTCGGATGTAAATTTAAGGTTTCAAAACCTGATGACATATAGATGTGCCCTAATTGAATAATCACAAAATTGCTGAAGCATTATAAACAAAAAACGCCCCAATTTACATTGGAGCGTTTTTGAGTACATTCAGACGATTAGTCTAAAGGTTGTACTTCTTCAGCTTGGAAGCCTTTTTGACCTTTAACAACGCTGAATTCTACGCGTTGGCCGTCACGAAGTGAACGGTGGCCTTCGCCCATAATTGCGCGGAAATGAACGAATACGTCGTCGCCGCCGTTACGTTGAATAAAGCCAAAGCCTTTAGTGTCGTTGAACCATTTAACAACGCCTTGTTCACGAGCTGTCATAAGTTAATCCTTATCGTATTTAAAAAAGAAGGACCACCCGGTGTTGCAAACAGCAGACCAAACAAGGTTAAAAAAAATATTTTTATTTCTAAGCTTGTAATCATTCTGTAAAACTATCAACAAAATCCCGGTTACATCCAAATATATCAAGAGTTAAGAGGCTTCACAGCCAACAAAAATCTTAACAACGCAACGAGCTTAACACGGGTTTACCGCAATTAATAGATTTTTTTGATCTATTTTCCTTTTGAATATTCTTATTTTTTCACATCGTTTGAGTTATAAATCACAAAGGATTTTTACCTATTTTAGGTTGGGATTTGGCACTGTATTTGCTAATATTTCCATTGAAATGTAAACATGTTGGATCTGCTTCGTGAGTGACAGCCAAAATTCGCTTTTAACTGTAGATGCAATGGGTAAACCCTGCCCGATGCCACTATTGATGCTCAAAAAAGCTTTAAAGAAAAGTCCAGACCAATCTTTATTGTTAAAGTCATCCGATCCGCACAGCCAACAAGATGTATCACGATACTGTCAAATACATCAGTTAAACTGTGAAATGCGCAAAATTTCCGATTCTGAGTTTCATTACTTAATTGAATCTTAAAAAGATTCAGCTAAACTAAATTGCTTCATAATTGAATAAAAGTTTACATTTCTATACCCAATTTTCCATAATTTACGGAAATATTGGATTAAGATGAATCTTAGTTATTGGGCTTACCCATTTTTAGTTCTCAAGGAGAAAACATGAGTGACAGCAGCAATCAATTGATGCCCCTGTCATTATCGGCACCTGGGGTGAATCTTGGTGCTTATATTAGTACTGTTAATCAGATTCCAATTTTATCGGCCGAACAAGAAAAAGAGCTGGCCGAGCGTTATTATTACGACCAAGATTTAGACGCAGCTAAAATGCTGGTGATGTCGCATCTTCGTTTTGTTGTGCATATCGCACGTAGCTATGCAGGCTACGGCTTGCCACAAGGTGACCTGATTCAAGAAGGTAACTTGGGCTTAATGAAAGCGGTAAAACGTTTTGACCCAAATATGGGCGTACGTCTCGTATCTTTTGCTGTGCATTGGATTAAAGCAGAAATTCATGAATATGTGATTCGTAACTGGCGTATTGTCAAAATTGCGACCACTAAAGCACAGCGTAAATTATTCTTTAATTTACGTAGCTTAAAAAAGTCGTCTAAAAAATTAACTTTGGCTGAAGCACAGTCAATTGCCAATGACTTAAATGTGACACCCGAACAAGTCTTGGAAATGGAAGGCCGTTTAACCGCTTATGATGCTGCGTTTGAAGCTCAAGGTGATGATGACGATGAAGGTTCGACCCATGTCGCTCCTGCCCTTTATCTCGAAGATAACCGTTACGACCCTGCGCGTTTAGCGGAAGATGAAGACTACGAAGAACAAAGTACTTCAGCTTTACATGAAGCCATGGATCAGCTGGATGATCGTTCACGTAACATCTTACAACGTCGTTGGTTAGATGACGAAAAGTCGACGCTACATGAATTGGCGGCGGAATATAATGTATCTGCTGAACGTATTCGTCAGTTGGAAAAAAATGCGATGGAAAAAATTAAAGTCGCAATGTCTTCAAACTAAGTTGAAGGCTTTTCCCAGTCATACTAAAAAAGAGCATTTCGATGCTCTTTTTTTTATGCCTGAATATTGTCGAATGACAAACTGCAACACAAAAACTTTGGGCATTTTTGCTTTAACCCAAGGTACTAAATATGCTATGGTTATGCGCAAATTTTGTTAAGGTGAATGCACATGTGGATTGCCATTTCCGCACTTAACTTAGCTTTTGCTGTGATGCTTGGTGCCTTTGGTGCACACGGATTAAAAGCGCGCGCGACTGAAGCCCAATTGGCTTGGTGGCAAACTGCAACGGACTATTTCTTTTATCATGCACTGGGCTTACTTGCCCTCGCGATCTTATCCAAAGTCATTCCCCAACTTCCAATAAAAGCCAGTTTCCTGCTTATACAAATTGGTATTTTCTTCTTCTGTGGTTCTTTATATGTGATGGCTCTAGGCTTACCACGCGGTCTCGGTGCAATTACCCCGATTGGTGGAGCGCTGATGATTGCTGGATGGCTCATATTGGCATGGAATGCGTTTAAATACGCAAAATAATCAACAGCAGATATTGGCCTTACTCAATAGGCAAGGCAGCAAGAACGGAATCCACAAATGCAAATCTATTTAAATGGCGAAGCTACACAAACCGAATGTGTCAACCTCTTGCAATTGGTTCAACAATTACAACTGGAAGGCAAACGCTTTGCTGTTGAAAAAAATGAAATGATCATCTCGAAAAGTAAATTGGAACAAACCCCAATTGCAGAGCAAGATCATATTGAAATTATTCATGCCGTAGGTGGCGGCTAAAATGGAGCTCCCATGGAAGATACACCCCTAATCATTGGTTCACGTACATTTAATTCACGACTTTTAGTTGGTACAGGTAAGTACAAGGACTTAACGGAAACTGACCAGGCCATTCAAGCCAGTGGTGCTGAAATTGTGACCGTTGCCATTCGCCGTGTGAATATTGGTCAACATCCAGACCAACCAAACTTGCTTTCAGTGGTTCCACCTGAAAAATATACGATCTTGCCAAATACAGCAGGTTGCTTCGATGCGAACAGTGCGGTCCGTACTTGCATGTTGGCACGTGAACTCTTAGATGGTCACAATTTGGTTAAACTTGAGGTTTTAGGGGATGAGAAAACCCTATATCCAAATATTACCGAGACTTTAAAAGCTGCACGTACATTAATTGACGATGGCTTTGAAATCATGGTTTATACCTCAGATGACCCAATTGTGGCACAAGAACTGGAAAGCATGGGCTGTGTAGCCATTATGCCTTTAGGTAGCCTTATTGGCTCAGGTTTAGGCATTCTCAACCCACATACTATTTCGATTATTAAAGACAATGCCAAAGTACCTGTCTTGGTCGATGCTGGTGTAGGTACAGCAAGTGATGCAGCGATAGCGATGGAATTGGGCTGTGATGGCGTATTAATGAATACAGCAATTGCAGCAGCTCAAAACCCTGTTCTGATGGCTTCAGCGATGAAAAAAGCTGTTGAAGCTGGTCGTGAAGCTTTCCTAGCAGGACGTATGCCTCGTAAACGCATGGCAAATGCCAGTTCACCTGAAACCGGATACTTCTTTAAATAAGAACTCATTCACGGTATAAAAGAGGACTCTATTGAGTCCTCTTTTTGATTTTGAAAACCTGATAACAATGAAAAAATCCCATATATTGTGTACTTTGAGTCTTTGTGCCGCATCTAGTTGGCTGTCTGCCCAAGTGCCTAGCACAGCCAAATCACTTGCGCCTCAAGGTTGGAACATTTTGATGACTACGACTGGCGACCTAAACAAAGATCAAATGCAAGATGTTGCGATGATCGTGGAAAAGCAAAAAGTCGATGTAGCGACCTATGATGACGATGGCAAAGTCGTTCATAACCATCCACGACAACTCATCGTATTTTTTAAAACCGCAAAGGGATATCAACGTATCGTTGAAAACAACAGTATCCCAGTCGCTCAGCAGCCCAATTCATGCTTACTTGATCCACTTGCTGAAGCAGAAGACATCCAAATCAGTAAAGGCAATTTACTCGTTCATTTTAGTTATTTTATGGCTTGTGGTGGCTGGGAATGGCCCCGACATAGTTATACCTTCCGTTGGCAAAATCAACGCTTTGACCTGATTGGTTTTGACTACAATAGCTTTCACCGAGCTTCTGGTGAAGAAACATCGAAAAGCTATAATTTTTCGACCTTAAAACGTAAGGAAATTGTAGGCGGCAATATGTTTGAAGATGCCAAAACTCAGACCAAATGGTCAACCTTCAAAGCACCACAGCAACTGACGCTTAAAAATATTAACTTTGATGATTTCTATACACAGTTCGAGTATTAAGCTAAACCTGAGCAATAAAAAACCGCCAATTTCGGCGGTTTTTTTAATTCAATTTGAATACACAACTTAAGGAATCAATCCTTCATCACGCATCGCAATTTGAACTGATTGGCGCTCTGCAACTTTGTTTCGTAATGCAATGATATTTTTATATGGCGTTAAATCATGTCCGATGCCATTTGACCAATTTGTCAGTACAAAGAGATAGGCATCCGCTGGGCCGAAGTTATCATCGACTAAATAATCGTTATCCGATTCACCAATCGCTTTATCGATATATGTCAATAAACGATCAATTTCTGCATAGGCTTTTTCTTTAGCGTCTGCATCTAGTGGAGCACCAAAGAATACGGCATAAGCATCATGTAATTCTGAGTTCAAATAGCCAAGCCATTCTAAAACTTTGGCACGACCTAAACCTGATGGCGGAATTAAGTCTTGTTTTGGATCATGCTGTGCAAGAAACGGTAAAATTGCCACGTTCTCGGTCAGGATCAAACCTGGGTTAATTTCTAATGCAGGCACATAACCTTTTGGGTTGATCTCGTAATAATCCACCCCTTTTTCTGTTTTATGGTTTTTTAGGTCAACACGGACCAAATCAAAATCGACATTAATTTCATTTAAAATTATATGTGATGCTAATGAACATGCACCTGGAGAATAATAAAGCTTCATATCTGATCCTTGTTATGTACTATTCAATGTTTTAAATCTCTTCTGTCAAACTTTCAAGTGATCAAACCTGTAAATTGCAAAAAAGCGTAAATGCTGAAACACATATACTCATTGACTATTGTCCATTATCAAGAAGATTTCAAGTCAATCTGTTATGCATTTTTATACTCAGTTGTTTTAACATAGCCGCGTTTAAGATTTGATGAAAAGTTACCGTGTTACAACTTAAAAAAGAACAATGGTTTTCCAATATTCGTACCGATGTGCTCGCTGGCTTAGTAGTTGGACTGGCGCTAATTCCAGAATCGATCGCCTTTTCAGCCATTGCTGGGGTTGACCCTCAGGTTGGTTTGTACGCTTCGTTTTGTATCGCCGTCACCATTGCCTTTTTTGGTGGTCGTACAGCAATGATTTCAGCTGCTACGGGTGCGATGGCCTTACTTATGATCACTTTGGTCAAAGATCATGGTTTGCAATACCTTTTGGCTGCCACGGTTTTGACTGGTGTGATTCAGATCATTGCTGGCTATTTTAAAGTCGCAAAACTTATGCGCTTCGTCTCGCAGTCAGTGGTGTATGGTTTTTTAAATGCACTCGCGATTTTGATTTTTGTCGCACAGCTACCTGAAATGTCAAAGATGGATAGTTGGGGCTATGTCTTTATGCTTTTAGGGCTTGCGATTATTTATCTTTTTCCATATCTACCTAAAATTGGCAAAGCCATTCCATCACCACTGATTTGCATTATTGTCCTCAGTGGTTTGGCATTATTTTTAGGTGCTGACCTGCGTACTGTGAGTGATTTGGGTAAGTTTCCAGAGACTTTACCTATTTTCTTGATTCCTGAAATTCCTTTCAATCTTGAAACCTTCACGATTATTTTCCCTTATTCCATCACCCTAGCAACAGTTGGTCTATTAGAAACCATGATGACCACGACAGTGATCAATGAAGTCACGGGAACTGAAGGAGATCGTCATCAGGAATGTCGTGGTCAAGGGATTGCCAATATTGTCAGTGGCTTTATGGGCGGCATGGCTGGATGTGCCATGATTGGGCAGTCGATTATTAATGTTAGTTCTGGCGCGCGAACTCGCCTTTCCACTTTGGTTGCAGGTATATTTTTGTTGTGTTTGGTGGTGTTCTTAAAAGACTGGTTGGCTTATGTCCCAATGGCGGCCTTAGTCGCGATTATGGTCATGGTGTCATTCACTACGTTCCAATGGAATTCAGTCAAGCAATTTTCAAAGCATCCGATGTCTTTTAATGTCGTGATGATAGCTGTGGTGATCGTGGTGCTTGCAACACATAATTTGGCGCTTGGCGTATTGGTTGGTGTGCTCCTCTCTGCGTTGTTTATTATCAATCAACTGGAAAGTTCGGTAAAAGTCACATCAGAACTTAAAGACAATATTCGTAGCTACACAGTCTATGGACAAATTTTCTTTAGTAGCTCTGAGAGTTTTTATCAATTTTTTGATTTTCAGGAGAGGGTTAGTCATGTGCGAATTGATCTGAGTCATGCACATATTTGGGATATTACTTCTGTTAATATTTTGAAGAATGTCGTGCAAAAATTTGAATCAAGACAGATTCAAGTAGAGGTTTTTGGCTTAAATGAAGCAAGTAGCACTTTACTTGACCGTGTCAGTGACTAATGGATTTTTGAAATATTCACTTTGAATCAAATCAATTTTCAATAAAGTGTGACCTATTGAAACCCTATGCAGGATGTATATAGCAAAGGGTTTCAAAGATCGAAGCTCTGATGTGTAATGACATTACATATAATACTAAGCCTATAAAAAAGAGAAAAATTCACCATTCATTCGATTTAACTGTATAATTCATCTCATAAAATTATAACTATTAAAAATAAAACAAAGATTTGATGTGACTTTCTATATATTTTTTTAAATTGTGGATACACAAAATTGGGGGAATTTTGATGGTTTGGTTTTGGTCACGACACTGCATTCAAGCAAATCGGCTGCTGGTCTTAGCGAGTCTATTTTGCCTGCTATGTTGTATCGCTATACCCAGTTTTGCCAATGCCACCCCACAGATCTCAAGCAGTCATTGTCCTGTTGAAATCACCCATATTGCCACAGCTAAAATCGCTGTCGAGCAAGAGCGCCCACGTACAGGTTGGCAAAATCTGCAAAAGCTTCCAGACACTTGGAATAAACGTTGGCCGGATTATCATGGTATCGCTTGGTACAAAATCCAATTTAAGTTGAACTGTGACCTCCATCAGTTAAATCAACCCATTGCTATCGCTATACAAGGCATCACCCAAAGTGGACGGGTTTATATCAACGAAGCCCTACTTTGGCAAGATTACATTTCAGCAGAACATTTTTCGCGAAGCCAACATCAACCTAGACTGTTGAACTTACCTAGCTCGAGTTTAAAGCAAGGTGTAAATACCATTTGGGTGCAAGTGTATGGTTCGGTGACCCAAAAATCAGGACTCAGTTCAGTTCAAATTGGGGATTACCAGCAAGTCTATGACACCTTTAAAATTTGGTTACTCGAACAACGACAATTAGTCGAACTGAATACGATGATTAATTTCGTCGTGGCCGTGTTCTTTTTTTTAGCATGGCTCGCCAATCGTAATGAAAGAGCTTACTTATGGTTAACCATTACAGGCATGGCTTGGGTATTTTATAGCCTGTGTATTATTTTTAATGGGCCAATTGCATTACTAACCACCGTACAGGTCGATCGTCTACAAAATATTATTTTCTGTTTTTATACGGTTTTTGGCTGTATTGGTGCGTGGTATTTTGCAAACCACCCCTTCCCAAAAATTCAAAAGCTGTTATTAAGCCTTGCCACTATCGCAGCGATCTGTATTGGTTTTGCACCAGAGGCTTATTTAAAGACCGTCATCCAAATTTGTTTTAGCTTCTTTGTTTTAGTCTTTGTGGCCAAATGTATTAGCTACCCGTACTTGGCGTATAAAGCCAAAATGGCCGAAACCTATTTGCTTGCAACGCTGTATCTGATTTATTTACCGATTGCGGTACATGATGCGCACTTTATGATGACCATGGAAGGCCATGCGCTCTCACCATATACTGGCCCACTAACGACCCTCGTTTTGGGTGGCGTACTGGCTTTGCGTTTAGCTCGACACACCCGTCAAATTGAACGTTTTAATAAGACCTTAACTGAAAATGTACAACGTGCAGAACTGAAACTTGCTACCTCACTCGGTCAACAACATCAACTCGCACTTGAAAATGCACGACTTCAAGAACGAATTCATTTATCTCATGACTTGCATGATGGTTTAGGCGGATCTATTGTCCGTTCAATTTTACTGTTAGAACAAAATGACAAAATTGAAAAACCACAAATCATGTCGATGCTTAAACTGTTCCGAAATGATTTAAGACAAGTTATCGATTCGGGTTCAAGTATAGGGACGAAAGTTCCAGACACCCCGATCGAATGGGCGGCGCCGATTCGCCATCGCTTTGTACAGCTCTTTGAAGAATTAGACATGAGCTCGAGCTGGAAATTTGCTGCCGAATGGATTCACTCACCCTCTGCGACCCAATGTCTCAATTTGACTCGTGTCGCAGAAGAAACCCTGACCAATATTTTAAAGCACAGTCAAGCAAGCAAAGTTCAGGTCAGTTTGTGCGAAACAGAGACTCAGCTGATCTTACGTATTGAAGATAACGGTATCGGCTTCAACCCTGACGAAGTTGAGCAAGGCCTACATGTCGGCCTTCACAGTATGCAAACGCGAATCCATCGTATTGGTGGTGAATTTAAAATACAGTCACAGCCGGGTTGTACCGTGCTTGAGGCCATTTTGCCGTTTAAGCTTGACGGTGCTGATAATGAAGATCTTGACGATAAAAACGCCTAGCTTAATGTTATTTCATCACTTTTGAGCTGAGCATTTGACTGCTCATTGCAAATGCTCAGCACGGCTTCAGTCGGTGAGATTGAGCAAAAAGCGGATTTATTCACGGTAAAAAATTTGACTTGTGCATCTCAGGACTTAAAATACCGCATTCGAATTTTTTACATTTGCCAAAGTTATGTCGAACGATCAATTAGACCAGCACGCAGTAGATCTGGATAACCTAAACGAACACCGTGAAATCGTGACGTTTATGCGCCGCTCTGCGCCACTTAATACTTCGCAACGTACTGCGCTGGAACAATATGGTCATCTAATTTTGGAATACCCTGTTGGTGATTTGCGTCAGCATTTTGAACACCCTGAACGCCCACTAACTGTAGAAATCGGTTTTGGTATGGGCCGCTCTTTGGTACTAATGGCAAAAGCAAATCCAGAACGCAACTTTGTCGGCATTGAAGTGCATGTTCCGGGTATCGCTCAATGTGTGTATGAAGCCGGTCTTGCAGGTTTAACTAACCTACGAGTATTGGATGCCGATGCCATCCAAGTGCTACGTGAAATGCCAGACAACAGTATTAATACTGTCCAATTATACTTCCCAGATCCATGGCAGAAGAAACGTCATTTCAAACGTCGTTTTGTATCTCATGACCGTATGCCATTGGTTGAAGAAAAATTAGAAATCGGCGGTACATTCCACTCAGCGACTGACTGGGAACCGTATGCTGAATGGATGATCGAAGTTCTTGAAGAACGTCCACGTCTTGAAAACCTTGCGGGTAAAGGCAATAGCTACCCTCGTCCAGACTGGCGTCCACAAACTAAATTTGAACGTCGCGGAATTGAAGCAGGCCATAAAATTAATGACTTCATCTTCAAAAAAGTAAACTAATTTTTGAATGAAATAAAAAACCACCGTTAGCGGTGGTTTTTTATTGCTGTTTTTGATCTAAGATTTATCTGTGTTGTTTCAAATCACAGGAAAACTGCTTACACCTAGGCTACTTGCGCTTGGAGCTGACTTTGACGAATCATATCCACGGCTTTTTCAGCAATCATCACTGTTGGGGCATTGGTATTGCCATTCACCACAGAAGGCATGATGGAGGCATCGACTACACGAAGGTTTTGAATCCCGTAGACTTTCAATTCAGGGTCAACCACAGACATCTCATCTACGCCCATCTTACAACTACCGACAGGGTGATAAACCGTATCCACACGCTGACGTAAGATTGCACGTATATCATCATTTGTTTTGACCAGTGAGGTAAATAAATCTTGCTGATAATGACTCGATAAAGACGGAGACATCATTAATTGCTGCGTCAACTTAAAGCCTTGTACCAAATCTTCTAAATCCTGCTCATTCCCTAAAAAGTTTGGATCAATCAATAATGGATCATTTATACTGGAACCACTTAGTTTGATCGTGCCACGACTTCTTGGATTGAGCAGACACACATGACACGACAAACCATGGCTTGCGTGAAATTTACGTGCATGGTCATCTACTAACGCCACAACAAAGTGTAATTGCAAATTTGGAATGGCTAAATCGGGTGAAGACTTTAGAAAACCACCACATTCTGCAAAATTTGAAGCAATCATACCTCGTCGTTCCTTACGATAGCGACTGATCTGCTTGAACATATCAATTGAGCCAGGTAAGGACACGCCAAATGTGCCTTGGTATTCTTTGACTTTATAACCAAAAATGAAATCGGGATGATCGTGGAAGTTCTTTCCTACACCCGGTAAATGGTGTTTCACTTCAATGCCATGCGCTTGGAGTTCGGTCTGATCGCCTACTCCAGACAACATTAAAATCTGCGGTGACTGCATCGCTCCGGCACTGAGTAAGACCTCCCGTCTGGCTTTTAGGTGTTTCATTTGCCCTGCATGTTGTACTTCTACACCAGTCGCAACTTGATGCTCTATGGTAATTTTATGTGTCGTTGCTTTGGTTAATACAGTTAAATTTGGCCGATCTAAATGTGGAAATAAGTACGCACGCGCCACACTACAACGTTCTCCATTGATATGCGTAACCTGATAAACCCCTAAGCCTTCTTGTTCTGCACCATTAAAATCATCGAGGACTTTATGGCCTTGTGCACGAGCCGCTTCGGTATAGCGTTGATGGAAAATATTATCGCTTTGCACATCTGTGACGGATAGAGGGCCGTCATTACCGTGGAATTCATTCTGTATTCGATTGTTATTTTCTGAGCGAATAAAATAGGGCAAGACCTCGTCGTATGACCAGCCAGTATTGCCCTGTGCTGCCCATTGATCATAGTCATTTTTATGTCCACGAATATAAATCATGGCATTAATACTGGATGAACCACCAAGGCATTTTCCACGTGGTTGATAGCCTTTACGACCATTCAAGCCAGCTTGAGGCACAGTTTCAAAGGCCCAATTATTGATCTTGGTCGGCAGGCTCACGACGCACGCAGCTGGAATATTGACCGTCCACTGATCACCTTGCCCACCTGCTTCTAACAAGCACACGGATATATTCGGATCTTCACTAAGGCGTGCAGCCAGTACGCATCCCGCACTTCCGCCACCAATCACAATATAATCAAATTCCATTTTTGACATTATTTTCATCCAATTGATTCTTTTTATAAATGCACAATAAGTGATTTAACGCTGACTGAAAAGTTTCTTTTTTAAAAAAATGAACACGCTACCGTGCAAGAAGGATGAAACTGATGATCGAAATTTTGTTTCATGCTTCACTCTTGCAAGGTGGCATCAATATCTGTCAAATTGATCGATGAACTTCATACGCCCAATCGTGGACTCTATTATTTTTTTCAATTAATCGACGTTTTAAAAGCACAGTAAGCTGCATAGCTAAAGATTTGACTGAAACAATGGATTTGATCAAAGCCTATTTCCCTCAGTAAGCTTTGATAATACTGCTGGCTAATCAGTTCAAAATCATCCTCTAAACGCTGCATCATTTTTGTCGCTTGTGCAGCAGATAAACCTTGCATTTGGCAAAACTCAGGCAGGACACGCTGCTCAAAATTCGAATGAGTTTGCATCAAGTCAAAACTTAAAAAAATGCCCTGCGGTTTAAGCAATTCAAAAGCTTTTGTTAAAAATTCATTTTTTTCGGACAACGCAATGAAGTGCGTCACCAAGATACTTAGCACCGCATCAAAACAACTCGCCTGCTCAAAAGTAGTATGACTGCCCAAAATAAAATTGACGCGATGCAACTCTCCAGCGGCTTCAATACGTTGCCGTGTTTGATTCAGCATGTTTTCAGACAATTCTGTAACGGTAAATGACCATGTTGGATTCAAGGTCATGAGATAGCCCAATTCATAGCCCGTCCCACATCCAATAATCAGTACATGGGCATCTTCAGCGACATAGCAATTTAACACCGCCTGAATCTGTTGATGGACAAGTTCATAACCAGGAATTAATTTACGTATATGTGCATCATAACTTTCGACCACTTGTGGGCTATTAAAATCTTTTGCCATGTAACATCCTGTTTGACATGTATGTCTAAGCTAATAAATATTCATTATTCTATATGGATTGTTTATTTCTGATGATGCCCAAGAATCTGCTGACTCAACATTTCATAGACCGCTTTCAGATCGACTTGATCAGCTTGCTCAAGCATATTGGCATGCATCTGCATGATATTTTGATCCCCACGCATTGCAGGGCCTGTTTGCATGTTACGTGGTTCAGCCTGAGTAGCTTTATTGGCTGTCTCTAAAATCAAAGGATAAAGTAAGCTAAATTCGACTTGTTTTGCATCAACAATCTGCTTTGCCATGTCATAACAATAATTACTAAAATTACAGGCAAACACCGCAGCAAGATGCAGACTCAAGCGCTGTGCCGAATCATATTGATAAACCCTTTGGCTAATGCTGTTTGCTAAATCTGTAAGTGTCGTCAAATCTGCAGAGTCGGCCGCTTCTACAAAGATCGGTGTCGACATCCAGTCCACATCTCGATCTAAACTAAAGGTTTGTAAAGGATAAAACACCCCTGCTCGCGAATGCTGTTGGGTCAGTACCGTGATATTGGTGCTACCTGACGTATGCACAATCAAAACTTGTGGCAAATAAGCTTTCACTTGATGAATAACGGTTGCAATCGATTGGTCGCTCACCGCAATGATCAAAAGATCAGTCTCAGCATTCAACTTATTTGGGGTATGAATGGCTTCGGCACCTACACTTGCTGCAAGTTTTTCTGCCTTATCAAGATTTCGCGCATAAACTTGCACAATGTGATGTTGTGGATGAAGTACTTTGAGCAAATGATGTGCAACACGACCTGCACCCACAATACTGATTCGCATATAGTTTTAACTCATTTTCGATGGCTACAGCATGTCAGGAAAATATCGGACGTGCAAATCGAGTTGTATCGATAGAATGATTTATTTTCAATTCTTCACATTAGTTTCGCTCAGATAAGCACAAAAAAAGGGATGCGTTTCATCCCTTTTGCTAGACGTCAATCTAAGTCTAATGCATATCATATCGCTTTCAATCTAGACAATATTCGATATGCACTTTAGCTTTTACGATTTACCAATGATTTGATTCAGAGTCTGTAGGTATTGTTCTGCGTCACGGCGCGCATTGAATTTCTTTTCAAATACACCTGTGTTTTGCACACTGTTCGGTGTGTATTCTACCGAAACAACAAAGGTATCAAGCAAATCTCTATTAATCCGAATTGCAATAATATGATGTGAGTTTAAATAAAAACCATCATCAACCTTAACTAACATGACTCGCCTCAAAAATCTTGCATAATGAAATAGATAAAAATATCTAAACATTCATAAACTTGGATGCCTTACCGCATACAGTTATAAATAGGATAAACCGAAATCATTGTAACGCCATTATGTGATTTGTATTGCAATTATTATGCAATTTAAATGAATAATTAGAGAAAATCATTCAGTTCCAGTCATCTAAACATGATTGATTTTCAATCCTAGCTAAAGATTGGATAAAAAGACTGGATATAAAAAAGACTGGATATAAAAAAGCCTGCTGCCATAGCCATGGCAATAGGCTCATTTCAGTACGACTGATTTAACTCAAATCAATCGTACAATGTGGTTGAACGATTAAACACTCAACATACTGTTTAATGTTTCTGACACATTCTTCGATTTCACAACAGGTTTAAGTGCTTCAAGTTTTGCTTTGACTTCACTACGCTGCGGTTCTGCCAAAGTGTACCAACGGGACAAAATTTGCAGTAACCGTGAACCGACAATTGGATTCTTCTCATCGAGGAATTTTGCCAATTCAACAATGTGCTGCACACCAAAGCTCCATGTATTAACAGGATTGCTATTTAAACCGCCTGTAACCGCACGAATACGGTTCGGTACTTTCAAGTCATAGTCAGGATGAGCAGTAAGTGCTTTGATGGTTTCCGCAGTTGCTTTCGGATGAGCCGCTTGCAACATAAACCATTGGTCCATCGACAAAGCTTCATTTTTAAAGCGTGTATAGAAGGTTTCTAAAGCTTGCTGTGCTTGTGGTGCATCATTCCAAACCAATACTTTTAAAGCACCAAGGCGTTCAGACATATTTTGCGTGGTTTTAAACTGTTCAAAGGCTAAATCAAATACTGACTTATCCCCCTGACGCGCCATCATATTCAAAGCGATATTTTTCAGCGCGCGCACACCCATTGCCTGACTGAACTCTGCAGGCGCTTCTAATGTTTGATAAATATTTTTCCAGAAACCGGTAAATGACAATGCAACAGCGGTAAGTAAAGCATTGCGCTTTTCTTGGATCATGGCTGGATTGTAGTTCTCATCAATACGGCTGCCCAAATAGCCCTCAGCCGGAACATCCAGCAAGCGTGAAGCCAATAACGGATCTTTGCAGACCAATTGAGGCAGCAGCTTAGGCGAACTGATCGCATCTAAATAAATTTGCGCATCATGATCTTTCAGCAGAATGTTTTCGACCAGGCTCTGCGCCGCCTGCCATTGGTTAAAGCCATTGGTTTCATACTGCAGAAGGAATGCAAGCTCTTCATCTGAATAGTTAAATTCAAGATTAACAGGTGCAGAGAAGTTACGTAGTAAAGAAACAACAGGCTGAGTTTTTACACCGCTAAATGTAATGGTTGCAGTATCGGTATCAAATAAATACACGCCATCTTTGATGCCATTTTCAACCAATGCATCTGAGCTGAGAACTAACTGTTCACCACTCGTCGCATCAAACAATGCCAAAGCCACAGGAATAGGCACAGCTTTTAAATTTGGATATTTCGGATGAGCTTTTAAGCTTTGTTTCAAGCTTAAAGTATAGGTTTGATTTGCAGCATCGTACTCACCTTTTGCTTCAAGTTTTGGTGTACCCGGTTGGTTATACCAAATCAAGAAACTCGACAAATCTACACCAGAACCCGCTGTCAGAGCTGCTACCCAATCTTCAACAGTCACAGCTTGACCATCGTGGCGTTTGAAATATTCGTCAGTACCTGCACGGAATTTTTCTTTGCCCAAGAGTGTCGCCATCATGCGGTTAATTTCCGCACCTTTTTCATACACAGTTGCGGTATAAAAGTTATTAATTTCAACAAAATGATCTGGACGCGGTGGATGTGAAAGCGGGCCTGAATCTTCTGGGAACTGATGAGCTTTTAACACAGCAACGTCATCGATTCGTTGTACCGCAGCAGATTGTAAATCTTCTGAGAACGACTGATCACGGAATACCGTCAAACCTTCTTTTAAGCAGAGTTGGAACCAATCACGACAGGTAATACGGTTACCCGTCCAGTTATGGAAGTATTCATGTGCAATCACAGACTGAACGCGCATGATCGCAGCATCAGTGGTGTATTCTTCATCAGCAAGCACACAAGAGGTGTTGAAAATATTCAAACCTTTGTTTTCCATTGCACCCATGTTAAATGCACTGGTTGCCACGATCATATAATTGTCTAAATCATAAGGACGACCATAATGTTCTTCGTCCCAACGCATCGAATGTTTTAAAGCTTCCATGGCAATATGACATTTTGGAATGTCTTTTTCTTCTGCATAGATTTCTAAAGCAACATTACGACCTTCAGACGTCACATAAGTGTCTTTAAGTACTGCCAAATCACCAATCACACAAGCAAATAGATACGATGGTTTTTTGGTTGGATCTTGCCAAACGGTATAATGACGACCTTCACCGGTTTCACCCGCTTCAATCAAATTACCATTGGCAAGTAATACAGGGAATTTTTTATCCGCTTCGACACGTGTGGTAAATACCGACAACACATCTGGACGGTCAGGATAATAGGTAATTTTACGGAAGCCTTCAGGCTCGTTTTGAGTAACGAATAAATCGCCTGCCGCTTGGTATAAACCTTCGAGTTGAGTATTGCTTTCAGGATGAATCACGACTTCGGTTTCAATGACAGCTTGGTCAGGTGCATTTGAAATCACCAGTTGTTCTGCATCTACAACATAGGCATCTGCTGGCAAAACTTGACCATTTAAGCGAATTGATTTGAGTTCCAAATCACGACCCAATAACACCAAATCTCCAGCCGTTTGACGCTGCATCACTAATTTTGCATTTACATTCGTATGCTTATCAAAGACTTGAATATCAAGATCGATACTATCTACGACAAATGATGGTTTTTGATAATCTTTTAAATAAACAGTTTGGTCTGCTTCGACCACTGGATTTGCCGCAATATTCATATCTCGTCCTATTCCTTAGTTATTGCTTCATCAGCTTTTTGAACACATTGTGAATGACTTGATCATACGACAAGATGCATAAGCTGTCTTCGCATTTACAATGATTTATATATGGGCTCAGCGCATGTTGTTTTCAATCATCTTTATAGAATAATTTAAAGGCTGGCACATATTTTCGCCATGTTTAAGCAAAATAAATGCCTGAGTTGAGTACAGCTATAACAATGTGCAAATTTTTTATCTACCTAAAATAAATAAAGCGCCTATATACTAGACAGAGAAAGTACAGGTGCTTAATCCATCTGTACGTTCAAATTATTGCGCTCAAACTTACCTGCTTAAGACTTAGAGGATTATTGATTTGCAAAAATTAAATCGAGTGCGCTGTCATAGTCTGCAGCAAAGTAAAATTGAAATGCCGTGACTTTTGAGGTGAGGAATTGCTGAATTTCTTCCGTCGCACCCGCCACATAAATTTTAGATACTTGATGTTGCTGCGCCAGGCCCAATAACTCGATCGTCTTTTCCAGTGTTTGATCATGCCCAATAATCAGCGCACCAACCGTACCCTGTGGCTGCTTATATAATTGCATACGGGTGATATTGCTGTTTTTAAGTGCGTCTGACATATGTATTCCATACAAAGAAAGGATAAAAAAAGATCAAAACCTTTAGAAATCCAGCTGAATCATACTATGTATCAATTTCAGTAGATTCCGCTTTGTTTCAGTCCTGCAAGTTAAGATCATTAGAATTATAAGCTCAATATATACAAATATACTTTTCAAATCCAATCGCTTAGACGATTCCCTCCAAAAAGCACCTAAGCTCTCAAATAATCTCAGTCTTCTAATTTGGATTTGATTGCATACTTCTGTTTAAACCATGCACCAAGATGTTTCTTTTTCAACAGTTTAAGCATTTTGAGAATTCATTAGACATAGCCATACGCATCAATATTATTTTGTTACTTTTAAATTAATAATTTATTTTCAATATCTTAGTAAATAATTATAAAGTTTATCTGCTTTAAAATGTCTACTCAAAACATTTGAGCATGCGTTTTGCATCTACTTAATTGCCAAAAGCAAAATCATCAGGCTAAAACAAAAAGAGGTGCATTATGTTTATTAAAGAACACATCATCCGTATTGAAAATATGAAGACCCTGCAAGCGCTTGATGCTGCAAATATCGACCATCAAGTAATTGCAATGTTTATGACTTGCGAAGGGATTCCACTCAAAGCCTTTGAGGTCAGTTCATTACTTAACTCATATAGTGCATTAGGCACTAAAAAAGTCGCGTCTAAAAAAGTGCAAGCTTTAATACAAGCCAAACAACTTGGAGAGGAGGACGAATCGATCCCATGCCCAGCCGCCTATTAATAATCCATTCTGACTAAAAGCTGCATCATCACTATGCAGTTTTTTTATTTGTCGACATATCGCCTGAGCTGCCGCAACTGAAATTGCAAACCCGTCTTCAAACAGAGATGTGTATAATCAATTTAACCTTTCAAGAAACGCTGGCAACATGTTCAATATTCTACGCAAACAAATGGATGAAAGTACGCAATGCCCGTTGTGTCGTGCATCAATGTATTGGGTAGATGCTGAAAAATTAGATGAGCAAGAATTTAATTTTTATCAGTGTAGCCACTGTCATCATCAAATATTTCCAGAACAGCAATACAACTGTCATTGTGAAAACTGTCAGGCTGCGCGAAAAAAACTACTGAAAGAAACCCGTTTACAAGAACAGCGTAAACTCAAAAATAAAGATATCGTTGAACGTGAATTAAGTGAACTGAGTTTTTTACAGAAACTCTTTTTGCTGGCTTTATTGGATAATCACGTCCAAGAACATACGGCGCATCAAGAATTTATCGACTGGGACGCTATTAAGTATCATAACATCAGCCCGAATTATTTCTTCCAACAATCACTCAAAAAGCATCTCGTGCATGAGCAAATTTTGATTGTGAAAGATGATGCGCTACAAGCTGAACAGTTTTATATCAATGTCCGTCTGGATGGCTATTCGGAGCCCAGTCTTTTTAGCGTAGCGCAGCAACTCCGCCATTGGTTTTATGAAAATTTAGCCTTGGGTGTCCCGTTTAAAAGCGCTGACGAAGTGAAAGAATGTTTGTATCTCCTACTGTTTCAAGAAATTGTGCAATTTATGCAGTTTTACTGTAAGACATGGGGCATTCAAATTGCAGGGAATAAAAGCTTTCAAGTGTTCTGTTATCGCCTACTCGACCATCTTGCGGTTGGGCAGATTTACTATATGATTCAGTCAGCACTCGAATACCTACATAAACAAAAAGCTCTGCAAGTGCGTAATGAAAATTTCATTAATACAAATCTGTTAAAAAAGACCTTACAGCAATATCGTGAACGTGGCTTACAGGAAAAATGGGAAACCTTTACTCTACCTCGTCCGCCACAACTCCCCTTTAGTAAAATGAGTGAAATTTTGCTCTTTCACTTTTTAGGACTCGATGAAAGTATCTTTGTGCAACCGATACGCCATGCTTGGAAAAAAATCGAACCTCGCTTAAATTTTTATTCCACAAAGCGCTGCATGTACTGTGGTTCACAAGAGCTCTCTGTCGATTATGATGCCGCAGATTATGTGACCCTGTTCTGCCGTAATTGTAAACATCAAGACCATTACTTCACCCGCTAAGGGAGAAACCGATGAATCAATCTGAAAATTTTGAAACGACCATGAACAGTGAATTGACTGACTTAAATAGCCCGCTTTTGCAAAGCGTCATTAATGCGTGGATTGAACTTCAATCCAAACAACCTTTGGTGCACATCATCACCAATGCAGTTGCGAGCAATTATGTCGCCAATGTCCTTTTGGCTGCGGGTGCTTCTCCTGCAATGATTGACAATCCCTTTGAAGCCGAAAGCTTTGCCTCGATTGCCAGTGCATTGAATATCAATTTAGGTACGCCAACGTCTGAACAAATGCAGGCCATGCAAATTACTGCACAAACAGCACAAAATTTAAATAAACCTTGGGTGCTTGACCCTGTCGGTTATGGCCCCGTTTTGCCGTGGCGATCTGAAATGGTTGACCAATTACTCCAATACAAGCCAAGTATTATTCGCGGCAATGCATCAGAAATCAGCTGTCTTGCAGGTAATCAAGGTGAATCCCGCGGTGTCGATAGCACGCTCAATAGTGCCGAGATTTATTTAAATGCTGTGCCCTTGTTAGAACACTGTGAATGTGTGGCAATTTCAGGCGAATCAGATTTCATCTTATCGAAAGAAATGAATGCAGTGATACAGATTAATGGTGGGTCTTACTTACAACCCAAAGTGACGGCTTCTGGCTGCGCTTTAGGTGCGCTAACAGCAGCTTATTGCGCCGTAAGTGAATCACTAACTGCTGGCACGGTCGCAGCACATTTGCACTTTGCGATTGCGGGTCAAAAAGCCTATGAAATTAGCTCAAGTGTCGGCAGTTTTAATGTTGCATTTTTAGATGAAATTTATAATCTCAATGAAGATGATTTCAATCAACTTGCCAACATGCAAATTTATGCACTATGAAGCTACGATAGCTTGAGAAAAAAATAGCTTGAGTAAAAGACTCAAGCTGTTCAGGGTTTCACGCTGTTTTTTATAATTAGAACGCGTCAAAAGCTTACTGTGCCGTGCTGTCACTTGCAGCATTAGCATCAAACATTTCTGAATCTTCGATCGTTTCTGTTGGATTACTCAAAATCATGTCGAGGTCATAGTCCCCCGCATAAACAATATTTTTGATTTTTGAACAGTCGCCATCACTCATTTCATAATTTAATACTTTGGCTTCATCGCCAATTTTAAACTCAGCACGAACGACGTTTTTATTTTCATCAAAACTCAGTTTAGGCTGAACGCCTTTTTTCGAATCTTGCTGCGGATCTTGGCTATCCGTGAAAATATCAAAATCCACATTACACGCTTGTTGCGACTGCTTACAGTTAATTTCTTCTTGCATACGTTCCGCTAACGATGGCTCAAAATAGGCAGTAAGTTGATCTTTACTCAAAGCATGTAACTTCAACTCTTGGTCATAAATTTGTTTGACCAGTTTTTCCGGTGCAACACATTTCTGCGATTGCTCTTGTACTTTTTGCTCTGCAGGCTGACAAGCCGTTAAAAAGATTGCCGCACCAAAACCTAATAATAGATATATCGTCATTTGTCCCATAACACATCCATGTCCGTCATTAAACTGCTCGCCCAACTGCCAGATTCATACTTGCTTCAAAAATGGTTGAAACATTTAATTTACAAATACACATTAACCCCATGCCATCAAAATAATCTGGCACGTGCTGCATAAAAAATTGAACATGTTCATCAGATTTTTTCCGAAGCCGAACCAATTGCTCAGGCGTCACCTTCGGTAAATCACAACGATGAACAAAAATATCCTCAGCCCGATGCTGCACATCATGCTGACGGATTTTATAACTATTTAAAACATCCGCATACTCAGTGGGCATCGGGACACCGTGCCTTGGATAAAACTTAACAGAGCGCGAGGCAAATAATGTATATACCTTTGGTTGTGCCAATGTAGCCACAAACCACATCGGAATCGCTGGAAATCGAATCTGATACTGCATTGCCACTTTAATCGCCGAGTTTAAGGTCAGGTTTTTCCGACGATAATCAACCAATACCCCAGCGCGTGAATTAAAAATAAAAATCGGCCGATTGTTATGCATAATTTTTAATATACGCACAATGTTTTGCCCAATCAGTTTTTCCTGCTCAAAATACTGAATGATTGGTAAGGCAACAATATCTGGGTCATGCATGTATTGATAAAGTTGCTCAATCCTAGAAGTTGGAAAAATACATTGATCAAACTCCCAGAGCCGTTGAAACAACTCATGTTTTTCTTCAATCGTGAGTTTACTAAAATCAATGATATTCTCAGTGATCGCCATACCAACACCCATTTTTTTAATGGATTAACTTTGAATTTCTTCAAAGTCCCTAGTTATAAAGTTTTCCGAAGCGGTATTTAAATGAAATAAAATTATTCATAGATCATCAATGATGATTAAAACCCCAAGTTAAAAATGAATCGCTATTTAACCTCATGCTTTTTTAAAATCAACCCTATCAATATTTCTTACTTTTGAATCGTTTTAGCCCTCTAAAAGCCCAAAAGTTGCAGCGTTTTTTGACTGTTACATCATGTAAATATAATACGTTTTAACATAGTGAATTACAGCCTCCTTGGATAGGATTTCTTATACTTTCTAGTCATACAAAAAAGACAGCTTCGAAAAGCTGTCTTTGAGTTATTTTTAAAATTTAAGCATTAAGCTTGGTAATAGATATCAACCGTTTTAATGCGGTTTTCATCCATTGCCGTAACTTTAAATTGGATGCCTTTAAAATCAACCACAGTCCCGACTTCTACATTGCCGTGGGTCTGATCTAAAATAAGACCTGAAACACTGATATAACCATCATCTTCTTCGATCAAATCCAGCATTTCCAATTCAAGTTCTAACTGATACAGATCGAGCATGCCTGAAGCTTTCCAATGTTCATCATCGATTTTAATCAAATCAAGTTGTTCATCTGCATCAGGGAATTCACCAGCAATCGCTTCAAACACATCGAGTGGTGAAATCAGACCTTGTACCGCCCCAAACTCATCCGTAACCAGCACCAAAGAGCCTTTAGAGGTACGCAAGGTATTAATCGCATCAATCACCTTCATCTTTTGGAAAATAAAGATTGGACGATGACGTTTAATCAATGCTTTTAGATCATCTTCACTGTCTAGAACATCAATAAGTTCTTTCGCACGGACAATACTAATGACTTTATCCAAGCTACCACGACACACAGGGAATAAACTGTGCGGCACCGAAAGGACTTGCTCACGAATTTGCTCAGGTGTGTCATTTAAATCCACCCAAGAAATTTGATTACGGGGTGTCATAATCGACGCAACTGAACGCTCTGCAAGCGTCAATACACCACCAATCATGTAACGCTCTTCATCTGCAAAGGTTTCTTGCGCCTGATTACCGACTTGATCGGCTTCTAAGCGTCCACCCATCAGCTTTAAAATACTGTCCGCAGTACGATGACGTAATGGAATTTTCGCTTCGTGTTTTTGAGCATTGCGTTGACTAAACTGGTTAAAGGCTTCGATGATAATCGCAACACCAATACCTGAGTAGATATAGCCTTTCGGAATATGAAAACCAAAGCCTTCTGCAATCAAGCTAATACCGATCAGCAATAAGAAACTTAAGCATAGGATCACGACAGTCGGATGTCGGTTTACAAAGGCCGTTAACGGTTTAGATGCAAGTAACATCACTGCCATTGCAACAATCATTGCAGCCATCATGACATAAATGTTGTCGACCATACCGATTGCTGTAATAACAGAATCAAGAGAGAAAACTGCATCTAAGACAACAATTTGTGCCACGACTGCGGTAAAGCTGGCATAAGCCACTTTTGTTGTCACTTGAACTTCTGGTTTACCTTCTAATTTCTCATGCAGCTCTGTGACCGCCTTATAGACTAAGAACAATCCACCGAACAATAATATGAGATCTCGACCAGAGAATGTCCAATCAAAAACGGTAATCAGGGGCTTTGTTAATGTGACCAACCAAGAGATTGCAAATAACAATCCTAATCGCATAAATAATGCGAGTGAAAGACCAAGTACGCGGGCTTTATCACGTTGTTCTGGAGGGAGTTTTTCTGCCAAAATGGCAATAAAGACTAGGTTATCAATCCCTAGTACAATTTCTAAAATAATTAATGTAAGTAAACCAACCCAGATTCCGGGATCTAACAAAAATTCCATTAGCCCTCTTCCTCATTCTGGATTGTAAGAATATCTTCAATCAGACCAACGCACGGCGACGGATCCATAAATTTAACCTGTGTAACTAGAGACCTTTCCATTATGCACAATCTTGCGCATTTGTAATGTATTCAAGCATATTTTTTCGCATCAACTATATGACAAAATGTTAAAAAACGCTGAATGCGTTACAGTTTGAATGGCCGATATAAAATACACTTCTAGATGTTAAAACCTACTTTTTGAGATATCCGCTTCCACTTTAAAAAAAGCTTGAATTCACCTGACTTTTAATTAAATGTAATTAAATACGTTGTATGAGATTGTATGACAAATCTAATGAATTATTTATTTCAACCTTTTGGTAAAATATATTAATATTCAATTTAAATTAAAAACTTATTTATTTTCACTACACTATCTGTATACCCAACTTTGCTTTTATTCTCTTTTAATCATTTGGACAGAATATCAATATAATCTATTAAGATAATCTAAAAATGAGATATCTTATACTTTCTATTTTTTTATTGTGAACTCTTGCTATTACCCTCTATTTTTCAATAGAATGTTAAAACATTAAATAAAATTAAAACAAATATTCAGGGGACTCCTTCATGACAAAAAAGTATTCAAAATTTTTACCATCCACCGATGACTTTAGTTTAGAAAATTTTCCTTTCTACTGGGTTACTCAGGTGCATTCACAATATGTTTTAAACGTCGACCATGCCTTAAAAAAGTATGGCGTTGATAATTCACGTCGTCGCATCCTGCTCGCACTCAAGTCTAAACCTCATGCGAGTGTTTCGGATTTATCTGAAATGGTCGTGTCTAAAATGTCGACGACAACCAAGATCGTTTATCGTTTAAAAGATGAAGGCTTAGTAGATACCTATTCTTGTGAAGATGATGCGCGTATTACCCGCGTCGTGTTAACCGATAAAGGCACTGCTATGACGCAGAAGATTAACGATCTAACGAATGTCGTTCTAGAGCAATCTTTTGAAGGCTTAACACCGCTACAAATTGAAAAAACCATGGAAAGCTTAAAGCATATTTTCAAAAACTTAGCGCGCTAAGCATTCTGCATCACCGAAATATCAATCGAAAAAGTTCAGTTGGGGACTGATTTTTTCGATTTTTATTTTGGGTGCGTGTGCACATTCAAACTCATCAACAGGAAAACCTTGTACAAAACTTTGGATGTTCGGTGATTTCCAACTTAACCATTCCTCTAATCGCGCATGCGGAATCACAATCACTGAGCGTTTTACATTGCCCGGCTCATGAAAGTGTTTCATCATCTCATGCTGAATAGCGTCCATCGTAATCATGGTACTTGAACGTACAATCTCATCACCTTGTCTACAAATGTCATATAAGGCAGCGATGTAAAACGCTTCTCCATCTTTGCGTTTAACGCTCCAACGCTGTGGCTTATTGTCGATATACATTGACTCATAAAACTCAGACACGGGAATTACACCAAATTTACATTTTGAGATTGCATTAATAAACGTAGGCTTTTGGTACAAAGTTTCATTACGAGCATTATAGGTTTTTAGTGCAATAGATTTGTCTTCGGCCCATTTAGGCACCATGCCAAAACCCACTTTTCGCCACTCTAGCCCTTGCTCAGACTTAAAGAGCAGCGGTAAATCATAATTTGGATAGACTTCCTCAGGATATTCAAAACTGATTTCAGGCAAGTTTTGCGACTTTAATTGCGCTAAGGTAATCGGTTTGAAATTGGCACACATATTTGCCATAATCCGCAAAAATTCAATCTTTATAATAAATGAAAAATCTAGACCGAAGTCGCTTTATCGTTTTAATTCTAATTTCAAGCCTATATTCAACCGCACATGCCGCAAAAGTTTCTGTACATACCGTTTCATTTCTACCTTTTAGTCTCGACGCGCTCTATCTCAATGAATATCCATTTAAACAAAGCCTGATCAATGAAATCGAGATCCCTGCAGGCAAATACCGCATTCAATATAAGCATTTTCGCAATCAGCAAATGATCAGTACACATCATTGGGTTACGGTCAAAAATCTTCCCAATACCCAAGAACAACAATTTTCATTGGTCATCTTGCCTGATGGTGAAGTAATCAATGTCTCTGATTTTAAAATTACATCTCCAGAGATGTTTCCTGAAATCCGTTTTGCAAAACGTGCTCAAAATAGTTATCGCTTGATGCAAAATCAGCAAAGACAAAGAGATCAGTTTGGCGTGATTCTTCCTGACGTAGATGAAGCCCATACGACAGAATTAGAAGATCAATTTGGCTGGTTTACGGTAAACTCAGATGAAGGCCGTGTCAGGACTTCTTGTACTGGCACGTTTAAAATCAACCCTCAAGATGCGCTCCCCTATTTCACTACTGCAAATTCAGCTCTTCAGTTTAATGATTAACAAGGAAACCAAAAACATAACGCATATTTAGCGTTTAGTGATAACAATCCGCTTATTCCAATCGAAGATCGAACAATTCATGAGGCAACGGATTACAAAAATAGCTTGAAGTTTGATGTCTATATTCACCATATCCAAAAAATGAAAACCGAGACTATTTCTTCTAATTATTCAATCTACAATTATAAGGTTCAGGTCAAGCTGTATATGACGGCTTTGCAACGTAAGCCCATGCTGTTGATGAATCAGCAAATGCACTATCAGGATAATTGTTCAAGTCAGGATATTGGCGCTTTTCTGTATTACAAAACACGTTGGAGTCGTTTTTGGGACTATATACTTCCTGATATTTCATGGAAATAAACTAGAGAGGTCCTGCTCCTGCGCAACAGAACCTGTTGTGAAGTCTATTGCACAAGATAAAATAGACTTCATTTTGTGTATTTTAAGCGGGGAAAGTCTGCCAATGGGTGCGGGTAAATTCCTCAAATATCCACTCACCATTAAAACGGCCAAGGCCTGAATTACGTTCACCACCAAAGGGTGCATTAGAATGATCCGCCACACTGATGCCATTGATATGCGTCATGCCTATATCGAGTTTGGCAGCAAACTCTCCGCCGCGCGCTAAGTTTGACGTACATACCGCACTCGATAAACCAAATCGGGTTGAATTCGCCAATTCTAGTGCATGTGCTTCATCTCGCGCTTTTAAAATCGGCAAGATTGGCCCAAAGCTTTCTTCCAATGCAATATCAGCGTGTGCATCCACATGGGTAAAAATATGCGGTGCAACCAATTGACCTTCAATGCCGCCTGCATAGGCTAAAATTGCATCTTGCTGAATAGCATTTTGAATAATGGTTTTTAATTTATCAACCTGCGCCTTGTTGATGATAGGCCCTATGAGGGTTTCAGTAGCATTTGGATCACCGACGACAATTGTTTTTACTCGCTGAATAAGCTTATCCACATAAGCATCATGTATAGATTCATCCACAATGACGCGGTTCGTACTCATACAGATTTGACCTTGATGCAAAAACCGCCCCATTACAGTCAATTCAACAGCTAAATCTAAATCTGCATCATCCAAAATTACCAATGGCGCATTACCACCCAACTCTAGTGCAAGCCGCTTAATTCGTGAACTTGCCAAAGCTTTCACGCCAACTTGCTTACCGACTTCTGTAGAGCCAGTAAAAGAAATCATTTTAGGTACAGAATGTTCTACAAAATAATCCCCAATTTCACTGCCGCTGCCTGCAACAACATTCAATACGCCATGCGGCAAACCTGCTTCTTCAAATAATTTGCCGAGTAATGTACCACCTGTGACTGGCGTGTCACTTGCAGGCTTCAACACCACACTATTACCGCAGGCAATCGCAGTCACCACAGAACGCATCGATAAATGAAATGGAAAATTCCACGGGCTAATCACCGCAATGACACCCAAAGGTTTGCGCAGTACAAAACTTTTTCGGCTCGGGTCTTTACTCTCTAGCTCCACGGTTTGCATTTTTTTAGGAAAACTCAGCGATTCTTGGATAATGCCAACCGCTGCATCAACTTCAATATTGGCTTTTAAACGTGTACTACCAGATTCATCAATCAGCCATTGAATAATTTCTTCTCTTCGTTGCTGAATGGTATGAGTTAATTTAGTGATGACTTGCTGACGTACTTCAATGGACTTGGTTATTTCTGATTTAAAGGCAGCTTCTGCAGCACTATAAGCACTGTCTACATCGACACTGCTTGCAGCCTGCAATTCAAAAATTTCTGCTTGGCTAAAGGGATTGATATTCTTGATGTGACGCGTTGAAGTCCCTGCTCGCCACTGTCCACCAATATATTGCAAATCTAATGCGGTATATGCTGACATCGTTTCCATCCCATTTTTATCATTCATTCCAATGTAAAGGCTTCAGCATCGAAAAGCTATGAGAAAAACAGGAAGAAACTTTATCCATAATTTATTGTACAACGCTACAACTTAAATAGGATGATTAATCTGCTGCATCGCTTTATAGATTCGCCAATAAATATAACAGCTAACCAAAACTTCAAAACTCAGGTCTTTAACTGTGGTGAGTTGCTCAAGTGCAGCCTCCTCCATGTTTACGGTCAACATGGGTAGTAGCGCTTCGATGACAATGCCGATGGCAATAAAGAGAACTAAACTCTGAATGGTCACGGGTAGATACAATGCGATAAAGCGCTTTAAAAAATCTCGGCCTTGCTCGCCGCCATTGGCTTTAAATATGGCATTCACCCAGCTAATCAGCAGACCAACTTGTAAAACAAACGAAGCCCAAGCTTCTGTAGGTTTGGATTCTGGGGTTAAGGTCAGTGCTAAGTAGCTAAAGAAAATCAATATTGAACTGGCAATATAGTAGTTTTTATAATGGGTTTCAGAGACTTTATTCAGTCTTATATCATCCACCAACCGATTTACATTCCATAAATACATGGATTTTCCTTTTCATTTTTTATGTCGACATTCTAACTTTCTAAAGTAATAAAAAAAGCCTCCGAAGAGGCTTTTTTTGATTTACAGATTAGTCACCTGTATAACCTTTTAATTTTAAACGGTAAGCATGAAGAAGCGGCTCTGTATAACCAGAAGGCTGCTCGCCACCTTTGAATACTAGGTCATATGCAGCTTTGTATGCATAGCCATCAAAGCTTGGTGCCATTGGCGTGTAGAGTGGATCGTTGGCATTTTGCTCATCTACAACTTTCGCCATGCGCTTAAATACTTCTTCAACTTGCTCAGCAGTTACGATACCGTGACGTAACCAGTTCGCAACGTGTTGAGAAGAAATACGTAAAGTTGCACGGTCTTCCATCAAACCAACGTTGTTGATGTCTAGAACTTTTGAACAACCTACACCCAAATCAACCCAACGAACCACATAACCCAAGATACCTTGAAGGTTATTTTCGAGTTCTTTGGTTTTCTCTTCTTCAGACCAGTTTGTATCTGTCGCTAAAGGCGGTGTTAACAAGTCATCTAAAGATAGCGGTTGAGTATTCAACAACTCTTTTTGACGCTCAGAAACATTGCACTGATGGTAATGGATCGCGTGAATAACAGCACCAGATGGAGACGGAACCCATGCACAGCTTGCGCCAGCTTCTGGATGCTCAATTTTCGTTTTATACATATCAAGCAACATATCTGGTTTTGGCCACATGCCTTTACCGATTTGCGCTTTACCACGTAAGCCTGCTTGTAGACCGATCATCACGTTACGGTTTTCATATGCAGGGAACCAGATTTGAGACTTCACTTCGCCTTTACGAACGAATGGACCTGCTTCCATGAAAGTATGGATTTCATCACCCGTACGGTCCATGAAACCTGTATTAATAAAGATCGTACGATCTTTCGCTTGCGCGATACAGTTTTTCAAGTTCACAGAAGTACGACGTTCTTCGTCCATGATACCGATTTTCAAAGTCTTCGCAGGTAGACCAAGCGCTTGTTCAGCACGCTCAAATAATTCAACTGCAAATGCAACTTCTTCTGGACCGTGCATTTTTGGCTTAACGATATACATAGAACCTTTACGAGAGTTCTTGTTTTCGTTTTCGCCTTTAATATCTGCAAACGTCAATAACGGTGTGATCAATGCATCCATGATGCCTTCGTAGATTTCAGCACCATCTACAAGGATCGCAGGGTTTGTCATCAAATGACCCACGTTACGAAGCAACATCAATGAACGACCGTGAAGCGTAGTTTCACCACCGATTAAGTTTTTGTGCGTACGATCTTTATTTAATGTACGCGTGATGATCTTACCATTTTTCTCGATTGACTCAGAAAGTGTACCTTTCATTAAGCCTAACCAGTTACGGTAGCCTTCAACTTTCTCTTCAGCATCAACTGCTGCAATTGAGTCTTCTAAGTCTTGAATTGTGGTTACTGCAGCTTCAAGAACTAAGTCTTTAACGCCCGCAGCATCAGTTGAACCAATTGGGCTCGTCGCATCAATTTCAATGATTACATGCAAACCATTGTTTAAAAGTACGATTTCAGTTGGCGCAGCTTCGTCACCATTAAAACCAACAAACTGAGCTTCTTTCGCTAAAGTTGCAGTTGAGCCATCTTTTAGGCTTACAACTAACTTTTTGCCTTCTACTGCATATTTAGTTGCATCTGCATGCAAACCATTAGCTAGCGGGAAAGTTTCATTTAAGAAGTTTTTAGCAAATTCGATAACTTTTGCGCCACGAGCTGGGTTATAGCCCTTACCTTTTTCCGCGCCGCCTTCTTCAGAGATCACGTCAAAACCGTAAAGAGCATCGTAGAGTGAACCCCAACGTGCGTTCGCAGCGTTTAAGCAGTAACGTGCATTACGCACAGGTACTACCAATTGCGCACCAGCCAATAATGCGATTTCTTCGTCTACATTTTCTGTGCTGATTTGGAAATCTTCTACTTCTGGTAATAAGTAGCCAATTTCAGTAAGGAAAGCTTTGTAAGCTTCGAGTTCAAATTTGTTGTTGCGGTGCCATTCATCAATTTTAGCTTGAATGTCGTCACGCTTAGCCAATAGTGCTTTGTTCTTTGGGCTAAGATCGACAACGACTTGTTCAAAGTTTTTCCAGTAAGTTTCACTGTCTAAACCTGAACCCGGTAGTGCTTCATTTTCGATGAAATCGTAAAGTTCTTTAGCAATCGCTAACTTGCCTTTTTGAATACGTGCAGTCATTGTCTTTCCTGATATTGCTATTTTTTATAACAAGAGATTCTAGTATACCCATTTATACTTTGCTGAATAGTACTATCACATTCCTAAATAATGATCATTTTCTATGTAATGAAATACCCTCATCATTCAACATAATAAAGATCAGAAATACGACGTCATCATCAGCCTGAATACCTTTTTACAGTGTATAAAGTTTTTGAAATGTCGAAATTAGACTTAAGTGCAGAATTTTGTTCTAAAACTGAACAAATAGACCCAAGCGTCAAACAAACTCACTCGATTAAGCCATGAAATGCTGCCAATGTCGATGCTACAACTTCAACCAATCAGTTTAAATTTAACGCTTTTATCGATGAATTATTAAACAGCCATACTTCTTATTTAATGATGCTTTTATCATGAGACTTTGCTTTAACTTCTATTGTTCGTTCCACAGCTTTTCTTAATTTATACATGTTTTCTAAAACTAAAAATCAAAAAAAAAGAACGCCATCAAGACGTTCTTTTTTCATTCCAACAGAAACGCTTAATTTTCTGCCGTAGATTCTGGTGCATTGATTTGACGGTGAGAGGTATGTAGATAATCATCAGATTGCATTTCCAATAAGCGCGAACGTGTACGCTCAATTTCAAATGCCAATTTTTCACCTTGATATAATTCAATAATCGTATCTTCTGAAGTAAGCAACAACTTCACACCACGGTCATAAAACTCATCAACTAGATAGATAAAACGACGAGTCCCTTCAGACAAATAATCCGTCATGTGCGGCACATTACTCACTAAGACCGTATTATAAATATTGGCAATTTCAATAAAGTCCGCTGGACTACGTGGTTTTAGGCAAAGCTCAGAATATTCACACCACAGCACATCTTCCGTATGACCAATGGTTTCCACAATACGCTGATTAATAATAATTGGCTCTTGTGAAACCGTTTGGGTTTGCGTTAATGCTGTAAAACGCTGTGCCATCCACAACTTATGTTCATGTGTTAAAGGCGACTTAAACAACTGCGCTTGTTTCAATACACGTAAACGATAGTCTACGCCTGAGTCTACATTTAAAATCACACAGTTCTTTTTTACCATTTCGATGGTTGGGATAAAACGGTCACGGTGGATCCCGTTTTTATATAAACCATCTGGTGCGATGTTAGATGTTGCAACAAGGGTGATCCCACGCGTAAATAATTTTTGGAATAGATCACTCAAAATCATCGCATCTGTGACATTGGATACAAAGAATTCATCAAAGCAGATCACGACTGCTTCTTTATAAATTTGGTCGGCAACAAGGTCGAGTGGATTACGCTGACCTGAAAGCTTATTTAATTCACGGTGTACGTACTGCATAAAGTGATGGAAATGCATACGTGTTTTGCGTCGAAATGGCACAGAATCATAAAACTGATCCATCAGCCACGTTTTACCACGTCCTACACCGCCCCACATATACACCCCTTTCGGTGCAGTTTGACGACGGAAACGACGAAACGCTTTTTTAGAAGCCTTAAAACGTTGGATTAATTCTTGCCAAACTCGATCCAACTCATGCACCGCTTGCGCCTGTTCCTGATCTGGTAAAAACTGACCAGATGCTAAGGCTTGAGCATAACGCTCAGCCGGTGAAATCGGAGTAAATGCGGTGTTGTGTGGTGACTGAAAATCTGACATATCATTAAATACTTTTTGGGGCTAAATGAATTATAACGAAGAATAAACTCGAAGATATAACACTTTGGCAGTAAAGCGCATTGGCTATTTATTATATTGTCTCGGACTATGCCCAAACCAACGTTTAAACGCATGATTAAACGCCGCAGGTTCTGAATAGCCGAGCAATTCTGCAATCATTTCAATTGAATATTCATTATATTCAATCATACGGAGTGCTTTATCTTTAATAATATCTTCACGAATTTGCTTATAACTGGTATTTAACTGTTGCAGTTGATGACGCAAAGTTCTTTCAGGCAAGTTCAACGCTTGAGCAGTTGCTGCCATACTTGGCATCGCACCACTTTGTAATTCCAAATAATCTTGCACACGTTGAACCAATGATGGCGCATCTTCATCGGCGCTTAAACGTTCTAACTCCGCAATACATTTCGACTCATATAATCGAAAAGTAATAATATCTGCGGAAGGGATCCGAATATCTAAAACATCTTCATCAAACCAGAATGCCGCAAATGGCGCACCAAATCGAACTTGTGAGCCATAATAATCAGTAAACATTTTTAATTTTTCAGGATCTTTGGGTTCAGCAAACGGCAAATCAATTTGAACTTGCGGTGTAGATAGACCCATCATTTTGTACAGATCACGGATAAATTTATACGTTCCAGAAATTTCCGACTGCGCCAATAATGCACCCAGTGGTGCATACACATCTTGGGGTTGATAACATAAGGCCACTTTATGCTGACTGATTTGCAAACTCAAACGCCCAGTTAGATGCGTCAACTGTTGAAAGCGAATTCCCTGATTTAAAGCTTGGCGTAAAGTATCACTGGTGACCAATAACATCAGCAACGGGCCATAACCCGCCAATGTATAATGCTGACCAATAAATAACCCTTGCTCAGGTTCTACATCTTTACCAATGACTTTCAGTACATCCCACTCCAAACTCGGATGAATCACTGAAGTTGGATCGAGTGCATCGACACGCAGCCCAATAGTTTGCAAACGTTGATCGACATCTACGCCTGCTTTACGCATTCCTTGTACTAAATACATCAGGCTTAGAATAGATCGTTTCATAAATCGTAAAATGACATTAAATTTCTTCTTTTTTACTACAAATTTGCAATTATGAACATTGCCGTTTCGATCAATTTTTCTGTCACCTCAATCATATTGTTCTGGTTATGAACTCAAGTATGCTTAGCCTGTAATCTCGCTTGGAATTAAAAAAATGATGCAGGAAGCGCAAACAAAAACAGTGCAAACCCCAAAAGCCAATTCTGAAATACATACGCAAATCGCCATCATCGGCGGTGGTTTTGGTGGTATTGCTATGGCGATCCGACTTTTACAACAAGGCAATCAAGATTTTCTGATCCTCGAAAAAGCCAATGATTTTGGTGGAACCTGGCGTGAAAACCGCTACCCTGGCGCTGCCTGCGATGTGCAATCACATATGTATTCACTTTCTTTTGCACCCAAAACAGATTGGTCAAAGCGTTACGCCGAAGCGCCGGAAATATTTGACTATATCCAACATGTCACCCGTGAATATAATTTAAAACAATTCTGTCGCTTTAACAGTGAAGTGCTTTCAAGCCAATACAATGAATCAACCTGCGACTGGCATTTAGAACTCAAAGATGGCGTTAAAATTACCGCTCAATATGTGATTTTTGCATCTGGCCCGTTACATGTCCCACAAATTCCACATATTCCAGGCATTGAAAAATTTAAGGGTAAAGTGTTCCATTCTTCTCAATGGGATCATCAATATCCATTAGCAGGCAAAAAAGTCGCATCGATTGGTACAGGCGGCAGTGCCATCCAATACATTCCAGAAATTGCACCACAAACACAGCAACTTTATGTTTTTCAGCGTACAGCGGCTTGGGTCATTCCACGAGATGAACGTAGTTATCATGGTTTAGAAAAATCATTATTTAAAAAATATGATTGGTTTCGAAAAATTCACCGTGCTCGACTGTATTGGACCAACGAATCACGTGTCGTGCCAATTGTTAAGCCGACCACCATGAAGTATGCGCAAAAACTTGCAGAACTGTATATTAAGTATCAAGTCAAAGATGCTGAACTCGCCAAGAAACTAACCCCAAACTACATCATGGGTTGTAAACGCATTTTAATTTCTAATAAATACTTTCCAACCTTTAATAGACCTAATGTGGAATTGGTCAGTGATGCAATACAAGAAATCACTGAAAATGCCATTATTACCAAAGATGGAAAATCCCGTGAAATTGACTGCTTAATCTATGGGACTGGCTTTATTACTGACCCACGTATTTATCTCAAGTCCTTTGAATGTATTGGTGAAAATGCTCAAGAACTCAAACAAGTTTGGCAAGCTGGCGCAGAAAGTTTTTATGGCATTTGCACCAAAGGCTTTCCAAATCTGTTCCAATTATTAGGCCCCAATACCGTACTTGCGCATAATTCAGTGGTATTTATGATTGAGGCACAAGTCGATTACATCTTACAAATGATGCAATTGGTTTCAAAATCTAATGTTCAAGCCATCGCTGTCAAAGATCAGGTGCAAGATCAATTTAACACTCATGTACAAGACATGCTTGATGGCACGGTATGGCAATCAGGCTGCGTGAGCTGGTATCAACAAAATGGCGGTAAAAATTTTGCACTGTGGCCAACTTATACATGGAAATATTGGCTCGCTACTCGAAAAATAAATCCAGCTGATTTTCGACTCCTAAGTAAAACAAAATCTAGTCATGCAGCTTAAGCAATAACAGGTCATAATAGGCAGGTATTCATTATCTGCCTATTTTTTATGCAATCTTTCTGGCTGATTTTCCAGCTCTTGACCTGTTTAGGGCTTGGTTTTATTCTTGCACGTCGCCTACCCACTTGGCTTGAAAAAATCGCCTTTAAACTCCTGCCGTACTTTACTTATATTTTGTTATTTGCGATTGCGATCGAATTTTCTGAAACATTACACACTATTCCAGCACCTCTGCAAATCCTCTCTTCATCAGTACTTATTGCACTATTGACCTCAATGGGTGCTTTTATTTGCTGCTATATTTTGTTTAAGCTTTTAGGCTATAAACCCAGTCATGGCAAAGTGTCCATGCAGTTAGTGACAAGCTCACTCATCAATATTAGCTATGCTTTTATTGCATTAGGTTTAGGTTATGCTTTTGCCGAAATTGCAGCACATTTTAGTCTTCAGCCACATATGAGTACTTGGGATCTACTTTTAGTCTTCATGTTTCTGATTGGGCTTGATCTCGCCTACTCACCGCTCGATCGTTCTTGGTTAAATTGGAAAATTCTACTTGTTCCACTCGGCTGTATCGTCGGTTCACTTTTGGGCGCTTTTGCTGCTGCCTATCTATTGCCACAAATCAGTTTGAAAGATTTGATTATGTTGTCACAAGGCTACGGTTTCTATTCGATGACAGGCATCGTCGTGACTGAATTAAAGAATGCGCATCTCGGCAGTATCGCGCTGATGAATGATTTATTCAGAGAAATTTTTGCGATTGTATTTATGTATATTATTGGCTGGCGCTACCCACGCTCTGCAATTTCATCTGCGGGTGCAACAGCTATGGATGTCACCCTACCCATGGTCAAACAAGCCTGTGGGAATGATTTTATTCCACATGCCATGGTCAGCGGCTTTATCCTTTCTGTACTTGCACCAATATTGGTGAGTATATTGGCGGCTATCTAACCCCTCACCTAAATCCTCTCCCAAAGGCAGAGGACTTTCTCTCTCCCTTTGGGAGAGAGTTAGAGAGAGAAGGTAAATATTAAAGTGTCGCTAAAATATCTTTTAAAGTCTGACGCATATTGTCCGATTTGGTAATCGGACGACCAATCACCAAATGTGTAGAACCATCGAGCATGGCTTGTTTAGGTGTCACAATTCGTTTTTGATCATCAGCAGCAGAACCCGCAGGACGGATACCCGGTGTCACTAAAGCAAACTCAGCACCCAAAGTCTCACGCAGCATTTTTGCTTCTTGTGCCGAACACACTACACCATCTAAACCACTTTCTTTCGTTAAAGTCGCAAGACGTTTCACATGTTCAAAGGGTTCAACATCTAAACCTAAATCCGCAAGATCTTCACGGCCCATCGAGGTCAAAACAGTAACAGCAATCAGCTGAGTATTGTAATTGCCCGCCTTTAGGCGCTCAACACAGGTTTCCATCATTTTACGACCACCTGAAGCATGAACATTCACCATCCACACACCCATATCCGCAGCTGCACAAACTGCTTGCGCTGTAGTGTTTGGAATATCGTGGAATTTTAGATCTAGAAATACTTCAAAACCTTTATCATGCAAGGCCTTAACGACACTTGGACCCTCATGGGTAAATAACTCTTTACCAACCTTAACTCGACATAATGCAGGATCTAACTGCTCTGCAATTGTAAGTGCGTCATATTGGCTTTTAGCATCTAGTGCAACGATGATACTCAAGAGACTTACCCTTCATTTTGACAAAATTAGTGCATTATAGATGGATTCAACTTGATCAGAAAGTCATAAAACTCATGTTATTTGAAATGATTAATTTGAATTGAGCTATCTCATTATTTTATTTGAGATAAGCGTTTTATTTTTTCAGCCCATAAAAAAACACCCCGATGATCCACCGGAGTGTTAAATATAAAATTTAAATCTACTCATAAAAGTAGTTAATTTACTTCTAAAACCCAATTATAACGGGTTAGAAGGACGCTCATTCGCATCAATATCTAAAACTGTCTTTTCATGACGCGTATGTGCAGCCGCTTCAGCAGCAGCCAGTTGAGCAGTTTGAATTTGCTCTTTGCGTAGGCGGTCAATATCTTTACGTAGACGTTTAATTTCCCAGTTATTTTGAAATACTCGAAATACTTGCACTGCCAATAAAAGACCTAACACCAAACCTAAAGACAAGGTTAATAGCAATAAAAGCCCTAAACGCATTGCAGGCACTTGTGTAAATAACAAATCGACTGAAAGTTCAGTTCCGTTTTGCAGAACCAAAGCCAATGAGTATCCAAATAGAACCAGTAAAATTACGACCAATACGTAACGCATAAACACCCCTAACAATGTTTTGAATTAGTTTGCAGATTCGTTTACCGCATCACGTAAAGCTTTACCAGGTTTAAAGTGCGGTACAGCTTTTGCTGCAACTTCTACTGATTTACCTGTTTTTGGGTTACGACCCACACGTGGTTCACGGTGATGTAATGCAAAACTACCAAAACCACGGATTTCAATTCGGTTGTCTGTAGATAACGCTTCGATCATTTGATCGATCATTATCTTAACGGCCTCTTCCACTAAGGGTTCAGCTAAGTGTGGGTTTTTAAGAGAAATACGCTCTATTAAGTCAGACTTATTAAGTGCTTCAGTAGTCATCTGCGACCTCTTTAATTATCAAGCTACCTAGGATCAGTTTCCTGATAATAACCTGTTTAAATACAAAACGGTAGCGTAATAATCACTTACTACGCTACCGTTACAGTAATTGTGTAAAAAATATTAATTAATTTACATTAATAATACAATTCAAACACTTACTTAGTGGTTCATTTGAGCTTTGATCAAATCACCAATAGTCTTAGGACCATTGTCTGAAGATGCTGTAGCTGTCTTGTTCAAGTTAGCTACCGCTTCTTTTTCTTCAGCTTCGTCTTTCGCTTTGATAGACAAGTTGATAGAACGTGATTTACGGTCTACGTTGATGATTTTAGCTTCAACTTCTTGACCAACTTCAAGGAACTTAGTTGCATCTTCAACGCGGTCGCGGTTGATTTCAGATGCTTTAAGAGTCGCTTCAACTTCGTCAGCTAACTTAACAGTAGCGCCTTTAGCGTCAACTGCAGTTACAGTACCTTTAACAAGCGCACCGCGTTCGTTAGCAGCTAAGAAATCGTTGAACGGATCGCTGTTCATTTGTTTGATGCCAAGGCTGATACGGTTGCCTTCAGCGTCTACTGAAAGGATAACCGCTTCAACTGTGTCACCTTTCTTGTAACGACGGATAGCTTCTTCGCCTTGTTCGTTCCAAGAAATGTCAGACAAGTGAACTAGACCATCGATACCGCCTGGTAAACCGATGAAGATACCGAAGTCAGTGATTGACTTGATAGTACCTGAAACTTTTTCACCTTTGTCGTGTTCTTTAGCAAACTCTTCCCATGGGTTAGCACGAGTTTGTTTGATACCAAGAGAAATACGACGACGCTCTTCATCAACTTCAAGAACCATAACGTCAACTTCGTCACCGATCTGAACAACTTTAGATGGGTGGATGTTTTTGTTAGTGTGGTCCATTTCTGAAACGTGTACTAAGCCTTCAACGCCTTCAGCGATTTCAGCGAAGCAACCGTAGTCAGTTAAGTTAGTTACACGAGCTTTAACGATAGAACCTTTAGGGTAACGGTTCATGATCGCTAACCATGGATCTTCGCCTAATTGTTTAAGGCCTAAAGATACGCGGTTACGTTCGCGGTCGAATTTAAGTACTTTAACAGTAACTTCTTGACCAACTTCAACAACTTCTGAAGGGTGCTTGATACGTTTCCAAGCCATGTCAGTGATGTGAAGAAGACCATCAATACCGCCAAGGTCAACGAACGCGCCGTAGTCAGTAAGATTTTTGATAGTACCAGTAACTGTTTGACCTTCTTCAAGCTGAGCAAGAAGAGCTTCACGGTCAGCTGAAGATTCAGCTTCCATAACAGCACGACGAGATACAACAACGTTGTTACGTTTAGCATCAAGTTTGATTACTTTAAATTCTAACTCTTTACCTTCTAAGTGAGTAGTATCACGAATAGGACGAGTATCAACTAAAGAACCTGGAAGGAACGCACGAACTGGACCGATGTCAACAGTGAAACCGCCTTTAACCTTACCAGAGATAACACCAGTAACGATTTCGCCGTCTTCAAAGATTTTTTCAAGTTTAGTCCAAGTTTCAGCACGTTTAGCTTTTTCACGTGATAAAACTGTTTGACCCATACCGTTGTCAAGAGCTTCAACAACTACGTCAACAGTGTCGCCAACTTGAACTTCAAGTTCACGTTGTTCATTTAAGAATTCAGCGCGGTCAACAATACCTTCTGATTTAAGGCCAGTGTCAACTGTTACCCAGTCAGAGTCGATATTTACTACAACGCCTTGGATGACAGCACCCTTTTCAACGTTGAGGTTTAATTCGCTTTCTTCAAAGAGGGCTGCAAAAGATTCGGTCATGATATACCTAGTAAAGTCAGCGGTCTTGGATCAGACAAGGCCGGTTTAATTAAGCGTCTACATAGTCCGTATAAGACTGATCAAGCTATGCTTCTGCTGAAAATTCTTTAGTTTGCTAATTGCTGATCGATGTAATTCGTCATCAGCGTGAATACTTCATCAATACTCAAAGTTGAACTATCAATGAAATAAGCATCTGGCGCAGGCTTGAGTGGAGCGACTGTGCGTTCCATATCTCGCTTATCACGCGCTTCGATATTAGCTAAAATGTCGTTTATTTTAACATCCACGCCCATAGCCTGCAACTGATTTACACGGCGCTCTGCACGGGACTGAGCAGAAGCCGTTAAATAAATCTTGGCTTGAGCATTGGGAAAAATCGTAGTTGCCATGTCACGGCCATCTGCAACCAAACCAGGTGCTTGGGCAAAGGCATGCTGACGTTCTAAAAGCGCAGTTCTAAGTGCAGGAATTGCAGCAACTTTTGAGGCAAACTCTCCGACTCTCTCAGTACGGATAACTTTTGAGACATCTTCACCATCTAAAAGCACCGAAACACCTGCTTCATTTGTCACAAATTGTATGTCTAAATTTGTTGCAATTTTTACGCATTCATCGAGCTTTGAGTCTAATGCATCAATTAAGTCTTGCTTATGCAATGACAATCCCAACAGACGATATAACGCACCTGAGTCGAGTAAGTGGAACTGATAATGTGCCGCAATTTTTGCTGCCAATGTTCCTTTACCTGAGCCACTTGGGCCATCAATTGTAATGATTTGAACTGTCATTGCTCTTCCATTTTTGTTTATACGGTTTTTGCAAGTTTTGAAAAACCAATTTTAATCGCTGACTTCAGTTGCGCAAGGATTAATTGACTAACGAATGGCGCACGCGCCTGTAATTCAATCGTATAAGTGACTAAAGTACGCGCAGCATCGATCGCTTCGAATTGAATCACACCCAAATGATGTTTCACCAGTGGGTTTTTAATAATCTTATATTCAATGCGTTGGTTTGGCTCAAGCAAGGTAATTTGCTCTTGTAACGGCTTCACTGGCCCAAAGCCCATACGACGTACAGAACCCACACCATCAGGACGTTCAGGATCTGCAGAATCTTTGACGCGCACCACTTGAATCGGTGCAAAAGCCACGTTATAGGTCGAATGTTTTGAAAGTAAGTCAAAAACTTGCTCGACCGGTGCATTAAATTCTTTTTTTACTTGAATGGATTTCATGGTGTACCCTATTTTATTTGACAATATTAATTGTCAGTAGAGTTTACTTGATTTTTTAAATTAAGTTCAGTCAAAGTGGTTTTTTCCTGTAACTTCATCAGTCGTTTTTGTTCACGACGCATTTTAAAAAAATCACTTAATTGTTGGGAGCATTGCTCTTGTAGGCAACCATGCTCAAACTCAAAGATATGGTTATAGTAGCCTGAATTTAATAATTGACGCGAACTGACCAAAGAACCTGCTTTAGGCTCAGTCGTCGCAAATACCACACGTTTAATTCTCGAATGTACCAAAGCACCCACACACATTGTGCATGGCTCCAATGTTACATATAAGGTTGCATCATCGGGTAAACGGTAATTATCGATATTTAAACAAGCTTGACGCAAAGCTTGTACTTCCGCATGTGCGGTGGGATCTTTCAGAGAAATCGGCGCATTAAACCCTGCACCTATGACTTGATTTTGACTCACAATGACTGCGCCTACAGGAATTTCTTGCAATTCTGCAGCTTGTGCAGCCTGCTCGAAAGCCAGCTGCATCCAGTGTTCATCACTATATAAGTTTGGTTCAGACATCAATTAATTAAATTACACCATACTGTCTTAACAGCGCATTCCAACTGTCAATATTGGTTACAGGAGGCTCATCAGCCAGAATTCCTTTGAGGGAAAGATCTGTACCTTTTTTCCATTCTGGAGACAGGTCTTTATCGACTAGGCGGGCGCGCACACCTTCCACAAAGTCCGCATGACGAATTTTCCACTCTGAAATTTGAGTTTCTAGTTCAAACACTTCATTCCAAGAATGCACTTTTTTCCCCCACTGCCACAATAACCATGTTAATGCTGCGGTTGCAGGTGAACCTTTTTGCAGATTTTCACTGGCTTGGCGTAGCCAATCACTGCGTGCATCGCTTAAACCAATAATTGATTCATAGTCATGTTCAAAATTGTGCCCACGGCACACACTCTGAATCACATCTAATGAATTTTGTAATGGGCCCGGCCCCACAGGACGATGCATACTATTTAAAGTGTCATCAATGGCACGAAAATCGCCCGCTGGATAATGATCCCAATCAATATTAATGACAGTTTCAAGTACATTATCACGCTGAGCATCACAAATATGCGTTGCCCAGCCGATACCATAAGCACCAGCTGCGGTCATAATCGAGCCGGTTAACCCAGTAAACAATCCAATGGCACCACGGTCAGCGAGGAAACGCGTCGCACCAACATCTGGATACAAACCGATATTAATCTCAGGCATTGCTAAACGTGAATAAGGTGTCACCAAACGGAAAGGTGCAGCCATAAATAGACCTAAACCACCTCCCATGACATAACCTTCGCCCCAAACCAAAATCGGCTTTGCATAGTTATGCAGCAGCAAATCTAGGGCATATTCTTGTTCAAAGAATTTATTCGCCGTTTCAACTTCATCATTGACCACCAATTGTCGCAATTTGCGTACATCGCCACCTGCACAAAATGCTTTCGGCGTAGTGGAATCTAACCAAATCGCTTTTACTGCATCATCGTGTTGAAAGTCCTGAAAGACTTCAAGCAACGCTGTACAGATAGATTCATCTAATGCATGAAGCGATTTTGGGCGATTCAGGCGAACAATGCGCCAGCCCTTTTTCGCTTCTTCAACAATCAGATCTGGGTGATAATTTTTTGAAACGGGAGAATAAGTCATGCGTCCAGCTGCCAGTCTATTGGCTCAATGCCATTTTGTTTAAGATAATTATTACTTTTTGAGAACACCTTACAACCAAAAAAACCACCGCGGTTTGCAGCCAAAGGTGATGGATGCGCGGCTTTTAGCACCAAGTGCTTATTTTGGTCAATGCGTTGTCCCTTACGCTGTGCATATGCCCCCCATAAAATAAAGACAATATGCTCACGTTGTTCATTTAAAACATCAATCACATGGTCTGTAAAATCTTCCCAGCCACGTTTTTGATGTGAAGTTGGTTGCCCAGCCTCAACAGTCAGTACCGCATTTAAAAGCAAAACACCTTGTTCTGCCCAGCGTGTTAAGTCCCCATGTTTTGACACAGGCACCCCAAGGTCGGTATTTAACTCATGGAAAATATTACGTAAAGAAGGTGGTAATGCAACCCCCTTTTGTACCGAAAAACTCAAGCCATGTGCCTGATTTGGCCCATGATAAGGGTCTTGGCCTAAAATCACCACCTTTACATTCGCCATAGGCGTCGTGTTTAAGGCATTAAAAATCAGCGGATTCGGTGGATAAATCACTTTATCCTGTTTGATTTGTTGTAGCAGAAAGTCTTTTAACTCATCCATGCGGGGGCTAAGCAGAAACTCACTTAGGCCATATTTCCAGCTAGCATCAAGCTGCACTTTAGCGAGTTTTGCTTGTTGCTCTTCTGTTAAAGACATCACTGTTAACTAATCCTAATAAAACCAAATATTTACTTAAATTTTAACTTGTAAATCAACTGCAGGGTTTAAAAATTTTTGACCCTGTTTTAATTTTTCATACATCTGGGTATCGTTCCATTCCGACTGAACCTGTTCGGAAAAGACGATTTGATCTAACTGCAACAGCCCCATTTGTGCGTTGTCGATATCTTCTAAAAAGCTTTGCGCATAGCCTGTGTCCGTCTCATGTACGATCACAGAATACACTTCAACATCACCCTCACCATTTTGAGTTTCTGTTGATTTTAGAACTTGTTGTGCCAAGTAAAAGAAGATCCGTGAAAACTGTTCTGCTGAAGGCGATACGGGTAGTTGAACCCACCGTGCGCTGAACTGCTTGCAGGCACGAATGTACTCGGCATCATCATGTTGCCAAAAACAAATCGCGTGATCAAAACTGTCAAATAAGTCTTTAATTACCCCTTTGAGCAAACCGAAATCGTAAACCATTTGTCCATGGTCAAGTTTCGACGCTTTGAGCAATAATTCGACTTTATAACTGTGTCCATGAATGGAACGTTTGCAACGGTCTGACGTGCAATTACGCACGATATGCGCGTTTTCAAACTTAAATAACTTACGAATTAACATGTGTCGTAATGCAATCAAATAATCTATGGGTTCTTAGAGATTATAATGCAAAAGTCTAACAAGAGGCATTAATTTTGCTGTTCAGCACAATTGGGAAAAGGCATCATGAAAATTTAGCGATATTTAAGACCTAAAATGGCGCCATACTGCGAAAAGCCACATATACATCTTTATCTTTTCGCACTAACTCACTGGTAAATTGACGCTTTCTTTCATTTAAAATAATTTCAATTTGCGCTTTAAAATAGTTCGACTGCACACCCAATTGTGAATTTAAAACTTCCCGATTTTCTGTGCTCACCTGTGCAAATGGCTCCATTGCCCATAAATCATTGATATTTTCGAAATGTTCAAATTTGGCTGCTTTTTGTTGCAAAGCTTGTTCAACTGCATTGACATCTAAACGATCATCCAAGGTCGCTAACAAAAATGCAGGAGCGGTATTAATGTTTACCGTTGTTTCATGCGAAGGTAAGCTACTCACATAAGGCGCAATTAGTTTATATTGAGCACCGTCAAAACCACGGACTGATTTCAGCTCTTCCACACTATGGAATTTTGCATTTGGCGGTAGTGCCGCATTATTTAAACCACGATAATACGCCAGCTCTGCTCCCATTGGGCCAGAGGTCTCATCATCTTCATCTTGCCAGTCAATCACGGCTTGACTTAATTCTGCGGGTAAACCAACACGCTGCAATATTTTCTCAAACCATAATTTTGCTTTGTCATTTACCACACCCTCTTCTGAAACCAAACTATTGAGGTTAAATTTTCCAGATTCGTCTTGCAGCACACCTGCAACGGTTCCACCTTCCACTGGAAAGGCGGGCATAGGCTGAGCCCAATTTTCTTGGAGGTGATCCACCTGCCCTGCATTTTCGGCATCATTCACCAAAAGTTCAGCAAAAAATGCTTCGGCACTTTTCGCATATAACAACGATTGATTTTGGCGCATCACATAAGCGGTATTTTCAGAAGTATTGGCTTGTTGTTTTGCGATGCCTGCTGCAACTATGGTTGCCAAAGCTACCATCATCAGGATAGTTAACAAAGCGATGCCACGTTGCTGTTTCATAAGCAACTCCGAACTTCAAATGCCTCTACTACCTGACCGTTAACCATTCTTATTTTTATCCAATAAAAAATCAGTATTTAACAAACTGAATAACCATTCGTAGTTTGTCCCATCAACTGTGAGCTGCATCCTGATACCCCGCGGTAACAGTTGAATGGTTTTTTCATTATTCAAATCAGCGGCAGCATCTGGCCAATTCTCTAACTCATTTGGATTGAGTACCGTGATTTTATATTGTTCAACATTATCCAGTAAAACACTCGAATCTGGCTGATCATGCCCCGTTTGGTTGAGATTTTTAAATTTTAGCCGATACAATTTTTTTTCATCAGCTTTGTATTGATATTCCACTCGCTCGTCAGGTGCAATGCCCTGATTTAATGGATCAGTGACACCTGTCTTACTGAAATTAAATCGGCCATTTTGCAATACTAACGCTGGTTGAATATCTCCATTAATATTGGCAGTTAAGGGCACAGCTTGTACTGTGTCTCTGAGAATTTGCTGATGGGCATCTTGCAACTGACTGAGCCGTGCCTCATGGGTTGCGTTTCGTTCTTTCACTTTCGAGACATAATCAAAAACCTTCCAGCCCAATGCAGATAGTACTGCAAAAATGGCAATCGCAACCAAAAGTTCAACTAAGGTAAATCCTGCTTGATTCTTCATTCCTTGCTGCACAAGCACAGGCATATCTTGAGATGTACGTTTTTTTCTAGTTATTATTTTCATCCAACGGAGCCTTATAGTTAAAGAACACTAAACTACTAATCCCTGCTTCTACATCCCCAGTTTCAGCATTCATCAAACTCACTTGGATATCGATACGTTGTACATTTGGACTAATGGTGGCTTGGGCTTTTTTGTCAATTTGCCATTGTTCGCCTTGTTCAGTGACTTGTTTAGATGCAGTACCTGTCATCCATTCACGATTGATTTCCATCTTAGCGATTTCATTCAGCGCGACAAATTGTGCTTTATTTCTTAAAATTGCGTGTGCTGTCGACTGCGTATATTGCATCGCAACATTAGACAAAGCCATTGCCGCAGTAGCAAAAATCGCCAATGCCACCATGACTTCAAGTAGCGTAAACCCTTTAGCCCGCATTAACTTTCCCTAAATGATCGATTTCGATTTCATTACCAATGGGACGTTCTTCAAAATAAAACTGTATACGCACAGGCTTTACCTCACCATTACCCAACCAAATCAACTTGGGTGCATTGGTATTTAACAAATCATCATTATTAGCATTTTCATACTGTTGATCTAAAGGCTGAATCGTAAAAGAGACATTTTCAGGTAATACTCGGGTTTCAAAATCTTTATAGTTTTGCCATTTATTGTTCTGATTTAAAATACTATTTTCTACACGTTTTTGTTCTGGTAAATATTCTTGTACCGCATAGCTTTGCGTGTTGACATCCGTTCCAGCTTTTTGCTGTAAGGCCAATATCAAAGCTTGATCATTTGCATCACGTAATATTCGTTTCAGATCCATTACAAACACTTCGCGTGCTTGCATGGCTTTGCGTTGATCTGTCCCACCGATATTCAAAAGCACCAATGAGGCCATGATGCCCATAATCACAATCACCACCATCAATTCAACGAGGGTGAAGCCACGAACCGATGATGGTGATGCTATTTTCATAAACAGCCTTTAAGCGAATTGAGCAACCGCATGCACTTGTTTTGGTAAGGCCAAGGCTTGATCAATATAAGCAACCCGTAAGGTGTCTCTTGAACCCAAATAACGCTGATAAAAACTTGAGTTCAAAATTGCTGCAGCGCCATGTGTAAGTGACCAAATCGAAGCAAGATAATCACGTACTGGCATGCTACTTTGAATCGACTCCAAATAACGCTCAGTCATACGAATGATCAATCTTAGACGCTGTTTGCGCACTTGATAAAGTTCACTAAACAAGTGTTGAATACCCACACCCGTTGTCGATAAACGCTCTTCAATTTGATGAAACAACACTGTACGTTCTGGGTGATGTAAGTGATGCAACATAAAGAAAGCAAGGTGTTCAGGAAAAGCTTTATCGGTGTCTTTAATCATTTCCAATAACATGCGTTCATTACGAATAATGAGCAACATATATAGTTCATCTTTACTTTGGAAGTGTTTATATAACGTCCCTTTTGCCAAGTCGAGTTCTGCCGCTAGCGCATCTAGTGTCATCCCTGCTTCGCCATTTTCCAATAGCAGCTGCTCTGCCACTTGGAAAATTAATGCTTCTCTTGCTCTAAACTGAGCTTGACGATCCATCTTCACCCTATACTCTCTTACTCTTATATCAATTCAAATTATTTACTTAAGATTGAGGAGATTTTCAAAGTTTTGCATTGTAATGAAAGCCATCTCTTCAATTGACTTATCATATACATCACTTAAGGCTTTGGCTACATAGGGAACGTATTTTGGTTCATTAGACTTTCCTCTATAGGGCATCGGTGCAAGGTATGGGCTATCTGTTTCAATCAGCACTCGATCCAATGGCACTTGCTTGGCCACATCACGCAAATCTTGCGCATTTTTAAAAGAAACAATGCCTGAAAATGACACGTAATAACCACAATCTAAGACAGCTTTTGCCGTTTCCCAATCTTCAGTAAAACAATGCAAAATACCGTGAGTAGATTTCTCTGCACGGATAATATCCACCGTATCATGCTTTGCAGAACGGGTATGTACAACCACCGGTTTTTTTACAGCTTGCGATGCGTGAATATGGCGGGCAAAGCATTCTTTTTGCTCTGCAATAAAGTCTGTACTATGAAAATAGTCCAGCCCTGTTTCACCAATCGCCCAAACCTTTTCAGGTTGTGCTAATTCAATGAGATATTCTTCTGTTGCCCGAGCCATCGTTGCAGGATCTTCACATGGGTGTACCCCAACGGAATAACCTACATCGGCATGGCGTGCGGCAATTTTTGAAAGTTCGATATGGTCATCTAGATCAACCGAGATACTCATAAATTTTGAGACCCCGGCTTGACGAGCCTGATCCAATGCAAGATCTAAATTACCCTCATAAGGGCTTAGGTCGAGCATGGTTAAATGGCAATGGGTATCTACAAACACAATATGTACCTACAAGTCTTCACAGTTGTAACTACATAGTGTAACTTCTACGCCCCTCAGATTTAAGCCCTGCAAGTAAACGTTCTGCTTCTGTTTTGAAATAAACGCCTTTCTCGCCGCCTAATTGAATTCCAAAGCCTTGTGGTTTAATGCCATTTTGCTTTTGCGAAATCCAAATCACTTTTCCTGTCAAAGGAATTTTTATACTTTGTTCAGGCAAAGTCGCCAATAAGAAAACCTCATCACCCATTTTCACAGCTTGCTTTGATGGTACAAATAAACCGCCACCAACGACATAAGGCATGTAGCTCGCAAAAAGTGTTTCCACATCTGGAATATTAGCGTGAACGATCCCGCCCATACGTGGTTGCATGATGTTTCCCCTTAATTAAACATTCATCAGTTTGATGCAAAGCTCATCTACGACCAGATTCCCCTGTACGTTCTGCTCGATGAACCGCTTAGACTGCTGTAATTCTGTATAAATCCCAAAGAGTGTTTCGAGCGAATATTGCTCTGCCAACACCCCAAAATCCAAATCTATATTTTTTATGGATTGATTTAGCTTGACACAAATTATATCGGACAACAAGTATTCAAACATTTGACTAAAATCACTAAAACTCAGAGCTTTATTCCACTTGGTCGCAATTGCCATCGGCATATTTTTTTGTGTCACAAGTTTTTGCCAATCTTGTAGAAACTCTTGGCGCATATTTAGCCATTCACTACTTGCCAATGAAATCGCTTGTAATGGCATTTGACTAGCTAAGTTCATGAGAACTTTGCGCTGGGTTTCACCACTATCGGGCAAATGCTGCTGTAAATATTGCTGTGATTGTTCCGGTTCAATACGATCCAATGCATAGTGCTGCATTCGACTGCGAATGGTTGCCGGCAATTTCAAATAATGCTCTGCCAATAACATAATCACAATCCGCTCGCCCGGCTCTTCCAATGTTTTCAGCAATGCATTTGATGATGCAATGTTTAATGCTTCAGCAGGCTCAATCAACACAACTCGCCAACCGTCTACGGTTTGCTGTACAAAAGGCAATAAATCACGAATTTTTTCGATTTTAATTTTGGCATTTTGCTTTTTATTGTCTTCATCTGTACTGATGTGGACAAAATTTGGATGTGTATCTGACTTTAACCACTGGCAACTCCCACACTCACCACATGGCTCAGTTCGCTCATCACGTTTTTGACACAGCACCCAAGCAAGAAATTGTTTTGCAAATGCCTCTTTACCACAGCCTTTTTTGCCATACAAAAGCACGCCATGTCCCAGTTGTGGAAAACGGCTGGTTAATGTATTCCATGTATTTTGCTGCCAAGGGTACACTTGCGCCACAATTTCATTTTGCATAAATCGTTTAACCTTATTCGAAGTTTGAAACATCCATTTGGTTCAAACGATCAAGGTCAGCTTGAGTGTCTACGCCAGGTGGTAGGTTCGCTTCTGCCACAGCAATGGCAATACGGTGACCATTTTCCAAAACGCGTAATTGTTCAAGGCTTTCTAATTTTTCGAGTACACCCATATCCCAAGTGACATATTCTTGAAGGAGTTTTACGCGGTATGCATAAAGACCTAAATGACGAAAAGCCTGATCATGCAAGGTTTGTTCTACTTGCTTTGCACCATCACGGTCATACGGAATAGTCGCACGGCTGAAATACAGCGCTTGATTGTGCTTTGACATCACCACTTTGACGATACTGTCACGTTGAAACTCATCTAGACTATGAATCGGCTCGCAGAGTGTCGACATTGAACATGTCGGCTGATCTACAAGTAATTGTGCAACTTGTTTTACCAATTGAGCGGGAAGCAAAGGTTCATCGCCCTGTACGTTGACAATAATGTCATCACTCGCCCAACCTTTGATGCGTGCAACTTCACTTAAACGGTCTGTCCCAGATGGATGCTCTGCAGAGGTCAATACCACATCAACCCCTTCCGCACGACATACTGCTGCAATACGTTCATCATCTGTAGCAACACATAGATCATCGAATCCTGCAACTTTTTTGGCTTGATCGACCACACGTAAAATCATCGGACGACCATGAATTTCAAGTAAAGGCTTACCCGGTAAACGTGAACTTGAAAAACGTGCAGGAATAACAATATGTTTCATAAATTAAATGCCTTCGGGAAGTTTCAGACCCAGTTTTTTCAACTGCGCATGCAAAGTTTCATAACACGCAGGTGACAACACTGCATCTACAGGAACAACCCATATTTCTCTTTTAAAATCTGGATTATTTTTGAGGATCGCTAAAATTTTAACTGCATCTTTTTCAGTGGTAATGATGGGATTGGCATCTTCAAATTGCAAATCACTCAGTTCATATTCATAATGATCTGGGAATTCATGACATTGAAATTGATGAATCCCCATATTTTCTAAGGTTTTATAAAAGCGTTGCGGAAAGCCGATACCCACCACAGCATAAAAATCTTTATTTGCATCAAATGTCGTCACAAGATCTTTATTGAGCAAATAAGGTTGCGCCGCTTCAAGGTGCATATTCAGTGGAGAACTTGGATCTGCTGAATGTTCAATGACCGTCCCACTGGCAAGGCGCTTTTTCGGTTCACGCAAATAACCTTCAGGTAATAATTTTTCATTGCCTAAACCACGGTTGTTATCCAGTACGATCCACTCCAACTGACGTTGAAGCGCCCAATGCTGTAAACCATCATCGCAGATAATCAAATCCAATTCATGCTTAGACAGCAGCAATTCAATACTCTGCTGGCGGTTTGGACCAACCGCCATCGGCACGCCTGTAGACTGAACGATTAAGCTCGGTTCATCACCCACGATTTCAGCCGTCGAGTCTAAATCCACATAGGCCGGAAATGGTCCTTGACCACCATAGCCACGACTGATCACACCAACACGCAGGTTTAAGCTATTTAAATAACTGACCAAGTGAATGAGCAAGGGGGTTTTGCCACTCCCACCCACTGTGATATTTCCAATGACCATGACTGGAATAGGCGCTTTATAGCTTTGCTTAATACCTGATTGATAGAGCTTTTTATTGAGTAAAAAGCCACCACGATAAAGCCATGACAAAGGTCTAAACACAACGAGCCACTTTGCCTGTTCATTCCAAGCATCCTGAATCAATTGTGCAAAAGACATGACTTAATTTTCCTCAAAATTACGCTGATGAAGTTGGTAATATGCACCACGTTGTGCCATCAATTCCGTATGAGAACCTTGTTCAATAATACGCCCTTTATCCATCACTACAATACAGTCTGCATTTTCAATGGTCGATAAACGATGCGCAATCACGATCGTGGTACGATCTTGCATCGCAGCGTCAAATGCTTGCTGAATAAAAAATTCAGATTCGTTATCTAGTGCACTGGTCGCTTCATCTAAAATTAAAATCGGTGCATTTTTCAAAATCGCACGCGCAATTGCAATCCGTTGACGTTGACCACCAGACAGATTTAAACCTTGGGCACCCAACGGCGTGTCATAACCTTGCGGTAAATCCATAATAAAATCATGTGCAAATGCAGCTTTAGCAGCAGCAATGACTTGTTCATCTGTTGCATGCTCGAGCTGACCATAAGCAATATTTTCACGCACTGTACGGTTAAACAAAACTACTTGCTGATTGACCATCGAAATCTGAGTACGCAAGCTATTGAGCTCTATGTCGTGAATATCATGCTGATCAAGCAACAACTGTCCTGACGACACCTCTTGGTAACGAACCAACAGATTGACCAGTGAGGTTTTACCTGCACCTGAACGCCCAACCAATGCAACGGTTTGCCCTGCATTGACTTTTAAATTGAAGTCATGAATCGCATGGTGACCATCAGCATAGATCAAATTAACATTTTTAAATTCGACATCGCCTTTCAAAGCAGGCTTAAGCGTGCCGTTATTTACTTCTTCAGGCATATCAAGCAATTCAAAAACTGAATAAGCTGCTGCCATGCCTCGTTGTAGTTTTTCGTTGACATCCGTTAAGGTTTTAATTGGCTTACTTAGCATACCTGCGGCAGTGATATAGGCAACAAACTCACCCGCGGTTGTATCTTGTAAAATCTCTGGGCGTAGCGCGATATACATCACGATACTGAGCGCGATCGACATAATCAGCTGAACAATCGGGCTATTGAGTTGTTGCACCACGACCATCTTTAAGCCGCGGCGTAAGTTCTCCATTGAGCTTTCATAAAAACGTTTTTGTTCATAATCTTGCCCTGCAAAGCCCTTCACCACCAAGTTGCCTTGTACTGTCTCTTGCACTACATGGTTAACATCACCCATGGTACTTTGCACTTGCATGGATAATTTACGCATGCGCTTGGATGCTTTACGGATAATCAACCCAATAATTGGGCCAAAAATCAAAATACACAGGGTTAAACGCCAGTTGGTATACAGCAAATAACCCAATAATGCGATGGTAATCAAACCCTGTTGTACAATCGTTTTCAGTGACTCAGATGATGCTGCCGTCAACTGTTCAACGTTATACATAATTTTTGCAGTGATATGTCCGCTCGAATTATCTAAATAATATTGCGAAGGCAAACGCATGAGTTTTGCGAATACTTGCTGACGAATATTAAAGATTAAGTTTCGAGAAATCACTGCGGTAAAATATCCCCCCATGAACAAACCGAGTCCACGGAAGAACATCAATAAAACCACCAAGAGTGGAAATAAGGTTGTAAAGCTTTGATCTTTGTTTTGAATGGCTTCAATAATGCGTTCCAATAATTTTGCGACAGAAACTTCTGTCGCAGCATTAATACCGAAACCAAGCAAAACCAGCAGGCCGATTCCCCAAAAAGGTTTTAAATAACTTAATAGGCGTAAATAGACCTTAAAATCGTGCTTCACTAATAACCTCGAGTTGGAACTTTGGTACTGATGTTGATATTCACAAATCCAAGTTGACCTGCAACATCCATCACCCGAATCACATCTTGATGTGTTGCTTTTGCATCTGCGGCAATCACAAACATTAAATCACGACGATCATTGGCTGTCTGTTTAATTGCAGTATTCAAATCAGAGACTTCTTTACTCGCCAATGACTGACCATTGACAGAATAATGTCCCGATGAATCCACCACAACTTCAATCTTTTGATCATAGTTTTTAGGTGGAACACCTTGTGCATCTGGCAAAGTCAGGTTCATTCGACTCATCTGGTTAAAGGTAGTCGAGAGCAACAAGAACACCAAAATGAACATCAAACAGTCAATCATCGGTGTGAGGTTGATATGAATATCTTCAACCTGACGACGTTTAAATTTCATGCGCAGTCTCCACTCAGCTGGCTTTCTGAATGTCCTGACTTTCTACTTCAGGTGTTTTTTTATAAAACAAAGCGGCATGAAATAATGTCGACTGCTGTTCTAACTCAGCCACATATTCCTGAACCAAACGTTGGAAATAACGATGCGCAAATAATGCAGGCACAGCAATTAACATACCGGCAGCAGTGGTAATCAAGGCTTTTGAAATACCCGGCATCATTAACACTGGATCACTATTAGTACCAATATCAATCATTAAGAATGCTTCAATGATACCGATCACCGTACCCAATAAACCCAGTAACGGTGCAACAGCACTTAAAGTGCCCAAAAAGTTGATATTTTTTTCTAAATAACCAATTTCTTGTGATGCTGTCACTTCCATTTGCGCACGTGCATATTGCTCGTTTTGATCTTTACTAGCGTAACCTGCATCCAAGACACGACCCAATGTACTTTGCTGTAAAGTTGGACTTTGCTTTAGCTGTTGCACCACATCTTTCACTGATGTGTTCACATTCATCATCAAGTCTTTTGGCAACACCATAGATTTTTTTAAACGAATAAAGCGCTCAATGGTAATGGCTACCGTAAAGATCGAACAAATGACGAGCGGGATCATTAACCACCCGCCCGCTTTGACTAATTCCCACATTTGATTTTCCCCAATAAATCGATTTTAAAAATTATTCAGCTAGACAAATATTTAAAATGCCATCTAGCTCTTCAAGAGTATGGTAGCTAATCACCAGCTTGCCTTTCCCTTGTTTATTATGATCAATTTTCACGTCTGCACTGAAACGATCAGAGAGACGTTGTGTCAGTTGTTGAATGTCTGATGAAACAATTGGTTTAGCTTTTTGTTGTTTTGGTGCATTCAAATCACGAACAAATTGTTCGGTTTGACGTACAGACATACTTTTTTCAATCACCATTTCAGCAACTTTAAGCTGATCTTTGGCTTTTAACGTCAAGATCGCACGTGCATGCCCCATATCGAGCAAACCTTGCTGCATAAAGTCTTTGACTTGATCCGCTAAAGACAAGAGGCGTAGTAAGTTACTAATCGTGGTACGTGCTTTACCGACCGTATCGGCAATCTCTTGATGACTTAAACCGAACTCGTCATGGAAGCGTTGTAAAGCCATAGCTTGATCGATTGGGTTCAGATCTTGACGTTGAATGTTTTCAATCAATGCCAAGGCAATTGCCACTTGGTCACTCAAGTCACGAACAATGGCTGGAACTTCGGTTAAACCTGCAAGCTGAGCCGCACGCCAACGACGCTCACCTGCAATAATTTCGTAGGGATGCTTTTCATCTTCTACAGGACGAATCACGATTGGCTGCATGACGCCATGCTTTTCAATCGATGCAGCAAGTTCTTGTAAATCTTGTTCTTTAATGAAACGACGCGGTTGATACTCGCCGCGTTTCAATAAATGCACATCAATTTGTTTTAACTGTCCATGATCTAAAGCTTTTGCTTCGAGCTGTAGTTTTTCTTTTTGAATTGAGCCGAGTAAGGCATCCAGACCACGACCTTTAGCCAGTCCGCGTTTTTTTACGGTCATGCTTTAGTTCCTTTTTTTACTTTGGTTTTTTTTAACATCTCAGCTGCCAAGTTCAAATAAGCAACTGCACCCTTCGAGCTTTTTTCAAAATAAATCACTGGCAAACCGTGCGCAGGCGCTTCAGCCAAACGAATATTACGCGGAATAACCGTGTCATAAAGTTTCTGACCGAAGTATTGTTCAAGCTCAGCAGACACATCACGTGTTAAGGCATTACGCGCATCGTACATAGTACGCAGCACACCCACGATCTCTAGATCTGGGTTCAATGCTTGCTGAATACGGTCAATGGTTTGGGTTAAATCAGCCAAACCTTCCAAGGCATAATATTCACACTGCATTGGAATCAGCACCGCACGTACCGCTGCAAGTGCATTGACAGTGATCAAACTTAAACTTGGTGCACAATCGACAATAATATAGTCGAAGTCTTTTTCGACGCTTGCCAATGCTTCACGTAAAATAAACTCACGACCGTCTTGATCCGCAATCGCCAGCTCAACGCCAGCTAAGTCACGGTTTGCACCTAAAACCTTATAGCCCACTTCCGCTTTATAAATAGCAGTTTCAATCGGCACTTCACCAAGTAAGACATCCGTGACTGAATACAACAAATCATTTTTTTGAATGCCCGAACCCATCGTGGCATTGCCTTGTGAATCCATGTCCACAAGTAAAACTCGTTTTTTTAATATAGCTAAAGATGCAGCCAAGTTCACAGCCGTTGTGGTTTTACCTACGCCACCCTTTTGGTTTGCAATCGCAATAATTTGAGCCATGGTAACCCCAGTCCTTTGAAAATTTTAAATACGTTTAAGAAAAATTAAATGACGCTGCTCATCAAGTCGTGGAACTTTTAATGCAACGATATCAATCTTGAAATCACTTTTTAGTGTTTCAACTTCTTCTTCAGGAATTAAGCCTTTCATCGACGCGATAATACTTTGCGCATGCATATACGGTTTAGACGCATCCACAAAATCCGTTAACGATGCAAAAGCACGACTGGTAATCACATCAAACTGCCCCAGTTCATGAATGCTGTCTTCATTTTCGACACGTGTTTGTACCGCAATGACATTTTTTAGTTTTAAGTCAGCAATAAATTGTTTTAAGAATCGAATTTTTTTACCGTTGGCATCTAAAAGCACACATTCACGTTCAGGCTGACACAGTGCAATGATCATGCCCGGCATGCCACCACCCGTACCGATATCCAATAAACGACCTACAGGCAAATCATTTAGGATACTTAAGCTATCCAATAAATGCTTAACTAACATTTCTTTAGGATCACGAATAGCGGTCAAGTTATACGCTTTGTTCCACAGCACTAGGGCATCTTGGTATTTCAGCAATAGATTTAATGCTTCTTCACTCAAATCTAAGCCAAGCTTTTGACTACCTTGCTTTAAGTCTTGAAAAAAAGGATGCATAAAGAAGACATCTCAATAAAAATTAACTGAAGTATACCGATTTCTAAGCCGTGGAACAGTAGCTAACGCTTAGCGAATATGCACTTAATCGTACATGCCTTGGCGAATCTGTAGATCTAGATCACTTAAACGCTCAGGTGTGCCAACATCAACCCATGCAGTTTGCATTTTCTCTGCAGAAATTTTTCCATCCAACATAGCTTCTTTCAATAAAGGTGCGAGCGGACGCTTGCCCGCTTCCAATCCATCAAACATATTTGGATGAATGACCGCGATCCCACTATAGGTGAGTGCCTCGCCTGCATGTTCTTGCTCAAAGGTATAACTACGCCCTGCATCCAAGATAAAATCACCCTTTGGATGTTGCGTTGGATTAGTCACATAAACCAAGTGTGCCAAATCATCTTTTAGCTCAACATTGAGCAAGGCTGAAAAATCGTAAGTCGTCCAAACGTCACCATTGACTAAAATAAACGGTTCTGTCCCAAGCAAAGGTAAAGCATTAATAATGCCACCAGCTGTTTCCAAACCTTCCGCTTCACGTGTCCAACGAATATCTACACCAAACTGCGAACCATCACCTAAAGTACCAATCAGGATATCTGCAAGCCATGCAGAATTGATGATGATTTCAGTGACACCTATTTTTTTTAGCTTTTCTATATGCCAAACAATCAGTGGTTTTCCACCCACTTCAAGCAAAGGCTTTGGCTTATACAATGTTAAAGGGCGCATCCGATTTCCGAGACCCGCCGCTAAAATCATGGCTTTCATTATGCAACAACCTCATAAGTGCCGTATTTGGCTTCAAATTTCGGCAATACTTTAGCGTGAATAAATTGCATAAAAGGTTGTAATTCTGCATATGGTTTACTTTCTTCAAGTAAATACCACATCACACGCGGCAAATCTTTGAGATAACCTGACTTACCATCACGCTCAAATAAGCGCACAAAAATACCTAAAATTTTGATATGACGTTGAATCGCCATCAGGTCAGCGTCTTGTTTGAATTGCTCAAAGTTACGACCTTCTTTAGCCGATGCAGGTAGCAAATCATAGAACGTCTTAAACCATGCATAAACACGATCTGCATTCCACTGCACATAAGCATCACGTGTAATAGAAATCAAATCATAAGTATCTGCGCCAATCACAGCATCTTGGAAGTCAATCACACCCTGATCTTGCTCATCATCAAGTACCATCAAATTACGGCTATGAAAATCACGATGCACAATCACTTGAGGCTGAGCCAATGCAGCATTGGCTAAGATAGCAAAGGTACGTTTAATCAGTGCCGATTCTTCTTCAGTAGGCTGCACTTGTAGAGATGGCAATAACCAATCGGTTAACAGCTCCATTTCAGAAATCAGCTTTTCATAGGTATATGCAGGAAAATGAGCAGTACCATCAATTGACTGTAATTGAATCAACTGTTTAAAACTTTGAGCATAATGTGCGTCTACTGTTTGATCATTCAACAACGTGGACAATAAAACATCACCAAAATCCTCTAACAATAAGAAGCCTTGATCAAGGTCTTTGGCCACGATATGTGGTACACGCACGCCATGTGCATCAAAAAATTCATCAATCGACACAAAAGGACCACAATCTTCTTTTTCTGGTGGTGCATCCATGAGCATAAATGTTTTATTATTCAATTTGATTCGTGCATAACGACGGAAGCTTGCATCGCCTGCTAAGAAGTTAATTTCAAATTGATCTGAATCGAGTACAGATGAAATCCATGTTTGTATCAATTGTTCACGTTGTGTATTCATTTGCGATAAATTCTAATACAGGCTGAGTTTTTAAAGTGCTAAGTGTAGCTACTTATCAACTTTTTCTCTATGATGCGACAATAATTAATTGCGATTAAGCATACCTGGTTAATGAGACAAATGAAGCATCAGTTTAAATTTAATCCTTTAGCGACTGCGATCTTAACCCTTCTATGTGGTAGCTCGTTACCAAGCTATGCAGCACCTGTTTCAAACCCGTCCACGGATGACGATACAGAACAACTCAAACAAAGCATTTCAGAAGCTTATCCGGGGCAGCAGTTCTTCGAACAATATTATGTCGATAAATCTGCACCTGAAGCACAGATTCGCAACACCAATCAATTAAGTTCTGCATTTTGTACTGGCACGTGGATTACCCCTGTTGCGCCAACGACAAAAGCGGTCGCACCTGAAGATGCAACCTCTACCATTACCGCTGACTATGGTCATTTTGACCCGAATGGCGACTCCATTCTTGAAGGTAATGTTCTGATTGACCAAGAAGGTCGTCAAATTCGTGCCGATCAAATCAAAATTGATAAAACCCAAACCTACGCCAATGCTTCTGGCCGCGTGCAAATGGCACAGTCTGGGCTGATTTCGCAAAGCGATTCCATTGATTACAATTTAAAAACCCAACAGGGTGATTTAAATAACAGTTTCTTTATTGCTGAACAGCAGCATGCACACGGTCGCGCTGAGAAAATTTCACGTACTTCAACCGAAACACTCGAATTAGAAAACGCTGTTTATACCACTTGTCCACCCGATGAAAAACCAACGTGGAAAATTCAAGCAGACAAAATTAAGCTGAATCAAGAAACTGGCCGCGGTGAAACCAAAGGTACAACATTATATGTAAAAAACGTACCTGTGATGGCTGTGCCCTATTTCAACTTCCCGATTGATGACCGTCGTACCACTGGTATTTTGACCCCGAGCTTTGGTTTTACCAATGACGGTGGTATTGAGCTTGCAGTACCTGTATATTTAAACCTTGCGCCAAACTATGATGCTACGGTAACACCACGTTATATTGCAGACCGTGGCGCAATGATGGAAGGTGAATTCCGTTATTTGACCAAAAACTTTGGTTCAGGGATGGTGTGGGGTGGTTATTTACCATCCGACCAAAAGTATGACGATCAAGATCGTAAAGACTTACATTTCCTCCATAACTGGAAAATTAACGATCAATTCACGACAAATTTAGAATATAACTATGCATCTGATAAAGACTATTTCTCAGATCTCAATAATAATCCAAACTCAAAAACTGACCTGAACTTACGCCGTGCATGGGAACTCAATTATAAAAATGGTATCCCCGGCCTAAAAGCACAGCTTAAAGTTGAAGACTTCCAAACACTGGATAAAACTGTCAGTGATGAAGACCGTCCGTATGCGCGCTTGCCGCAATTCCTACTGAACTACAAGACTGGTAATCCGCTCGGCTTACAGTACGAATTTAACAACGATACAGCATATTTTAAAAAGAATCTGCGTGGCGATAATATTCCGCAAAACAATAGTGATGCGACAATGTATGAGCCAAGTGGTGCACGTATTTATAACGACTTTAGTGTGCGTTATAACTATCGTAACCCATGGTCTTTTGTAATTCCAGAAGTGTCTATTCGTAACGTAAACACGATTTACGATCAAGATACTGTTGATCGTGCCAATACAAATAACAATCACTCTAGTAGTGAAAGTAAATCGGTCATTGTACCGCAATTTACTTTAGATGCGGGTCTTGTGATGGAGCGCGAAGGTCGTTATCTACAAACTTTAACGCCACGTTTCTTCTACGCGTATTCTCCATACAAAAACCAAGACACTAACCCAAACTTTGACTCAACCACAGCATCAATTAACTATGACCAGTTGTTTAGCCCGCGTCGTTTCTACGGTAATGACCGTTTAGAAGACAACAACTTCGCATCTCTAGGTTTAAGCTATAGTTTATTTGATGATGTAGGTCTTGAGCGTTTAAAAGCTAGCGTTGGTCAAAGTTTCTATTTTGAAGACCGCCGCGTCACGCTAAACAACGTCTCTGATAAATTTGATACCGAACGCCATACTGGCCCTGTCGTGAGCATTTCTAGCCAGCTATCTGACAGCATCAGTGTCAATGCCAATTCTGCATGGATGGCGAATGGTGATAATGCTCAGCGCGATATTCAAATGTATTACACAGGAAATAAAGGCAATTTATACAATGTCGGTTATTTCTATCGTAAAGACATTCCGAACCGCCAAGACAGCTATGACCAAGCAGTAGCATCGTTTATTCAACCTATTCACAATAACTGGCGTATTATCGGTCATGCACAATATGACCTCGACAACAGTATTGCGCGTGAATATTTACTGGGTGTGAACTACGAGTCATGCTGCTGGGGTGTTTCAGTTTATGGTCGTTCGTACTATAACGATTTAGATGATGTAACATCTTCAGATGTTAAACCAAAACGTGCCATTATGGCGGAGTTCACCCTAAAAGGTTTAGGTGGCTTCAACAATAAATTAACCTCTTTGCTTGAAAACCGAGTGTTGGGTTTTAACAATATTAATCAATCTTGGACAGAACGTTAATGAAGACAAAACAGTTAAAACAAATTTTTAAAGCGTCAGCTTTGGCACTTTGCCTATCGACTTCTGTATCTGTATTTGCTGCTGCGCAACCTAAAGATGAAATTGTAGCTGTCGTTGACAATAGCGTGATTCTTCGTAGTGATCTTGATCAAAGCATTGCCGAGATCACTCACCAACTTCAAGCAAAAAAACAAACCGTCCCACCGACCGAATACTTGCAGCAACAAGCTTTAGAACAGCTAATTACGCGCCAAGCACAGCTTGAACAAGTGAAACGCTATAACGTCAAAGCGGATGAAAAATCGCTCAATGAAGCCGTACTTAAAGTTGCAAAAGACGCAGGTTCTCCAAGCTTAGAAGCATTTCAGCAAAAATTAGATGCTGTTGCGCCAAATACCTATGCTGGTTTACGTGCACGTATCGCTGAAGACATCGCGTTACAACGCCTACGCCAACAGTTAGTCACTTCTCGCATTCAAATCAGTGACCAAGATGTGAAAAACTTCTTAAGCTCACCACAAGGTCAAGCAGCACTAGGTAATCAGGTTCATGTCTTACATGTACGTGTAGCTAGCAGTGATAATGCCGTTAAAATCGCGGAAGACATTCGCAAAGAACTTGCAGCAAGCAACGATGTAAAAGCGATTACTAGCAAATACAGTACCAAAGATATTAAAGTTGACGGTGCCGATATGGGCTTCCGCAACTTATCTGATATTCCAGATGAACTTGCTGCACGTGTAGCTCCTTTGCAAGTTGGTCAAACCACTGAACTAATTTCAGTACGTGATGGCGTTCATGTTTTAAAATTGGTCGACCGTAAAAGTGGCGAACAAAAAGCCATTGTTCCTCAATACCAAACTCGCCATATCTTGATTCAACCATCTGAAGTGGTGAGTCCTGAAAACGCAAAACAAATGATCGACAACTTGTATAATCGCCTGCAAAAGGGTGAAGATTTTGCGGTCTTGGCTTCAACGTTCTCGAATGACACTGGTTCTGCTGCCAATGGTGGTAGTTTAGGTTGGGTTAGCCCAGGTGTTATGGTTCCAGAATTTGAAGCAATGATGAAATCAACAGCGAAAGGTGAAATCAGCAAGCCTTTTCAGTCACAGTTTGGTTGGCACATCCTTCAAGTGACCGATACACGTCAACAAGACATGACACATGAAGTACAAGAACGTATGGCACGTCAGATTTTAGGTGAGCGTCAATTTGACACTGAACTGGACAGCTGGTTACGTGAAATTCGCAACAATGCCTATGTTGAAATTAAAGACCCTGCTCTAGATCGTAAAAAGAAATAAGTGAATAAACAAAAAACCAGCTTCGGCTGGTTTTTTATGTCGATTCTTATCATTATTCAGCGTTGTAGTAATTATTAGTTGTAGTAATTATTAAAAAACCAGTATTTAAACCATCTACTCTTTTTATAGGCAAAAAAAACCTCCCATTTGGGAGGTTTTTTTAACTCAATTAACGATTGTTGTTTTCGTCGTCTTGAGCATCTTCAAATTTAGTTTCGCCATCAAAACCAGCATTTTGACCGCCGAAACCACTTTGACCACCGAAGCCACCTTGACCACCAAAGCCACCTTGAGAGCCAAAACCACCTTGACCACCGAAGCCACCTTGGCCACCGAAGCCACCTTGGCCACCGAAGCCACCTTGACCACCAAAGCCACCTTGACCACCGAAGCCACCTTGTTGACCGCCGAAGCCGCCTTGTTGACCACCAAAGCCGGCAGCGCCTTGAGCACCAGCAGGAGCACCAGCAGGACGTGGGTTACGTGCTGGAACAACAGTTGAAATAGCATGTTTGTAAACCATTTGGCTTACAGTATTTTTTAATAAAACAACGTATTGGTCGAAAGATTCAATATGACCTTGTAATTTAATACCGTTGACAAGGAAGATTGACACAGGAATACGTTCTTTACGGAGAGAATTTAAGAACGGATCTTGTAAAGTTTGACCTTTAGACATGTTATAACTCCAAAAAATAATAAAAATCAGCGCAAAAGCTACCTTTACTTTTCAATTAAAAATTATCAAAAAGGTAGTCTGTAAATTTTGCTTTATCCGTAGCACTTTCGCAAGTCTTCTTGAGCCTGCTGCGCAGTTAAATATGTAGTAAATTTATGCGTTTCTTGCAAAGATCTTAACCAAGTATATTGACGTTTTGCAAGTTGTCGTGTTGCAAAAAGTGCCTTATCCTCCATTTCACGCTGTTTTTCGCTACTTTGATCACTATTTTTCAAAAAATCTAAAGCTTGACGATATCCAACTGAACGCATAGAGGGTAAATTTTCATCTAAATCGTATTTTTCAATGAGAGCTTTCACTTCATTTAAAAATCCAATTTCCCACATTATTTTTAGACGTTGAGCTATACGCTCATGTAATTCTAATCGGTCAGGCAATAATGCGTAATTATGAAAATTGTATCGGTATGGTACGTTTTTAGGTTGCTCAGCTTGTAACTGCGTAATGGGTTTACCTGTTAATTTAAAAACTTCGAGCGCACGGATAATTCGTTGCTTATCACTCGGTTTAAATTTTTCACCTGCCAATGGGTCTACATTGCACAGTTCTGCATATACAGCGTCCCAACCTTGCGACTCAGCTTTGGCTTCAATTTCAGCACGTACAGCATAGTCTGCACTTGGTAAGTTTGAAGACAACCCTTCCAATAAAGCCTTGTAATACAACATCGTACCACCGACTAATATCGGTGTTTTACCTCGTGCATGCATATCATCAATCAGCACACAGGCATCTTCCACAAAGTTCGCTGCCGAATACACTTCTAGCGGACTGATAATATCAATCAAATGATGTGGATATTTCTCCAACTCAGCTTTACTCGGCTTGGCCGTACCAATATCCATATCCTGAAAAACCAAAGCAGAATCGACTGAAATTAATTCGAATCCACCTTGCTCGTATAACTCACATGCCAAGGCGGTTTTACCGCTTGCAGTTGGTCCCATTAAGTTGATGACCGGCAATTGATTTGACATGTAAAACTACTCTCCCCGAGCAAAAAGTTTATCTAGCTGTGCCAATGGAAACGCACGCCACGTCGGACGTCCATGGTTACATTGGCTGGCAAATTCAGTTTGTTCCATCTGACGCAGTAATGCATTCATTTCAGATAGACTTAAAATACGGTGTGCGCGTACAGCGCCGTGACAGGCCATGCCTGCCAATATTTGATCGCGCTTTTGTAGTAACCCTGCAACCTGATCACTTGGGTCTAAATCATTTAATAAATCTGGAATCAGCGCATCAAAGTCTGCTTTATGCAAAATGGCAGGAACACCACGAACAATGACTTGCTCATCGCCATATTGGTCTATTTCTAAACCTAGGCGTGCCAATTGTTCTTTGAGCTCATCGACGCGCATCGCTTGCATCCGACTGATACTGACGACTTTAGGAATCAGCAATTGCTGTGATGTCCAAAACTCAGGTTTATCCCAAGCCGTTTTCATTTGTTGTAAAACAATGCGCTCATGCGCCGCATGCATATCAACAATGATTAAACCTTCGGTGTTTTGGGCCAAAATATAAATACCATGCAATTGCGCAATGGCAATCCCCAAAGGATGCTCATCGACTTTCTGCTGAATATGTTCAGCCAAAGAAGTATCAGGATCATTTGAAGACTCAGTTTGACGTAAAGGCGCTAAATAACTTTGCAATGCATTATTGAGCTGTCTGGAACCCGCTATATTTGACTGATATCCAGTGCTATTGTTCGATGCATTTGAATTTTGCTGTGTATACCCTTCTTGCCCTGTTGACGCATGATTTGAAGCATATTGCACAGCAGCTGGCGAACTAAAATCAGTAAGCCCGCCTGCGATCTCTGGACTGACAAAATTTGTGCCTTGCTCTGCAACTGGCTGAGGTTGATGTAATGAAAATTGTTCCTGATGACGCGGCTGCGGAATAATATTTTCGTGTGCCTGCCCATCAAGTTTCATTGCAGATGACAATTCGGCGGTCGCGGTTTGAAATTGCGCTAAAGTCGATTTGACAAAATGGCGCACAAACTCATGTACTTCACGTTGATTTAGAAAACGTATTTCATGCTTGGTTGGATGCACATTCACATCGATATTTTCTGGATCAACTTCCATAAATAACAAATAAGCCGCATGTTGATGTCCATGCAAAATACCATCATAGGCCATGCGAAGTGCATGTGAAACGGTCTTGTCTTTTACGATACGTCCATTCACATAGACATATTGCATATCGGCCTGCGCACGTGCATCTGAAGGATGGCCTAACCAACCACTGAGACGCATATTGACGCTATCAGCATCTATCCAGTACGCATTTTCAGTAAATTGACGGCCTAATAATTGTTGCACCCGCTGAAAACGCAGCGCACCACTATCTGCAATAGGCAAGTTCAGCTTAATGCTATTGTTATGCTCAAGGACAAAACGTATATCAAAATGGGTCAGTGCTAAACGACGGACAATTTCTTCGATATGTCCAAACTCAGTCCCCGGTTTTTTGAGGAACTTACGCCGTGCAGGTACATTAAAAAATAAATCTTGCACACGAATGGTGGTGCCTTGCGTCGCTGCCACAGGCTGAATTTCTTGTGAATCAAATGCAGTGCCATTTACTTCGACCTGATAGCCTACACCGTCATCATTTTGGCTACTGGTCAATGTCAAACGAGACACCGCAGCGATCGAAGCCAATGCTTCCCCACGAAAACCCAGACTTACAATAGCATGTAAATCTTCAGCAGTTTGGATTTTACTTGTGGCATGGCGCATGACCGCCAAAGGCAAATCTTCAGGGTGAATACCCCGACCATTGTCTATAATTTCAATCAGTGTACTGCCGCCTTGTTCAATACGAACAATCAGCTCAGTCGCCCCTGCATCAATGGCATTTTCCAGTAATTCTTTGACCACAGAAGCGGGACGTTCAATCACTTCCCCTGCGGCAATTTGGTTGGCTAAGGCAGGATCAAGCGTTCGAATGCGGCGGGCACTGATTTCATTCAGCATGGTTAAATTTTTGCTCCAAAGCGTTTTGCAAAGTTTTTGAAGAAGAGCTTAAAGTCGCTGTACGGGTGGTTTCATCCGCAGACTTTTCAATATTAATAATTAAATCAGCCTCAGGGATTTCGTCGCCCCCTTTAGATGGCCATTCAAATAAAAATAGGGCGTTCGGCGTTTCTAAATAATCACGGATACCCATAAGTTCAAGCTCATAAGGGTCATTCAGACGATATAAATCAAAATGAAAAATATCTTGTCCTTGAATATTGTAAGGTTCAACCAATGTATAGGTTGGACTTTTTACCGCACCTTGATGACCCAAGTGTTGTAAAAAATAACGTGTTAACGTGGTCTTTCCTGCACCCAAGTCACCAATTAAATACGCTACACCCGTCGTAAAATGCGTCGCCAGTACGGTAGCTAAGTTTTGGGTATCGACTTCACTATTAAGTTCCAGACTGAATGAATACTGCATATTACTCACAACATGTACATAAGAATTAAATATGATAGCATCGCACTGGCTAAAATGGATATGTTCACACTACAGATTGAGCATTTTTCATGATGTGTTCTCTGCTTCATTTGCTCAGTTTTTAGATCTTTCTTCATGCACAGTTTTGAATTTACTCCCCCGATGATCAATGGTGTCAGTGCCAGCAAAGTCTTCCTAGACGGTCAACACACGCAAGCCTCTAGCGTCTATGCATATTTGTGTGAACAATTTCCTCATATCCAAGCAGCAGAGTGGCAACAACGATTTAAGGATGGATTGGTCTATGCCGCAAATGGTGACGTTTTAACGATAGACAGTCCTTTTGAAGCCAATCGTCATGTTTATTATTATCGATTCTTAGCGCATGAAATCCATGTTCCTTTTGAGCATCAGATTTTGTTTGAAAATGATCATTTCATTGTGGTCGATAAACCACATTTTCTCACCATGAGTCCAACCGGTCAGTATGTACAAGAAACCTTATTGGTTCGACTCAAAAAACAAACGCAGCTTGAACAGCTAACGCCGATTCATCGTTTAGACCGTGAAACTGCAGGTGTGGTGCTGTTTTCCAAATGTGTCGAAAGCCGTGGGCTATATCAACAGATGTTTGCCAAGCGGCAAGTTCAAAAAACCTATCATGCCATTGCAGCTTATCGAGATGAATTAAATTTCCCAATGACAACTCGCTATCGCATGGAAAAAGGTCAACCTTTTTATACAATGCAAATAGTAGATGGTGAACCTAACAGCGAAACCTTCATTCAGCTGATCCAGCAGCATGGAAACCATGCCAAGTATGAATTAAAGCCACATACCGGCAAGCAGCACCAACTCCGTGTGCATTTAAATGCTTTGGGCATTCCAATTCAAAACGACCCCTTTTATCCTGTAGTGCAACATAAGGCAGAGGATGATTTCAGCCAACCTTTACAACTACTTGCGAAACATCTTGAGTTTATCGATCCTGTGACAGAGCAGGCTTTTCAATTCAGTTCTGCCTATGAATTGACACTGTAAATCTATTGTCATTACATTAAATTGATAAAATACTGCCAAACTTTCTTGAATTTATAACAGTTTTGATTAGAATAAATGCGAAAAGTTAAGTATTTTAAAGCTTTCTAAGAATATGAGAAAAACTGAAGTCTACCAAATCCGCCTCGATTCACAGGAAAAGAAACAGGCCTTTGCCGTGTTTAAGCAATTAGGCATTACACCTGCACAGGCTGTACGTCTATTCTTTAAACAAGTTGTTTTAACCAAATCGATCCCCTTCTCTATTGAAAACCAAAATATCAATATTGAACAATTGATTAAGTTACGTAAATTAAAACAACAAGAAGCTCAAGCCATTTCAACCACTGAAATTAGCCCTGCGGAATTAGAAATTTTAAATAATGATCCATTATTAGATGATGATCATCTCGACTTGTTTGAAGAGCTCAATGCAATTTTGGGTGAAGGTGACAAAACTTAACACTGTCGCATTTATAAACAATTTATAAATCAACCAATTTCGAAAATTCGATATGCTTCATGCAAGACTGATAAAAATAGCAGGGAGTATAGAAAAAAATGATCGTTCGACGCGCAACAGAAGCAGACCTTCATCCACTTGCTGTTTTATTTGATGAATATCGCCAATTTTATGGCACCTCTTCTAATCTTGATATTTCATATAAATTTCTAAGACAACGTTTTGAAAATAATGAAAGCGTAATTTTTATTTGCTTAAAAGATGATGTGATTACTGGGTTTATCTTACTATATTTGGGCTTTTCATCTGTGGCTTGTTCAACCTACTATATTTTAGATGATGTCTATGTCAGCCCTGTATATCGTCGTCAGGGTTCAGCCAAACAATTGATCGATACCGCTGTTCTCTTTGCACAACATGAAGGTGCGCTTCGAATCAGCCTCGAAACTCAAAAAAATAACTATCACTCGCATCAGCTCTATGAATCGATGGGCTTCATTAAAGATGATGAATTTCAAACCTATCATTACTTTATTCGTTAATGCCTTGCTCGACGTTAAATACACAATCAACGCATATTAGAAACGCATCTTTAAATCAATAATTAGCAGACATATTTAGGGGCTTTAATACCGCACATTCATCCTTTGAATAATGAAGTATCAAAGCCCTGTACCTATTACTGTGAATTTAGATTTTCACGAAATTTCGATTGTTCAATTTGCGCTGCATTCAAATAGATCCATTCACCCTCAGCAATATCTTCAAGCTTTAATTGTCCTATTTGAGCACGATGTAATGTTTCAACTTTATTGCCGACAGCCGCCAACATCCGCTTCACTTGATGATATACCCCTTGATGGACAGTCATTTGCAATTGATGTGAAGCCAATAGCTGTACATCGGTTGCAGCGAAAATGCCTTTTTCGTTTCGAAGCTCCACGCCTTGTTCTAATTGTTGTATTTGCTCAGGTGTCACAGGATCTGCGGTATGCATCGAATACACTTTGGCAACATGCTTTTTAGGGTGTGTAAGCGCTTGTAGATATTGACCATCATCCGTGAGCAGCAACAGTCCAGTGGTGTCTTGATCCAGTCGCCCGACGCATTGCAGACCACGATTTAACAGCACATCATCAAATAATTCAAAAACACTAAAATGATGGGTTGCCTGATGCGAACATTCATAACCTTGAGGTTTATTTAACGCGATATAAACATGCTCACGATAGGTATAGTCCTGTCCATGCACACTGTAAGTTAAATCATTCAAGTCCAGCTTTTGCTTTGGATTATCTACAATCTCACCGTGTATTTCGACCGCACCATTTTTAATCAACTGTTGGCAATATTTACGCGAACCAAAACCTTGTGATTGCAGCATTTTTTCCAAAAACATAGAACAACCTAATAAACACCATATATTGCTATTTTATACTGAACCACGAGCCAACTTGCAGGAAAAATAGCGGAAATAATCTTGAACGCCAGTTTTTAATGTTTCTGCGCTACACTATTGATTATTTATTGAAGTTTCTCACGAATATCCTATGTCTCAGTTGGATTTAAATCTGATCGTGTTATTGGTGTTATTGGCTTGTGGCATCTTTAGCCACAATACAGCGATCACCATAGCAGCAGGTGTCTTGATTATTTTCCGCATCACGCCTTTAAGTGAATTTTTCCCCTATCTGCAACAATATGGCTTAAACATTGGCATTATTATTTTAACCATTGGCGTACTCACGCCGATCGCTAGCGGAAAAATTCCTGGTGATTCGATTTTAAAATCCTTTTTAAGTTGGAAATCCCTCGTCGCAATCGCCATTGGCATCTTTGTCGCATGGCTAGGCGGACGTGGTGTCAAACTGATGTCAAATCAGCCAGATGTGGTTGCCGGGCTATTGATTGGGACAGTCGCAGGTGTTGCGATGCTGCGCGGTGTACCTGTCGGCCCACTCATTGCAGCAGGCATCTTGTCGCTACTGATTGGGATTAAACAATAAGGCTGTTGCTGACATAGCGGTTTAACAAAATTTTAATTTGAGCCATGCTGCATTTGAAATAAACGTCGACTAAGCATGATTCCAACGAATGATAATGCTGACATCAAGATCCCCGCCCAAAACCACGCTCCAGTTTGTGAAACCACAGTGGCAATCACAGGTGGCAGAACAAATTGTGATATGGCAGAGCATTGTAAAATCATGCCGACCGTCGTACTAATTGCCGCAGGATAAGGTGCAAAATGTAGTGCTTGCGCAAAAACCGTCGCAGCAACTAAGCCTCCAAAAAGCGAAAAACTAAACACCGTTAAATATTGCAGTAAAAACGGTAACGCATCTTTAGAGAGATAAAACCCTAAGGAGCAAATGATCAAAACAGCAAAACCCAGTTGGACTAAAGTTTTAGCTTGAAAACCACGCTGTAATAACAGTCCGCAACCCCATGTGCCCACAGCATTCGCAACGGCAACACTGGCTGTTAAAGCACCCGCCAGCTCTGCTGAAATTTGATTTTGCGCATAAATCATCGGTAAGAAGCCCACCAATGCAAACCACTGCCCTGCATATGTCCCAAAAATGAGCGCCAAAAGCCATGCTGCAGGATGTTTCAAAGTATCCCGAATGAGACCAATAATAGGTGTTGTATTCAGTGCCACATTAGGCTGAGGAATAAACATGGCGATACAGAGTAGTAATGTTGCAGTAATCATAGCGAAACTGAGCCAAACCACACTCCAACCATATTGAGCAATTAGAAATGGCGCAACCAATAAGGCTATGCCCATACCTCCGCCCATATAAGCACTCCACAGTCCCATCTTTGCGCTGATGTGCTGTAGCGGTACAAGCTGACGGATAAATGCAGGCCCTGTGAGTGTCACCAATAAGAAGCCAAATCCTTCTATGACACGCAGTAGCAACAAGACATCAAAGCTTTGTGCAAAGCTCCCCCATGCACTTGCTATCGTCAATAGACTTAAGCCCAATAAGATACACAGTTTAAATCCAATTTTTTGGATATAACTACCAATCAACAATGCAAAGCACATTCCTGCACCCTGTACTAGTGAGAGCAATAAACCAGACTGAATAAAGCTAATGCCGAGTTGCTGTTGTAATACAGGTATTGCGGGCGGTAGTTTCCCGATATGCATTGCAGCAATAAAACCTGCCGCAATAATGAATAAATCTTTTGACATCCCTTTCATTGAATTGTCATGCTCTTTTCGCCATGCAATAGTGCACAGCTTAACAATTCAAAATATTATTTTGAGTCAAAAAACAAATGACCTTAGATGATTTTTCAATTATTTAATCATCTTGCACCGTCACATGCTAAGCGCACTTTGATTTAAATTAAACAACGATACTTAGTCCTGTCATCTGCGATTGTTTGAGACAACACGTATTCCCATCAAAAATGTTTTTTCTGATACTTTCAATAATTTGGCGGTAGTGAAGGAATTCACCTGCATAACAATTAGTGAATTATTTAAGCAGTGAGTTATTCAATATTTACTTGTTTCCGTTCACGCTTATTGGCGTACATTTTCAAGTCTGCCATTTCGACCAATTGATCGATGGATTCGGCATCCTCTGGAAATAAAGCCATGCCAATACTGGCACCAATTTTCAAACTCATTTGCTCAAATGCAAACGGTAGTCCGCAACTTTCTGCGATTCGATTCATCGCCGTTTGCGCACGCTCTAAGTTGGCAATATTGGTTAAAATCACAGCAAATTCATCACCACCCAAGCGTGCAACCAAGTCATCTTGACGTGTTTCACGCAAAATGCGCTGTGCAATTTCTTTCAGTGCAGCATCCCCAATGCGATGTCCAAACTGATCATTAATCGGCTTCAGACCATCCATATCAATCATCAAGATACCTAGCACTTTTTTCTGCGCACGTGCTTTTTCTATACCTTGGCGTAAAAAGTCGACAAACAAAGCCCGATTAGCTAAACCTGTTAAGCTATCTTGAGTCGCCAATTTATATAACTCTGTCGCACCGAAACGTGTTGCATGGTACATCGCCGCAGCGATCAACTCAGACATCAAACTCAATATATGTAAATCGGCTTCCTGAAAGGCATCGACTTGGTCAGAGTAAATCTTTAAAACACCGACACCTTCATCACAATGAATCAATGGCACTACTGCCATCGAACGCAATCCAACACGTTGACATGCCACGCGATCTACCCGTGCATCTGTTTCCGAATCTTGGCAATACAGTGTTTGTTTTTGCGCTATACATAGACCCGATAAACTATTTTCAATATGAAGTCTTAAACCCAGTAAATGACTCGCCCCACCAGACACTGCACGATAGACCATATCACCATCTTCAGCCAACTCTACAACTGCACCTTTAGCATGTGTAATCTGCTGCGCCTGTTCTGCCACTACGGTCATCACTGCATTTAGATCTAAACCCAGTTTGGCAATAGCTGTCTGAGTTTGAATCACAGACATGAGTTGAGTTGGTGAGGGTTCTATAGAATTGGGCATGATTGAGTTCAAACAGGGTTCAATGTGAGATACAGCTCAATTCTAAAAATTATTCATCCACTTGTATAGCAATCTTAAAGTAATTTCTGTGCATTCAAGCACTTTAGATACAACTCTTTCAAATACTGCTCTTCGAAAGAAAATGCACTCAAGGAAACAACAGAGCAAGCAGAATCATCGATACATATTTCGAAGGTTGGGGAAGTCATGATGTATGGATGACCCACGTATTTCACGACTCTCCCCCTGAATATTATTTCAAGGCGTAAATTTCACTCTGCATCCATTCTCCGCCTTCCAATTGCACATCAACAGCCACACGTTGATATTCAGCACCTTCAAATTCATCTAAAGCCGCCCAATGAGCTGCTAAGTTTTCAGAGATAAAAACATAGCCTTCAATGGCTTGACCTGCCTTCGATAAACGAATGCCCGGACTGCCCATCGCTGCACCCCAGCCTTTATGTTCTAATTCACCCCAAACCACACCTTTCTTCCACACACCACCTATGCGCTCCATCACATTAGCATTGGGCTGACCTAGACGTAATGTCCCGTATACAAAAAGACTCTGAATCATAGATCCCCCTTAGTTGGAATAATATTGATTGCGTTTTTGTGAGAATTTCGCCAACTGTTTTAGGAAGCCTTCAAAGTAGCTTTTTTCAGCCTCTTCGGTACGATAGCCTGCGTACAAGGTCCGTCTTAAACCTTCAGGTGAAACACAATCTAAACGTCGAGAGGTCACCCAACCTTTTTGTTCATATTCATTTACCACCCAATCTGGTAATGCCGCAATACCACGACCACTTGCAACCAACTGAATCAGCATCTGGGTCAAATCTGTAGTACGAACGTGTTTAGGCTGAATATTGGCCGGTAAAAATAATTTTGCCATGATATCTAAACGATGTTTATCGACCGGATAGGTAATAAGCGTTTCTTCTGCTAATTCTTGAACAGTCACATTTGTTGCACGAACCAAGGGATGCGTATTTGACAGTACCAAACGAGACTCATATTCAAAGATAGGGAAATATTCCACACCTTTTAAATTGATCGGATCTGCCGTAATCAGAAGATCAAACTCGCCCGTTTGTAATAGTTCATGCGGATTGGCTTCAAAGCCAGAGGCAAAGTCTAAATCTACATCGGGGTATTGTTGACGGTAGACATTCAATAACGGCATGAGCCAGTCAAAGCAACTATGACATTCAGAAGAAAAAATAATTCGGCCGGTTTGACCATGCACAATACGTGTAATGTCCGATTGCGCAATTTGAACTTGCGGCAAAATGTCATCGGCAAGGCGTAGTAAACGTTGCCCAACATTCGAAAAGGTCACAGGACGTGTCCGTCGGTTCACCACCTCTACCCCATACCAATGATCAAGCTCTTTCAACTGATGTGAAAGCGCAGAAGGCGTTAAACACAGATCATTAGATGCAGCGACCAAAGAACCATGTTCTCTGAGTGCCAATAATGTTTTGAGATGGCGTAATTCCAACATAATGAGTTCCACAAACGACATACTGAATGAGCTGAAAATCAGTATTTTTAAATTATATTTATCATATCATGATATTTATGAATCATATTCATCATAAATTTTATTTAACTATTTTTTATTCACATGAATATACTTCATCAAGTTTTACTGAATCATCTTTAGCTAATGTGTTTTTTTCACATTACAAATCAGGTAATTTTTTTCCACAATGCGGGCAATATGCATACTGCTCACGCTCCTGCTTTAATGATTCCTCTTTTTGCTCACGTAACAATTGCCAAATAATATCCTGTGTTTGCTCACGGGTTAAACCCACTGTTTTTCGGATTTCTTCGATTTTTTCAGGCTCAAGTACAAAATCAATTTCACGATTTTGAATCAACTCACGAAAACTGAGTTCTAATTGTTGTTTGCGTTGCTCCAATTCATGTGCCAAACCATTGGCTAAAATACCTGCTGGCAATGCTGCCAAGCCAACCCCTAATATCGTAATCATTGCACCTAATATCCGCCCAACAGGGGTTATCGGTGTTACATCGCCATAACCGACCGTCGTTAAAGTAACAACAGCCCACCACATGGACGCAGGAATAGAACTAAAGACCTCTGGCTGTGCTTTACTCTCAACTAAATACACCCCAGCTGCGGCCATAATAATCATAATAAATAAAATAAAAACAACAGCTTGAAATGAACCTTTTTCACGTTCAATGACACGTAACAAAATTTGCAACGACACAAAATATCGAGTTAATTTTAATAAACGCAGTAATCGTAAAATACGTAAAAAACGCAAATCAAAATGGACAAAGAAATTTAGATATGCAGGTAAAATTGCCAATAAATCAATAATTGCGCCACCACTTTTTACCCAATTCAAACGATTACGCCAAGCGGAGTAAAATGGGTCTTTATCTGCAATCGACCAAAGCCTCAATACGTATTCAACACTAAATACAATGATTGAAAAATTTTCAAAAAAATCAAAGTAAACTTGATAAGACAAATAAATATCATTGACCGATTCGAGTAAAACCGCAGCAGCATTACCTAAAATCAGCAATATCAAAGCATAGTTGAGAAAATGACTAAATTTAGTTTCATAATCATCATTATGTAAATTGTTATAGACAAATTTACGCAGTGAATACCATGCACTAAAAGTCATAATTCAAATCGTTAGCAAATTAACTTGCTACAGTGTAAACCATCGCTTAGGAAAAATACGAATCCTTTAGACAGTCTACTGTTAAATCTATTGAACGATATTAACCACACTTTATTCATCAGTATTTTTCGTATGCACCATATATCCATTATTCCACAAATAATAAAGCCAAACGAACTTGGTCATATCCCATGCGTGGACTGGTTAACTCCACAATTGGACGCAACTTAACCGTGCCGTCATCATTATAATGTGCTGGGTCTTGTCGTTTCGCCAAACGTTTATAGATTTTACGCACCTGCTCAACCACATCTTCTCCCGGATGTGCCACCGAGATATCCAAACCTTGCTCTTTTTGCAGACGAGCCAAATGATTAATAATCGTAGCTGGTGTTAAACCACGCTCCACAGCAATATCTTGAATTTCATAACCTTCCTCAAACAACTCACGAGTTTGATCTAAAGTCGCTGTGGCAAAGCTTTGTTTCACACCAGTTTTGGCAATTTTCTTTTCATTGCGCTCGATTTCCACTTCATTCAGTGTTCCGCCACAGTGGCGAATAAAGGCTTTATGTTGTACGGTTAAATCAGCCTCTGCAAAATTGGTTTCCGCTTCGTCAGAGAGTTCCTGAAAGCGTCGATCGGCTTTAATCGCCAAACTGTCGAGTTCTAAGGCTTGTTCATTAAAGCCAAGTAAACGCAGACCATCTAATGTTTTTAAACGAGACAATGCCACATACCCCTGACCCTTTTCAAAAGTATGCGTCAAGTTAATTTCAGCCGCTGCAAGAGTCATCCCTTGAGATTTATGAATGGTGATCGCCCAGGCCAAACGCAGTGGAATTTGTTGGAAACTGGCAATGGTTTTACCATCATCATTATCGACAGACCATGTTTCAGGTTCGACCACCAAGGTCGTGCCGTCCGTAAGTTTTACTTTAGGCAAGATGCCATATTCATCATCTTCTTCAAAACCTATCACTTCACCGAGGCTGCCATTGATATAGCCCACGTCAAAGTTGTTTTTTACAAACATCACTTTGGCATTTTTCTTTAAGGTCAAAGTTTCCGGCGCACGCACTGAAGATTTTAAGGTTTCGATCAGTTTATCATTACCATCACATTGGGCATCAAACTGGCGAGATTCTTGCTCAATTTCATTTAGATGTTTATAGTTAATACTATCTACATCCATATTATGGGTATACAAGCGCGTAAAGGTTTCACCTATATTTTGTGAACTTGTCTGCCTTAAAGCATGCAAATGATCGCCCGTAATTTGCTGAGCACGAATCGCATTTAAAATATCATTGAGATAGTCATTACCCTGACGATGTTGTTCGGTCAAATAACACACGCGAAACTTCGCTTCTACCCATGCCTCAGACATAAAGCAAAACTTGTCACGGTTTAATTCACCTTTGCGTCCCACAGGGGGTAACTGGAAGAAGTCACCTGCAACAATGACTTGAATCCCCCCAAAAGCATCTTCACTGTCTTTAAAAAATTTTAAAACTTTATTCACCAAGTTTAATTGCTTGGCATGCAACATCGAAATTTCATCGATGATTAAAACTTGGGCATTTTCCAAATGCTCTTTTAAATATTTACGTTCTTTTAAGCGCTTTAACTCATCTTCGGAAATCGCATCTTTAATCCCAATCCCTGCCCATGTATGAATTGTCATGCCATTCATATGGGTTGCAGCAATCCCTGTAGAAGCCGTAATTGCCACCGGCACTTTGCGCGCTTTTAGATAATTGATGTACTGATTTAAAGTATAAGTTTTCCCTGCACCAGCCGAACCTGTTAAAAACACATTTTCGCCTGCTTTGAGCAGCTTGAGTGCAGTTTCTTGTTTCATAAGACCTATACCGTAAAAGAACGGCTATAGCCTAACGATTTTTGACTCAAAAGTTAAGCGCACAACACAGTTTCCTAAATCCGTATTTCGCCAATCTTACTTTAAGCTATTGAACCTATTTAAAAATTCTTTGGCGATATTTACTTTTTCTATTTCTGCTTGGGTATTATTTGAATACTCAAGTTGATCAAAAACCAAAATGTGGTTTTGCACATGACAGCCCAAAGTCATCGATACATGCAAAATGGGATGGTACATATGAAAAGCTACATATACTCTTGCAATGATACTGGCGCTATAACTTGATGCCAAACAATGTTTAAAGTGAATAGATTCATCAATAATTCGATCGATGGTTTTTAATTCTTCAAAGACCCAATCTTGAAAATATATTTTGTCTTCTGTTGTAAATGGCTGCCAGACTGTTGTCGCAAATTTACGCTTTAATTGAGTTAACATTTCTTGCTTTTGTTGCTTAGCATGCCAATGCACCGCCTGATGAAAGACCCCATTCCAGGTAATATTTTTAGGGACTGTATGACCTGTAGAATAAGTCGCACTAACATAGTCACGCACATATGCATCAAATACAGATACTCTTAAATTAGCATGCTTTAAATAAAATAAATTTCGAAAATCCTGCAGTTGAATTTTATGCTGTCGTAACATACTTAAAAACTGGCGATTTTCTTGGGTTTCTGGACGGATATAATCCATCAAAGCCTGCGGTAATTGCTGCGTACAACGTACTAAATGTTGCAGATAGGCCTGCATAATACGGCTCAAAGGTAGATAGACTTTTTTTATGGCCTGATCCTCTGCGCCTAACACCTGTCGCATTAAGATCAACCACTCATCTAAATACAAAATCGATGGGCTGATCACTATACGATGGTCATCATGCTGCTGATATTTTCGCTGTAAAACAAACTGTAGATTTTTTTCATGATTAAACCAATCATGTTCATGCGCAATCGTATGACAATTTTGAATAAATAAGCGCGCTGCAACAAATTGAAAATGTTGTAAGGTTGTAAGAATCAATGCGGGATGAATATGCTGCGTATCGACAAAACTTAATGCCGTCACAGCCACTCGTACATTACTGTGTTGAAAATTACGACTCAGCCAATCCAACACTTCGACTGACTGCTTGAACATCCATCGCACTGCACGGTTGTTATCGAGTAAAGGGAGTTTTCCACATTTTTTTTGCCAAATTGCTGTAGCTTGCACAAAATTACTGTGGCTTAATATGTCCTGCTCTGCCCAAACATCCCGATGCATCAAACGAATAAAACCCAACAAATTGGGACGCTCATATGCATGGTCGAGCAACAAAATAATATCTTCTATATGTTCATTTAATTCTTGTAAATTGAACCGATCTTCATAACTCAAACTCATGATCCGGTAAATCGTTGGATCTAAAAATTGTGCTGTAGCAAAACAAATCTCGTCCAAACTATCCATCAAGAGCTGTATCGGCAATATTTCAGCTTCTGTAAGTGAATGAAGCGCAAACATCTGCTCAATCTTTTGCATCAACCAATGTGGTAGACAGATTTGGCATTCGATATACGTTTGTAATAGCGGTGTCTGATAAATCTGCTGCTCTTGCATCAGCTGATCAAAAATTTGCGCTTCAACTGCTGTCATCTGTGCTAAAAACTGCTGAACACGCGCTGGCCCATTTAGATGTTGAAAAATCGACTGTAAGATCAATTGTCTAAATTGCTGTGCTTTTTCTCTGAGCAAGAGTGAATGTTGCGGCTTTAGGTCGCCAGTAAAAAAATACAATTCATGAAATAAGAAATCTTCTACTACTTCAATACATGGCACTGTCGTATGCAATTCAGCAATTTTGATGGGTCTAAATGGACTTCTAGGAAACTGATAGCCAATCGATTCACGACTTTGTAGCTGTAAGGTCCACAGTCCATTACACAGTTGAATGCGGTGCTGCTCTTGTTCAATTTTAAAGATATTTTGTGAATTGAGTGCTGTAGCAAGATCCATTTGCTCTTGATACAACTGCTTTAAACTTGGAGATATTCGAATAAGTTGCCGAGCAATATGCTCAAGCTGCGGGGTCAAGCTTTTCTTTTCCATCTTCCGCCCTAACGATCGTTGATTATTTTTCAACCTTCACTATAGTCAAAGTTTAATGCTCCGACTAATGCCATTAATCAGCCGAATAGCTGTACAAAAGGTCAATACAAAGGCGTTCAATAAAAAAATCTAAAAGCTATTGTTGTGACAAAATTCACCATAATTTTGAGCTGTGACGAATAAAAATGAATGAAGTTGAAGAGTAGTCACTATTATTGATCTGTAGAATATTGTTCTGAACGGATTTTCTTAAGCTGTTCTATCGCATTGTAAATATCTTGTTGTAGTGCCTCTCGATAGAGCTTTAAATCCTCCACACTCTGAATATGACTCAAACTTTGACGGGGTAAAAATTGAAAATAGAATGGAATGCGCTTGGGGATAATACGCTTGGGTAAAGACGGAATCACATCACCATGGCGTAATAATTTATCGAGTTTTTGTATTTTTAATAGTTGTTTAAACCAACGATGTTCAACGATCACACTGGCATCAAAACCCAGTTCAAAGACTTCATCTCCACCTAAAGCGGCAAAAGGCACGATATCATAATTAAATTCTTGCGCCAGTTTTAAAAAGCCATAACGTTGCTTCCAAATCAGTTGATAGGCTTCGCCTTTTCGCTTCAAAACCTCTCGACCACCACCGGGAAAAACTAAAATGGAATAACCTTGTTGCATCACTGTTCTGACATAGTCCTGAATGCCTTGGACTGCACCGAACTTTTTGACCATGCCACGCCAACCGGGCAAATAAAAATGGCTATGATCAGCGATACTGACCACAGCCACTTTATGTTCATTGTAGAGATAATCAATAATCAACGGTGAATCGAGTACACCGTAAATTGTATGATTCCCTACATACATTGCAGGTTTTGATGCATCAATATATTCAGCGCCAAAAAAGGTCGGCGTGAAATACATGCGGGATAAAGCGCTTAAACGCTTTATCCATTTTGCATCATGTTCAACCTGCAAATGTGCTGACCTTAGGCAGCATCATGTTTTTGAACAAGTACAGAACCTACTGAGTAGCCTGCACCAAATGAGCAAAGCACACCGTATTCGCCATGGTTTACTTCATTTGCTGTACGGTGCAACGCAATAATGACACCTGCTGATGAAGTATTGGCAAATTCATCAAGAATGATTGGCACAAGGTCTGGCTGAGCATGTTCTTTACCCACAACCAGTTTCAGAATCAATTCATTCATGCTGGCATTTGCTTGGTGTAACCAGAAGCGTTTTACATCTGTTGCCGCAATTTTATTGTCATCCAATTGCTTAGTGATCATTTTCGCCACTAATGGACACACTTCTTTAAATACTTTACGACCGTCTTGACGGAAACGGTTGTTGTCGATGTCAGCATCGACTTCACTCATATTTAAGTAACCGAAGTTGTTACGAATGTTGTTTGAGAACTGAGTAAACAGGTCAATATCCAACACTTCAAAACCAGCTTTGGTTTCAGTTTCTTCAATGATCGAAGCCGTTGCAACGTCACCAAAGATGAAGTGACAGTCACGCATACGGAAATCTGTGTGACCAGATGTGATCTCAACGTTTACCAATAACACGCGACGAGCGCCTGATTTGATCGCGTCATAGGCTTGCTTGATACCAAAAGTTGCAGCTGAACATGCAACGTTCATGTCATAGGCATAACCCTGAATACCCAACGCAGTTTGAATTTCAATTGAAACGGCTGGATATGCACGTTGAATGTTAGAGCATGACAAGATCACAACATCGATGTCTTCAGCAGTCACACCCGCATTTTCCATCGCTTGCTTTGCAGCAGCTACGCCCCATTCCGCTTGAATAGACAATTCATCATTTGAACGTTCATGCAATACTGGACGTAAACGTTTTGGATCTAAAATACCGCTTTTTTCAGCAACATAACGTGCTTTTACGCCAGATGCTTTTTCGATAAATTCTGCACTTGAACCACGGCGCGCTTCTAGCTCACCGGCTTCAATTTTTTCAGCATTATCACTGTTGTACTGTTCCACATAAGCATTTAAAGCTTCAACTAACTCTTCGTTAGTAATTACGTCTTCTGGATGATAAAGACCTGTACCCGTAATGCGGATGCCCATGTAAAACTCCTTTTAGAAATTACCTATATCTTAACTGATTCCGAGCTTATCCCATACTTTTTGCAAGCGGGATGGAGAAATTGGCATCTTGGTCTTCATTGGTTGAGAGAAAATAGAGATGCGTAACTCCTCAACCATGAAATACAATTCTTTAAGGCGAGTGTCATTTTTAAACTTAAATAATTTTTCCATCCATGGGTCAACTTGATCAATGGCAGAATTGTCCCTTTGTAGGTTATTTGGCAAGCGGTCTAAACGCAAGACTAATGCCTTCAAATATCTTGGAAATTCGAGCCACACATCGGAAGTTTTACCATAAACAAAATCTGAAAGTTGCATCAAATCGAGTTGATCTTCAATGTCATCAATGTTCTTTCCAAACACAGAATCATCTAAAACCAACAATTTCCGACGTATATCCTGCCATTGAATATAGGTTTCAGTTAAAACGGCTAATGCTTGTTGCCCATGGGTTAAGAAAGATTTCTTTACATTTAAAATCAGGTTTTGGTACTCCTGCACATTGACAGGTAGCTCATTTATTGCAAGCTGAAGTGTGGCATAAACTAACATTTGCTCTAGTTTGGCTTTGTCACCTAGCGGTGAATAAGCCAATGCCAAGGGTTTAGAAATCTGTGTTTTCAACTGACGAACTAAGTCCCCCAGCTGCATATGAACCAAACGAATGATCCCTTCGCGGTGTTGTTTAACTGCTTCAAATTGGTCATTGAAGGTCTGAATCACCACACCCGATTCGTCTTTGGCATCCAACTCTGCAAAGCCTTTGACTGGAACAAGCGCTTGGTATTGTTTCACCACCACACCCGTGACTTTTTGTGATGCTTCGAACACAAAATTATCAGGGAAGGTTTTAAACTCACCTTTTAACTGCTTAACTGGGCTGTGAGTTTCCGTACGACAGCGTGCTTTGAGTTCATCTAGATCACGACCTTGCTCAATCACACGGCCTTTTTCATCAATGACTTTGATTAAAGGCAGCAGATATTGCTCAACGCGTTCCCAAGAAAAGTCCTTATCTGTGATTTGCTCACCACGCAGTTGGAACGCCAAGAAACTAAAAATATGCTCGCGCAAATGCACGGCATCGACACGATCCATCAATTTACGCGCTGTATCTGGTATCGGCACCAAATGACGGCGCTTATCTTTTGGCAGTGCTTTAAGTAAAGCTTCAATCAGGTCTTGTCGCCAACCAGGTATACCCCATGACCAAATATTTTCATCCACTTGCGGCAAAGCTTGAACTGGAATTTTGACCGTTGCACCATCTTCATCATGACTTGGGTCAAAACGATAACTTGCAGCCAAACGCAGTTCACCATTACGTAGATAGTCTGGAAATTGCTGGGTCGTTGGACGGTCATTCATCCAAAGCGAATCATCATCGATAAATAAATAACGCGGATTTTGTGGTTCTACCGTTGCACGCCAGTCTTCAAAACTACGACGGCTTGCCACCTCTTCAGGCACTTTAACAGCATAAAACTGGTAAATGGTTTCTTCATCCACCACCAAATCACGACGACGCAGTTTATCTTCAACACGCTCAACTTCTTCGAGTTTTAATAAATTGTGTTTTAAGAACGGTGGCGTAATACCCAAATGTCCCGTCGTCAATGCATCGCGTAGGAAAATTTCATGCGCCGCCGGATGATCTACTTTTTCATAATTAATCTGACGACGTGGCTCAATAATCAAACCAAACAAAGAAATTTGATCATAGGCATTGACTACACCAGATTTTTTTGACCAATGAGGTTCAAAATAATGATGTTTCAACAAATCGCCTGCGGCCAATAAAATCCATTCAGGTTCAATTTTCGCCAACGTTCGAATATAAACCTGAGAGGTTTCAACCATCTCAAAAGCCATGACCCAAGGTGTATTGGTTTTATGCAAGGTTGATGCAGGGAAAATACGTGCCTTTTGCTGACGCACCGCCATGAACACGTTACGTTCATCGGTTTTATTGGCAATAAATGAAAGTAAACCCGTTAATAGCGCACGGTGCAGATTTTCATAATTGGCTTTCTTTTCATTAAAGGACAGTTTTAAACCCTGAGCCAAATCCACCAATTGCTCATGGGTTTTTTTCCACTCACGGAGGCGTAACCAACTCAGGAAATGGTTGCGTGCAAATGTACGACGCTTATTTTCACTCATGTCACGGTTGGCGACTAAAGCTTCCCATAACTTGATATAGAACAAGAAATCTGAGTCAGCTTCACGGAACAAAGCATGTTTCTGATCGGCCTGCATTTGTTTATCCGCAGGACGTTCACGTGGATCTTGTACCGCTAAAGCAGCGACAATAATCAAGACTTCATTTAATACGCCAAAATGCGCTCCGCCCAAAATCATCCGTGCAAGACGCGGGTCGATTGGCATTTTCGCCATTTGCTGACCAATTTTGGTTAAACCACCACCCTTCGCCGGAGGAAGCCCCCCTTTTGTAAAGGGGGATTTAGGGGGATTACTTTCAATAGAATCTCCCCCAACCCCTCTTTGCGAAAGAGGGGCTTTCCCTTTCTCAACCATCGCCCCAAGCTCAATCAAAAGCTTACGACCATCATTCACCAAACGATGATCTGGCGGCTCAATAAAATCAAAGTCTTCTAATTCACCAAAGCCCAAACTTTGCATTTGCAAAATAACCGAGGCCAAGTTGGTTCGTTTAATCTCAGGCTCAGTAAATTCAGGACGACTCATAAAGTCTTCTTCTGAATACAGTCGAATACACACACCCGGTGCGATACGACCACAACGACCTTTACGTTGATTTGCTGCCGCTTGCGATACAGCCTCAATCGGTAAACGTTGTACACGTGAACGATAGTTATAACGGGATATCCGTGCAAAGCCACTATCAATTACGTAGCGAATATTCGGTACAGTTAAAGCAGTTTCTGCCACGTTGGTGGCAATAATAATACGTCGCCCACCACCCGATGGATTAAAGATCTTTTGCTGTTCTGCCAAAGCCAATCGAGCATATAAAGGTAAAACTTCGGTATGACGTGGCCCAAACTTTTGCAGTGTTTCCTGTAACTCACGAATTTCTTGTTCAGTGCTGGCAAAAATCAAAATGTCGGCATGTTCAGGATGACCTTTTTCCTGCGCATCTTGAAAACATTCTTCTACTGCCGAAACCACGGCACGGGGTAAATTTTCTTCAAAATCATCAAATTCATCATCATCACTGCCGACAATACTCAGCTCTGAAATCGGACGATAACGGAGTTCTACAGGGAAGCTTCGACCTTCCACCTCAAAAATAGGTGCCCCATTGAAGTAATTAGAGAAGCGGTTTACGTCTAAAGTTGCTGAAGTAATAATGACTTTGAGATCTTTACGACGAGGCAAGAGCTGTTTGAGATAGCCCATGATGAAGTCGATATTCAGCGAACGTTCATGCGCTTCATCGATAATAATCGTGTCATATTTATTTAAGAATCGGTCATTGGCCAGTTCAGCCAATAAAATACCGTCGGTCATTAAACGGACGATAGAATCTTGTGAACCTTGTTCATTGAAACGAACTTTAAAGGAGATCGACTCCCCTAGCTTTTCGCCCACTTCTTCTGCAATACGTTGCGAAACGCTACGTGCAGCCAGTCGACGGGGTTGAGTGTGGCCAATTAAGCCTGTTAAACCTCGCCCAGCAAGCATGGCAATTTGCGGTAATTGTGTTGTTTTACCCGAACCGGTTTCACCTGCCACAATAATCACTTGATGCTGCTGAATCGCTTCAATTAGTTTGTCCGCATACTGCGTAACAGGTAAGTCTTGATTTAATTTAATATTTGGAATGCGGGCAATCCGTTCGCGCACTTTCGCATTCGACTTTTCAAACAAATCTTGAAATTTTTCAGGATTGGCTTCTTTGCCTTTTTTCAGCCGACTTAAGCGATGGCGATCACGAACCATGACCAATTGATCGACATTTAAATCTTTCGCCACCAAGAATACGCCTTACAACTACATGAAACCCGATATTCTACTCGGTTTCATCGCATTTCCCAATGCAACAATTGAAAACCCGAAGTGAATTTATCTGGCGCGACTGGCGTGGTGCGGTTTAGATCTCAAATCTGAAAATAGGATGAATTCGCCATATCCCCCTTCATCCGCCTAATTGAACAAAAGAAATGCTTCGCTGATGAGCGAATCGGCATGCCTAAAGATGGATTAAATCAACAATAGAAAAATTTAAATCACTTTTTTTAAATTTTACCCTTGAATTTTAAGGGGTGTGGCTTCATGTCTGTGTAGGGCGTTTAGGGTAGTTCCTGTCATTTAATCCTCACACAACTGCGGTTAAATGAGATGAAATACTGGTCTATTGGGAAATGAGTAAATCACTATTAATTCGGATTTTCCGATATTAGTTATGTAAAAATACTATTTCAGCAATAAGAAAAATTTCTGTACCCTATTGGAAATCAAAAACAAACCTCAATCATGGAGACAATGATGAGCTTAATTAATACTGAAGTTAAACCGTTTAAAGCACAAGCATTCCAAAATGGTCAATTCATCGAAGTAACTGAAGCTGATCTTAAAGGTAAATGGTCTGTTGTATTCTTCTACCCAGCTGACTTCACTTTCGTTTGCCCAACTGAACTTGGTGACCTTGCTGACAACTATGCAGAATTCCAAAAACTAGGTGTTGAAATCTACTCAGTTTCTACTGACACTCATTTCACTCACAAAGCTTGGCACGATTCTTCAGAAGAAATCAAAAAAATCCAATACGTAATGGTTGGTGATGCGAACTGGACTCTTGCTAAAAACTTTGACGTATTAATCGAAGCTGACGGTCTTGCTGATCGTGGTACTTTCGTTATCGATCCAGAAGGTAAAATCCAAATCGTTGAAATCAACGCTGGTGGTATCGGTCGTGATGCTCAAGAACTTCTTCGTAAAGTTAAAGCAGCTCAATACGTACACGCTCACCCAGGCGAAGTTTGCCCAGCTAAATGGAAAGAAGGCGACGCAACTCTTGCTCCTTCAATCGACCTAGTTGGTAAAATCTAATCTGTATTAGATTGAACTGATTCAAAAACCACGCTTTTAGCGTGGTTTTTTTATGCCTATTATTGGCGAGTATGTACCTCTATACACCCTACGCAGTTCACACTTTATTCATACAGCTATAACGCCCTAGCACTTTCCATCTATCTATAGATATTCATCAACTTAGCACTTACACAAATATAATAAAAATGCGCCTCATACCTGATAGTTTAGACTTACATCTTTGTCGGTATTTCAGTATTTTTAACTTGAATTTTAGGTCAATTGCTTATTTCAGGAAGATGTAAGCCCATGAAAAAATATTTCGTCTCGATCAGTTTAATTTTATGTTCGTTTACGACTTTTGCTGCCGTGAACTGCGAAGGTGAAATTAAAAACCAAAGTATTCGTGAAGATATTAAAGTCAAAAAAAATTGTCAGCTTGAAGGTTTAATTGTTCATGGCAATGTTATTTTAGAAAATGGCGCTAGTGTTGAACTGCATGACAATCATATAAAAGGCAATATTGAGTCTAATAAAAATTTTACCAAGATCATTGCCAATCATAACAATATCAGTGGCAATGTCGATTTTACGACAGGGAAAAACATCCAACTCCTCAATAACCAAATTTCAGGCGACCTGAAATTAAAGAAAAATAACGGCAATATTGTTCTAAATAATAATGAAATCGCAGGTAATTTGATTTGTCTTGAAAATGCTTTTTCAATTAATGGCAGCAACAACCAAGTCAAAGGCAATAAATCAGAACAATGCCGTAGTTTTTAACTCCCCCGACACCAACAAGTGAGAATGACGCTTATGGCATTTCTTTGAACTGGCATTATTTTTATCAAATTAGTTGATAAAGAAATGAAAAAAATGTGAGATAAAACATTATTTTTTAACAATTCTGCAATACTTCACGCCCTAAATTTGTCTTAATTTCAAATGAGATAAACCTTTAACTGCAGTATGACTATAACAACGCAATAAGGGGGTGGCTTATGACAACAACTGTTGTAACTTCTTGGAAATACAGTTCTTCTTCACGTTACTTAAAAATTTTTTATGCGAATGGTTCTGGGGATCTCTTTTATCCAGTTTCACCTTTTATTTATGATAATTTACTTCGATGTAGTGATAAAACGGCATTTGTCCACAAATATTTAGAATATGATCTACATTTTTCACGAGTAAGCCTACAGGGTTAAACCGCTACAAGCTTAGCGCTATAGCAACAGTATTTTATTAATTAAAAAATATTTTCGATCAAATCAGGGCTGAATGCCCTGATTTTTAGTTGCGCCAAGTCACCATAAAAAGCCCTGCACCCACATTTAATGTTGTACTGATAAAACGATCATCCGCTTCAACACGTTGGATAAATTCAGCGACCTCATTGGCATGTGACAGCACATTGTCCACGATTAACACGCCACTTTGAGCTTGTATCAATTCAGCTAAATATGGCCAATACGCGATATACGCATCACGTTCTGCATCTAATAAAATAAAGTCATAACGCTGATTTAACTGCTGTAAAAAATGCAGTGCATCGCCATGATGGAATTCGATGTATTCGGCTAAGCTTAAATTTGCCGCATGTTGTTTAGCTTGCTCGATACGCGCTGCATCAATTTCAATGGTTTCGACCCGCCCTTGTGTAGACTGTGCAGCATCTCCTAACCACAGCGTGGAATAACCTGTAGATGTTCCAATTTCCAAGATCTGTTTGGCTTGTTTTAAGCGAATTTGCATAGCCAAAAACAGTGCAGATTCAGGCTCAATATTTCGGTAACGCGCAAGTCGGTGATTTTGCGCAGCATCGTGAGCGCTAAAGTCTGCATAGAGTTGTTGCATATAGTTTTTAAAATTTGCATCCATGCTCATGATTCTGTCCTTTTACTATTTCATTCATATTTATAAATTGAAGGGCTAAATATCTGCTCAGTGGGTTTCTTGGATCAGCTTAAAACGTGGAATTACTTCACCATCAATTTCAACGGTTTCCATAAACATCTCTAATGGTCTAATCCACATTGAATAGTCGTCATATAAGCACTGATAGACCACAACTTTTTCACGCGTTTCACTATGTGTTGCAACATGAAAGACTTGATACAACTGACCTTTATAATGCTGATAAATCCCTTGCTTGACCTGCATGCCATTTCCCTAAAAAAATTCTCAATACAATAGCGTTGACTCTAGCATTGTCTTGCTTAAAGCGCGATGAATTCGTTTATTTTTCCACTATTTAACTTGTATTTCTCGATAGTGGCCCAATATTGACTGGATTCACATCGGTATATTCTTATGATTTAGAAAGAAATTTAATCATTTGATTTGTAAAACCGATTAATTTTATAAAAACAAACCGTTTCACCTATTTAATGGTTTGTTCTATCATTCTCTCATCAAATAAATTTACTCCTCTGGAG